>JBDHZS010000034.1:0-25468 GCA_039812025.1 Nocardioides sp. | reverse complement strand
CGCTCCCGACCAGGTGCTGACCGACGCCCAGTCGGTCCTGCTCGCCCGCCACCACGTCGAGCACGCCACCCTCCAGGTGGAGGCCGGGCCGACCCGCCAGTGCCACGAGGTCCAGTGGTGAATCCGGGCTCCTGACCTGGCAGCAAGAAAATGGGATGCAACGCTTGAGGTGTCAGATGCATCCTGAGGTGTCACAAGTCACTCGAGTCTCGGTTCGGAGATCATGTTGCACCGTCATCTACGCACGTCCCTGCTCACCTTCGTCCTCACGTCCGCGCTGGGTCTCGGCGCGGCGAGTCTCCCGGCAGCCGCCGCGCCGGACGAACCGCCACCCGACGCCGGCGGGGGCGCCCCGGCTCGCACCCAGGACGTGGTGCTACCGGTCGACCCCGCCGAGCGCGGCCCCTATTCGGTCGAGCGCAGCGACTACAAGCTGAAGCCGCTGAAAATCAACGGCTTGAAGAAGCCGGTCGAGATGATGGGCCACGTCGTCCAGCCTCGTGGTGCCGTCGCAGATAGGCCGCTCGTGCTCTTCCTGCACGGTGACGACCGCTACTGTTACGTCCCGGGCCGCCCCAACCTCAGGCCGTGGCGTTGGCCGTGCCGGCCTCACGCGAGGGCCGTGCCGAACCACCGCGGCTACGGCTACGTCCAGAAGGTCCTCGCGTCCCAGGGCTACACCACCGTGTCGATCCGCGCCAACGGCATCAACGCCCAGGACTGGGTGCCTGAGGACAAGGGTGCAGGCGCCCGCGCGACGCTCGTCATCGAGCACCTGAAGCACTGGTCGAGCATCGCCACACAGCGCAAGGTCGACATGGGCCGCGTCGTCCTCGTCGGCCACGGCGAGGCTGGCGAGGGCGTGAACCGCGCGGCGATCCGGAGCCCGTTCGGGGCCGGCCACCGCATCGTCGGGCAGGTGCTTCTCTCGTCGACGAACCAATCAGCCCAGTCCTCGCCGTACGTTCCGCTCATCTCGGTCCTGACCTTCTGCGGCGTCGAGCCCAGCTCGACGGACAAGACCGGCCAGCGGTATGTCGACTTTGCGCGCGACCTCGACCCCGCCGACCCCTCGCTCAAGAGCGCCGTGATGGTGACGGGCGCCAACCGCAACTACTTCAGCACCGAGCTGACGCCGGGTCTCGCGACGGCCCCCGCGGAGGACGACGCGGACGCCGGTCCGAATCGGCCCTGCGGCAAGAACCACCCCGAACGCCTCAGCGACAAGGAGCAGCGGGCGGTCGGAGTCGCGTGGATCGCCGGCGCCGTGCGGCTCTTCGCCGACGACGAGCAGGAGTTCCTGCCCCTCTTCGACGGTTCGCACGCCACGGTGGCCTCCGTCGGCGACGCCGACGTGCGGGCCGCGGCGCTCGGCGGCGGCCGCGACGTACGACGGCCGGCGATCGACGCCACCCCCACCGAGCCGTCACCGAAGGCGAGCCTGCGCCTGTGCGACACGCTCGCGCGCGAGAGAGACACCGTCCGCGCGTGCCTCAACAAGACCTACCCCTGGTACTCCCCCAACTGGCCCGAGGGGCTCGACCAGATGCCCACCCGCCGGGCCCTGGAGATCGCCTGGTCCGGCGTTGGCGCCATGGGCGGGCTGGAACTCTCCTCGCCGCTGGACCTGCGCGAGGGCCGACTCGAACTGCGGGTCATCGGCTACCCGAAGCCGCAACCCGCGTACGACGTGCGCCTGACCGACTCGGCGGGCGACAGCACAACCGTCACGCCGGTCGGCGGGGCCGCGCATCCCGAACTCCCCGCCGGGACGTCCCGGCCGCGGCTGTGGGCCCAGAGCGTGCTCGTCGACCCCGGTGACGCCACCGACATCGACCTCGGTGCGATCGAGCGCGTCGAAGTGGTCGGCCGCAGCGACTCGGGCCGAGTGTGGGTCCTCGACCTGGCCGCGGCCCCCCAGGAACTCCCCGAGGTGCCCCGCAAACGGTTGCCCATCGTGGGCGTGGGTCACACCAAGGTGACCGAGGGCGACGGGCCGGGCAAGGGGACCGCAACGGTGCCGGTGAGGATCCGTGGAAAGGTCCGCGAGCCGATCCGACTGCAACTTCGCCAGGAGCGGCGTCACCGCGAACTCGTGTCCGTGCTGAAGATCGCCCCAGGCCAGACCAGTGCGAGCTTCAAGGTTGAACACCCCCGCGACAACGTGTGGCTGTCGGAGGACTGGGTCGAGCGACACCGCCTGGTCCCGCTCCAGGGCGCGATGACGGACTCCTACCTCGGCACGCTGACGGTCGAGGAGGACGAGCCCGCGCCGAAGCTGAAGGTCGAGGTGGTCGACACCGAGGTCGCGGAGGGCGAGCGCATCCGACTGAAGTTCCGGCTGACCAGGTCCGCCGGCGAGCGAACCTCGGTCGACGTCAGGGCCGTCAAGGGACCGGGGCGACCGCTGCACACCGCCGACGTACCCAAGAAGTGGCTGAAGGACCACGACGCGATGCTGAGGGAGAAGTACCTCCACAAGGCGAAGCTCATGGTCTACCTTCGCGTCCCCAAGGGCCGCCGGTCGGCCGAGTTCTCGATGCCGATCAGGAAGGACCGGCTCGAGGAGAAGACGGAGTCGGTGACGTTCCGCGTCCGCTACTTTGGCCAGACCTACCGAGTCACCATCCGCGTCAAGGATCGGCGCGCCGAATGAGCGCAACCGTTCCGCGCTCCGGCGCGTCTACAGTACGACGACTCGCCACTCCTCGATCGGAGACCGCCGTGCGCCTACGCATGCCCCTCGTGACCTTCGCGCTGTCGGCCGCACTCGGCCTGGGTGCCGCGGGGACCGCCCCCGCGGCAGCCGAGCCGGGCGGGGCCGAGCCCTCCGCTCGCGGCGAGTGGTCGGTCACGGCCGTGGAGCCCGGTCGGTACGTCGTCCGCTGGACCGCCGACGAGCCGCTCCCGATCACCTCCGACCGTCCCCGGATCGTGGACGAGACCGGCGCGCCCGTCGGCGAGACGGTGCTGGTCGACGAGGGCCGGGCCGTCGAGGTCGCGGTGGCCGCGAGCGAGGCCCCCGACCCCGACGACCTCGACGTGCTGCTCTCCGGCGACCGCCTCGACGAGGCCGGCGACGACCTGGTCGCCGGCCCCGAGGCCACGCCGAGCGCCGCGCCCGACGACGAGGTGCTGCCCGTCGACCCGGCGGAGCCGGGGCCGTACCCGATCGAGCGCAGCAACTACAAGCTCGACCCGGTGAAGCTCACCGGCATGAAGAACCCGATCGAGATGGTCGGCCACGTGGTCGAGCCTGCCGCCGGTGCCGCGGTCGGGGACCGTCCGCTGGTCCTCTTCCTGCACGGGAGGCACAGCGTCTGCTACATCCCGGGCGATCCCGAGGCCATGCCGTCGAAGTGGCCGTGCCAGGCGCCGGCGAAGGAAATCCCCAGCCACCTCGGCTACGACTACGCCCAGGAGGTGCTGGCCTCCCAGGGCTACGCCACGGTCTCGATCCGCGTCAACGGCATCAACGCGCAGGACTGGCGGCTGCCGGACGGCGGCGCGGGCGCCCGCGCCTCGATCGTCATCGAACACCTGAAGCACTGGGCCGGCATGGCCGCGGAGCACAAGGTGGATCTGGACCGCGTGGTGCTCGTCGGCCACAGCCGCGGCGGCGAGGGCGTCAACCGGGCGAGCATCCGGATCCCGCTCGACGCGGACTACCGGATCGTGGGCCAGGTGCTGCTGGCGCCGACGAACTTCGCGACGCAGACCTCGCCGTACGTCCCGTCGGCGACCGTGCTCCCCTACTGCGACGGCGACGTCAGCGACCTCCAGGGCCAGAAGTTCGTGGACTTCGCGCGCGACCTCACCGCCGACGACACCTCGCTGAAGAGCGCGGTGCTGATGATGGGCGCCAACCACAACTACTTCAACACCGAGTGGACGCCCGGCGTCGCGAAGGCACCCGCCTGGGACGACTGGGGCGGCCCCGCGACCCGGCCGTGCGGGACGAGCCACCCCGGCCGGCTCAGCGACGCCGAGCAGCGCACCGTGGGCCTGGCGTGGATCGCTGGCGCGGTCCGGCTCTTCGCCGCCGACGAGGAGGAGTTCCTTCCCCTGTACGACGGGTCGCACGCCACCGTCGCCTCGGTCGGGGACGCCGACATCCGGTCCGCCGCGATCGGCGGTGGCCGCGACGTACGCCGTCCCGCGATCGACGCCGAGCCCACCACCCCCTCCGGCGCGGCCGTGCGGCTCTGCGACGCCGAGCGGAACTACGACGAGCCCGGCGACACTTGCGCCGCGGACGACGCGTTGCCGTGGCTCTCGCCGAACTGGCCGGACGCGTGGGAGGAGTTGCCGGTCCGCAGCGCGCTCGAGGTGGCCTGGTCGCAGGCCGACGCCACCGGCGGGCTCCAGTTCTACTCGCCGCTCGACGCGAGCGACGGCCGGCTGGAGCTGCGGGTGATCGCGGATCCGAGCAAGCGGGTCAGGTTCGACGTGCGAGTCACCGACACCGACGGCGACAGCGCGACCCTGACGCCCGTCGGCGGTACGACGTTCCCGGGGCTGCCGACCGGGAAGTACCTGGCCCGGCTGTGGGCGCAGACCGTGCCCGTCGAGCTGGGCGACGCGGCGATCGACACGAGCGCGATCGAGAGCGTCGAGCTGGTCGCCCGCACCGACTCCGGCCGCGCCTGGCTGCTCGACGTGGCCGCGGCGCCGGGTCAGTTGTCCGCCGTACCGTCCGAGCGGCTGCCGCTGGTCAACATCCGCTCGGTGAAGGTGCCGGAGGGCGACGGCCCGGGCAAGGGCACCGCGACGATCCCGGTGAAGCTCCGCGGGACGCTCAGCGAGCCCGCCCGGCTGCAGCTGGTCCGGGGTGCCTGGACCGGGAAGCCCAAGGAGTCCGAGCTGACGCTCAACCCGGGCGATCCCGAGCACGGCATCACGGTGAAGTACCCGCGCGACGACGTGTGGACGCCCTACCCCTGGATGTACGACGTGCGGCTGGTGCCGCTCGCGGGCGCGATGACCGACTCCTACCTCGGGATGGTCCAGGTGGTCGAGGACGACCCGGCCCCGAAGCTGCGCGTCAAGCCGGTCGCGAAGCGGGTCAAGGAGGGCCAGCGGGCACGGTTCAAGATCAGCCTGAGCCAGCCCGTCGGCGAGGTCAGCTGGGCCTCCCTCACGGTGGTCAAGGGCACCGGCCGGCCACTCCACACCGCCGACGTGCCCAAGAAGTGGCTGGAGGAGCGGGTCGGGAAGACGAAGAAGAAGTTCCTCTACAAGGCCGGGCTCTATGTCAACCAGAGGCTCCCGAAGGGCAAGCAGACCACCGAGATCTCGATCCCGATCGCCAAGGACAACCTGCGCGAGAAGCCCGAGACCCTCACCGTGAAGGTCCGCTACTACAACATGGTCAAGAAGGTCTCCGTCACCGTCGTCGACCCCTGAACCTCTGCCGCCGATCTCGCCGAACGCGGGATTCGTGTCGTTCTGAGCCGTCGTACCGACACAGATCGCGCACTCGGCGTGCGCTGGGCCGGCGGCCTGGTTTGAGGCTGGCCACAGTGACCGCAACCAGGCCGAGTGCGATCATCGACAGATGGGCCAGACCGTCCTGATCGTCGACGACCACGCCGACCTCCGTGCGTCGGCACGCGCGATGCTTGAGGCGGTTGGCTTCGACGTCGTCGGGGACGCGCGGACCGGCGCGGAAGCTGTCGCGGAGGCACGGCGGTTGGCGCCGACGCTCGTCCTGCTCGACGTCCGTCTCCCCGATATCGACGGCATCAGCGTCGCGCAGCAGCTCGCTGAGCTCAGCCTCGCGCCTGATGTGGTCCTGATCTCCAGCCGGGACGCGACGGCGTACGGACGCCGCCTGTGCTCGGCCCCAGCCCTGGGCTTCCTGGGTAAGGCCGAGCTCACCGGTGCGACCCTGCGACGCCTGCTCGGGTAGGACTGTGAGCCGCGTCCGGGTACTGCTGCTAGTCGTGGCGTTGTGCCTTGGGGTGGCCGCGCAGGTGGCTGGGCCGTTCTGGGGGCGGCCCCTGCTCTGGCTGCCAGACCTCTTGGTGGGCGTGGTCCTGATCTGCGCTGGAGTGGTGGCCTGGGATCGATCTCGCGGAACTGGATGGCTGCTCGGGCTGGCGGGGCTGGCCTGGTACGCCGGGTCGGTGACCACGCTCGGGCACTTCTGGCACCGCGGGTTCCTGATCCACCTGCTTCTTGCGTACCCGGGTGCGCGGCCACGCACCCGGGTGGGGTGGGTTGCCGTTGTCGCCGGCTACGCTGCCGCGCTCGTTCCTGGCCTCTGGAGGGACAAGCGGGCAGTGGTCCTGCTCGTAGTGCTCCTGGGCGCGGCCATGCTGTGGCGGCGTACCGAGATCGTCCGTGGCGCGGGCCGGTTCGGCCGGCAGGTCCGGTTTGCCCAGGTGTCGACCGCGGCCCTTGTCCTGGCAGTCCTCGCGGGCGAGGCAGCCCGGGCTCTGGTGCCCGGGGGCCAGGCTGTGATCCCAGCGCTGATGGGCTACGAGATCGTGCTGGTCTGCGTAGCGGTGCTGCTCGTCGTCGGGCTGCGTGCACCTCCGATGGCCCGGGTCACGGACCTCGTCGTTGAGCTCGGCGAGGGCGAGACCGGCCTGCTCCGGGACGAGCTGGCCCGAGCGCTCGGCGATCCCACCCTGCGCCTGGGCCGATGGGATACCCGGACCGGCCGCTACCTGGATGACTGGGGCCAGGAGGTCGCGCTCCCCGCCCCCGAGGATCGCGTCCACGCCGCGACGTACGTCGAGCGGGACGGCGAATCCCTGGCGCTGCTGATCCACGATGCTTCGGTGTTGGAAGACCCTGCGCTTGTCCGGGCGGTCCAGGTCGCGACCCGGCTGGCCGCGGATCACGCGGCCCTGCAGGCACAGGTGCAGGATCAGGTTGCCGCCGTGGACGCCTCCCGGAGGCGGCTGCTGCTCGCAGCCGACGATGAGCGGGGGCGGCTGGAGAGGCAGCTCCGGGAGCGAGTCGGCCGGCGGCTCGCGGCGTTGGCCGACCTGCTCGGCGACAACCCGGAGCCGCTGGATCGGTTGGAGGTCATCCAGGCCCGACTCGCCAAGACGATGGCGGAGTTGCACCAGGTGGCTCGGGGGCTGCGTCCCCACGCCCTGGATCGGGCGGGTTGTCCGCCGCGCTGGCCGACCTCGCCGAGGGCAGTCCGGTCCCGGTGGAGCTTTCGGTGCCGCCGGACCGGCTCCCTGCCGAGGTCGAGGTGGCGGTCTACTACGCCTGCGCTGAGGCGCTGAGCAACGCAGCCAAGCACGCCGCCGCATCCCGGGTGACGATGCGGGTGGTGATCCGGTGCGACGTCGTCAGCCTGGTCGTCGCCGACGACGGGATCGGCGGTGCGGACCCGGCGGCCGGGTCCGGGCTGCAGGGCCTCGCCGACCGGGTGGAGGCCCTGGGCGGCTCGCTGCTGGTGGACTCGCTCGGCGGCGGCGGCACCCGGATGCGCGCCACGATCCCGTTGGCGTGAGAAGCGGAGCATCGCTGGGCGCCGAGGGGTCGCCTGTCCGATTCGAGTCGCCTGATCCGTGACCGGCGGTCAGTCGACGCTCTCCCAGGGATAGGACCCGAAGAGGATCACGTCGCTTGGGTGCGCCTCTCGGATGTTGGTCAACCGCAGGGTCGACTCGGTCACGTCGAACGCCGCGCGGAGGAACAACCCGGCGGGCCCGCACTCTCCCGATGAGGTGAGCGTGATGTCGACCTCCCGGCCCGCGATCAGGTACTCGCCCGGGCATTCGACCAGGCTGTGTGCGCCACGATGCGTGAGCCGGAAGCTTCCGCGGTCGAAGGTGAAGGTGAAGACACCGGCCAGGTTCTCCGTGGCGCCCGGGCTGACTCCGTGCTCCAGCAAGCGGTCGACGGTCCAGTCCGGCGTACGGAAGGCGCCATCGATCGCGCCTGGCTCGCCGGGATCGCGCGACGGGGGCGACATAGCCGACGTGCAAGGCTCGGCAATGGAGGGCGCGGTGGCGACCCCGAGCCGGCGGATCGCCGCGATCCTCCGGGCGGTCTCCGGATCGGTCTCCAGTACGTCGAGCACGGGTTCTGCAGCCTGATGGAAGGCCGTGACGGTGTCCTGGCCGGCGTACACGATGGAGCCGAGTCCGGCGCAGTGCACGGCGCCCGCCTGCTGCTCGGACGGGGCGTTCCGGATGGTCCAGTCCCGGGCGTGGAGCGCGCCGTCGCGCAGGATGCGCTGGTGCTCGGGCGAGAGCGAGTCCAGGACCTCGGCGCGGATCACGATCGTGTCCACCATCGGGAACAGGGGGAGGTCGCCCAGGGCGGTCGGCGCGCCATGCAGGAGATGCGAGAACAGGTAGGCGGACTCGATGGCCGCCAAGGTCCCGTCCTCGATCCCGCGATCGAAGTCCGTCGTCCCCACGCTTCGTGGCGACGCCCCGAGCGTGCGCAACATGGCGTGGGTCGTCCGGGAGGTGGGTGACTGGATGGCCAGACCGTCCAGGTCTGCCGGTGTCCGGATCGGGTCGCCGAACGCGAAGACGTACCTAATCCCGTACGGGACGAGGGCCAGCCCGGTGACGCCATAGCCGTCGAGGCCGGCCAGCATGTCGTCGGCAAGGTCCCCGGTCGAGATCTCGGCCAGCAGGTCGCGGTCGGTGACCAGGAAGGGTGCGTACAGCGCCCGGAAGGAGTCCACCCCCTCAACGTCCCAGGCACGCGCCGGGATCGCCCCCAGGTCGTACCTGCCGTCGCGGACGGCCTTGGCGAGCCACTGATCCCAGTCGGGCTCCTCCGGGCCCGCCGGCTGCCACGTCGGCTCCAGGGTCAGAGACCCGCCCGACTCCGCCTCGACGTACCGCGCGAACTCCTTGACCGTCAGACTTGCGCCGAAGCTGCCGTCGGTGTCCGCGCCGATCCGAAGCGTCACCGGTGGTGCGCCCGCCCCGGCCTTGGTCCCGCCCTCGCTGCCCGCACCGCAGCCGGTCAGCGCCAGGAGAACGGCACCGATGACCAACGCAGGGGCACGCATACCGGATCCTCCCACGCTGGGCGTGGCTGCGGCCGGAGAGCTCACTCGATCCGGGTCCACCCGGTCGGGTCCCCGAAGATCAGCGCGTCGGTGGGGTGCGCGGAAGTCAACTCGGTGAATCGGACTCCCTGGCCGGTCGTCTCGACCGTCGCGTCAAAGAAGAAGCCGGTGATCCCGCACCCGCCCGACTCGGTGAGTTCGACCGTGACCTGGTCTCCCTCGACATGGTACGTGCCGGAGCAGATCTGCGCAGTCTCCCCATCGACGGGCTTCCAGGACATCACGAAGCGACCCTCGGCGAAGTCGAATAGGAAGCTGAACGGCTCTGCGGCGATGGCCTGGGCGTCGACTTCCTCCACACCGGCCTCCACCAGTGCCTTGACCCTCCATACCCTGCTCTCGAAGGTTCCGCTCAGGGCACCCGGGTCGTCGCCCTTCGGGTCCGGCTTCGCACCGTCGTCGGCGCAGTCGGTGGGCACCTCGGGGGCGGCCTCCGCCTCGACGGTCTCCTTGAGATCGCGGACCTGGTCCATCCGGTCCCTGGTCTCCGCGTCCCGCGCAAGGTCGGCGTACACGGGCTCGAAGGCAGCCTCCATCGCGGCGAGCTGCTTCTTGGTGGCCACGGCGTACCGGGCTCCGACCGAGCAGTTGTGCTCGAGGTTCGCGGCGGCTGCGCCGGGGTCGAGGTCGTCTGGGCTGATGGCGGCCACACCCGCGGCCGCCTCGCTCAGCCAGTCGATCTCCTGTTCGCTGAGCGAGTCGGCGACGTCGGGGTTGGCGACCAGCGCAGCCGGATTGGGCCACAGCACCAGGTTGAGCGGGACATAGGGAGTGCTTCGCTGAATGCCGGTGTGGAAGGAGAGCGTGTTCTCAACCGCCTGGATGCTGCCGTCCGCCAGGCCCTGGTCGCGGTCTTCCGGGCCGGCGATGACCGGGGTGGCGCCCAGCGCGGCGACTGCCTCGGCGCCCAGGACGGAGTCGAAGACGTGGATCCGCACTCCCTCCCAGGCCTTCGGGGTGGTCAGTGGCTTGGTGGCGCTCATCGGTCGGCGGAGGACGCCGGGCAGGAGACCGAGGCCGGCGACCCCGGCCTCGTCCAGGTCGTCCAGGACCCCGTCGGTGATGTCGCTCTCCAGCACCGCTCGCTGCAGGGCGTAGCTATCGATCAGCATGGGCGCGTTGAGGAACTCCATGGACTCCACGCCCAGGGTGGCGAACACCCTGGCGCCCGTGATCCCCAGGTCAAGGTTGCCTTCGGCGACCGCGGTGACCAGCGCCCGCTCGACCTCCGGCGTTTCAGTGGCTAGGTCGGAGTCGGGAGCCTGCGTCCAGACGAACTCGATCTCCAGGGCACCGTTCGACACGGCAGACACCTGCTCGATGAACGCCGCGACGTCCGCCATCGGCTGGCCGTTGTGGGCGGTGACGTTGCCGAGCCGAAGGGTCCTGGGCTCGCTGGTGGGTTCCTCCGAGGCGTCGTCGTCCTCGGCCGGGGCGGCGCACCCGACCAGCAGGAGGAAGGGGAGTGTCGCAAGGACACCCGCCGCGCGTGCTGTGGTTCTCATGGGACCTCCTCAGGTCGCCTTCCGACCGTAGGCGTGGCGGTGCCTCCCGTCCGCGTGGCAAGCGCGAGTCCGCCGCCAGCCAGAGTTGTGGCTGGCCACAGTGACAACACCGGGTGCGAGGCGGGAGAATCGCGGCCATGGGCCGGGCGCAGCTCGACGACCGATGGCGCCATCGGACGGTGGACGGCGGCCTGGCGGCTCTGGGGGTGCTGGCTTCCGCCGCGACGGTGGTGCTGCTGGCCGAGGACACGCCGGTGTCGTACGCCGCGGCGTCCCCATGGTTCGCCGCGGCCACGCTGACGGCCGCACTCGGACTGGTCGCCGCCGGGCTGGTGACGATGGGGCGCACCTCCGGTTCGCGGACGGCGGGGAGTATCGCCGTACTGGTCGCCGTGGCCTGGCTGGCTCCGGTGTGGGTCGGCTGGTGGGCCGGCCCATCCTTGGTCCGCAGCGTCGCCATGGTGGTGGCGCCATTCCTGCTGCCGTTGCTCGTCCACCTCGCGGTCGTCGCCGGAGGGCGCAGCCGCTCCGCTCTCGGGAGTGCCCTGGTGAGGCTCGGGTACTGCGTGGCCGCGGCCGCGGTCGTGATCCAGGCCATGTTCCGTCACCCGATCCAAGACCTGCACTGCTGGTCGAACTGCACGGTCAACGTGTTCCTGTGGCGTCCCCTGCCCGACCTGATGCGGATCACCGACTCGATCTGGCTGTGGTCCGCGGTCGGCCTGGTGCTGGCGACCGTTGGGCTGGGCGCGTGGCGGCTGCTGTGGGCGACCGACGCGAGCCGGGCGCAGGCGGCCCCGGTGCTGCTGCCCGCCGTCCTGGCCGTGCTCGCCGAGGGCGGATATACCGCCCTGTTGCTGGTCGATCGGGCCGAGGACCCGAGTGATCCCCGGTTTGCGGCTAGCTACCTGATCCGGGCCGCCACGCTGATCGTCCTCGCCCTGGGCTTGTTGTGGAAGGTCGAGAGTGATCGGCGCCGGCGCCACTCAATAGAGCGGCTGGTCGAGGCGCTCCACCTCGATGCCGACGCCGAGGTCGACATGGTGCCGACGACACTGGCCCGTACGCTCGGCGACCCCGAGATTCAGATTGCCTACTGGCTGGACGGCCCCAGCCAGTACGTCGATTCCTCGGGCCGACGGGTCGACCTCGCCGACGGGAGGGTGACTCACATCGAACGGGGCGGTCGCAGGGTCGCGGCGCTCCGGCACCACCGGGTCGTGGGCGACGACTGGCAGGTGCCGGAGCTGGGAGCCGCGGCCCGGCTGGCGATCGACAACGAGCGGCTCCGGGCCGAGGTGCTCGCCCAGTTGGATGCCCTGCGGGCCTCCCGGTCCCGGATCGTCGCCGCCGCTGACGAGAAGCGTTCACAGGTCGAGCGCGACCTGCACGACGGAACCCAGCAGAGCCTGATCGGCCTACTCTTTGAGTTGCGCTTGGCACTGGCCGACGAGCAACGGCATGGTGATCCGGACTGCTGCACCCGGCTGACGCATGCGGTCGCCGAGGCCGAGAGGTGCGTCGCGGAGTTGAGGGAGCTCGCGCATGGGATCTTCCCCGCCGTACTGGACGAGTCCGGGCTGGCTACCGCACTGTGGACGCTGACAGACCAGGCGCCGATACCCGTCGAGATGGGCGAACTGCCCGCGGCGAGGCTCCCACCCGCCGTCGAGCGCACCGCCTACGCGGTGGTGAGAGGTGTGATCGATGAGGCGGCTCGGTACGGCTCGACGGGACTGTGCCTGGCCGTGCATCATGACGAACGTGCGCTGGTGGTGGAGGTCAACGGGGCGCCCGAGCATGACTACGTGCACCTGGCCGACCGGGTGGGCGCAGCCGGCGGCGAGCTGGTGCGGGCGGGCCAGCGGGTACAGGCGGTGATCCCATGCGCGTCGTAGTGGCTGAGGACACCATGCTGACCCGCGAAGGCATCGTGCGCCTGCTGGAGAGCGCCGGCGTCGATGTCGTCGCTCAGGCTGCCGATGCCGGGCAACTGCTGGCCATGACGAGGGCCGAGCGGCCGGACGTCGTACTCGTCGACATCCGGATGCCGCCGACGCACACCGACGAGGGGCTGGTCGCCGCCCGCCAGATCCGATCAGCGTACCCGAACGTAGCGGTGCTGGTGCTGTCCCACTACATCGAGCCCAGCTATGCGCTGCGGCTGTTGGAGGAACATCCCGAGGGGGTGGGCTACCTGCTCAAGGATCGGGTCTTTGACATTGCCATCCTGGTCGACGCGTTGCGCCGGGTCGACGACGGGGAGACGGTGATCGACCCGACGATCGTCTCGCGCCTCCTCGCGCGGCGGCGTAGCCACGATCCCGTGGAGGCGCTGACAGAGCGCGGGCGGGAGGTTCTTGGCCTGGTCGCTGAGGGCCTATCCAACAAGGCGATCGCCGCCCGTTTGCACGTGACCGAGCGGACCGTCGAGGCGCACGTCACCCAGACCTTCCTCAAGCTCGACCTTGCCGATGACCCCGCGTCTCACCGTCGGGTGCGCGCCGTGCTGGCCTACCTGCGTCACCAGTCGTCCGGGCCGGGCGTTGCACCGTAGCCGTCCCCGTGGCGCCGAACGCGCAGAGAGGTCCGTTCTCAGGCTGAGAACGGACTTTTCTGCGCGTTCGGCCCGAGAGCCGGGGGTTCCGGGGTCCCGGGGGCCGGGTCGGGGCCGGGGTCAGTGGGCACCTCCCACGACATTCAGCCCGACGACACCGGCGATGATGAGGCCGAGGCAGGACGCCTTGGCCCAGTCCAGGTGCTCGCCGAGCACGAGCGCACCGAACACGGCGACGAGGGCGGTGCCGGCGCCGGACCACACGGCGTACGCCATCGAGACGTCCATGCGCTTCACGACGAGCGCGAGGAGCCACAGCGAGATGCCGTAGCCAGACAGGGTAACCACGCTCCAGAGCGGGTTGGTGAACCCCTCCGCGCGCGGCAGAACGATGGTGGCGGCGACCTCGACGCCGATGGCCAGGGTCAGCAGGATTGCTGCGCCCCACATGATCAAACTCCTTCTCATCCTGACGTAGCACTCGCTACATCGATGGCTCTACTGTAGCACCTGCTACATTGACTCCGTGAATGATCGAGCCCCGAACGGCCGTGGTGATCGTCACAGCGAGCTCCTCGACGCGGCGACCGACTACGCCCTCGGCAACGGCCTCATCGGCCTCACGCTGCGACCCCTCGCCGCGGCCATCGGCACCAGCGACCGGATGCTGATCTACCACTTCGGCAGCCACGCCGGCCTGGTCGCCGCGATCACGGCCCGCGCGAGCGACCGGAGTACGACGATCATCGACTCCCTTCCCGCCGCGCCGACCGTGGCGGAGGCGGTCAACCGGCTGTGGGCGGCGTACGACGATCCGGCGCTCGGGCGCTGCCTGGACCTCTACATCCAGGCCGCGGCGACCGGGCTGATCGGCACCGAGCCGCACCGCACGGTGGCCCGCGAGAGCCATCAGCGGTGGGCGGCCGCGCTGAGCGACTACTTCACCCGCAGCGGCGCTCCCCCGCGCCGGGTGGCCCGCATCGTCGCGCTGGTCGACCCCGCGCTGGTCGGCTTCCACCTCGACCTGATCACCACCGCCCGCGAGGACCTGACCCGCGGCGTCGAGCAGCTCGCCCTCGCCGCGCAGGCGCTGGCTCAGCCGCCGGACGCTGCCTTGAACCGCTCCGCCCAGCCGTCGAGGTAGTCCAGCAGCTCGGGCGGTTCGTGCACGGTGAAGGGGGCGTCGAGGCAGCCGAGGATGAACGCGACCCAGTCGAGCGTGTCCACGCGCATCAGCAGCCGCGAGACCCCGGGCGTCACCTCGACGACCCGGCCCCACTGGGCGACCTCGGCGCGCACCCGGTCCGCGGGCACGTCGACGGTGACGTCGACCTGGTAGCGGCCGGCGATGGCGGAGACCCCGGCGACGACGTACGCCGCCGCATCCCCGCCCGGGAGCTCCCGCGGCCGGAAGCTGCGGCGTCCCGGCTCGATGCCCGAGATCCGGTCGAGCCGGAAGGTGCGCCAGTCCCGGGCGTCGAGGTCGTAGGCGGCGAGGTACCACCGGCCGCCGTACGGCACCAGCGCGTGGGGCTCGACGTGGCGTGCGGACCGGGAGTCGTCGGCCTTCCGGTAGCCGAACCGGAGGGTCTCCCGGTCCCGGCAGGCCGCGGCCGCGGCGGTGAGCACGCCGACGTCGACCTCCGAGGCGGAGCCGCGGCGCTCGGGGCGCGGGATCGCGGAGGCCATGTCGTTCGCCGTACGACGCAGCCGTACGGGCAGCACCGCGACGACCTTGGCCAGCGCCCGTACGGCGCCGTCCGCGACGCCCGCGATCCCGCTGGTGCTCGCCGCCCGGAGCCCGAGCACGATCGCGATCGCCTCCTCGTCGTCGATGACCAGCGGCGGCAGCGACCCGCCGGCCGTCAGCTGGTAGCCGCCGCCGACGCCTCGCGAGGTCTCGACCGGGTAGCCGAGGTCGCGAAGCTGCTCGACGTCGCGCCGCAGCGTCCGGGGGCTGACGCCCAGCCGGCGCGCGAGATCCTCGCCCGACCAGTACCGGTGGTTCTGGAGGAGCGAGAGCAGCTCGAGGATGCGGCCGGTCGTGGACATGTCTGGAGACTATCTGTGATTGTGGTCAGATACTGACCTAAATAGCTGAGAGAATGGTTCTACCGACGAGAGGAGACCCGATGTCCACCCCCACAAGCCCCGCCGTACCCGCCGCCCCCGCCGCCCCCGCCGGCTCCGCCACCGTCAACCCGTTCATCTGGACCGACGACGCGGCGGGCCTGATCGACTTCCTGGTGGGAGTCTTCGGCGCGGCCGAGGTGCCCGAGGCGCGCACCGCCGACACCGACGGCCTGGTGCTCCACTCCGAGCTGCTGATCGGCGACTCGACGCTCACAATCGCCGACCGCAAGCCGGGCTGGCCCTACACGCCGGCCTTCGTGCAGGTGTACGTCGACGACCCGGCCGCCACCCTGGAGCGCGCCGCCGCCCGCGGCGCCCAGATCGTGACCGAGCCGACCGACTTCTTCGGCGACGTCCTCTCCCGCTTCGCCGACCCCTTCGGGCACCTGTGGTGGGTCTACAAGCACAACCCCGGCGCCGCCGCCTGGGACGACGCCAAGGCCGAGTCCGACTGGGGCGGCGACGCCGGCGCCGACTCCGACGAGTCCTGGGAGTCCTTCGTCACCCCCGAGCTCACCTACATCCACACGACCCTGATGGACGCCATGTCCAGCCTGAAGGACCCGCGCGACGACTGAGGCGTTTACCGTGGGATGAGAAGATCTCTGACCATGACAGTGGAGGTCATGATCCGGGACGAGACCACCAGCGGCGCCCGATGGGCAAGGGCAAGAAGGCGCGCAAGAAGAAGGCGCGTCAGGAGAAGCGCGAGAGGCAGCGCCGGAAGAACCATCCGTTCACACACCGGGACCCATGGACGAAGGCGATCAAGCGGGTCCTCGCCGAGTTGCCGCCGAGCGAGGCGTCCGCGGGGCTGGCGGCGGTGACGCTGGCCACGACCGCGACCGGGGCCAGGCCCACCCGCAGGTTCCTGGACCAGGCGACCGCGCTGCGGGACGAGTACGGCGCCCCGCTGGCCCGCGCGGTCCGGGCGATCCTCGAGGGTTCGGCCCTCACCCCGTCGTACGAGCGCGGGATCCTGGAGCCGCAGACCGGCGACGCCGTGCGTGCGCTGTGCTGGATCGCGTCGCTGCTGCGCCGCGAGGAGGAGCTCGCCCCGGCGGTCGCGCGCTGGTTCGGGGTCGGCTGGACCAGGGTCCCCGGCTACGGCCCCGCCAGCCGTCGCGCGGCGAACGGCGTGCTCTGGGCGCTGCCTCGGATGGGGCATCCGGGCGCCGCACAGCTCGGCCGTATCCGCTCGGTGGCCAAGCTGCCCCAGGCAGCCCAGGCGGTGGACGCCGCGATCGGCGAGGCAGCCGCCGCGATGGGGATCCCGGTGGAGGAGTTCGAGGAACTTGTCGCCCCGACGTACGGCCTCGACGCCGGGACGCGCAAGGACGTCGTCCTGGGCGACTTCACGGCGACCTTGGCCTACGCCCGGGGCAAGACCTCGATCACGATCACCGACGCCACGGGACGGGTGCGCAAGACGGTCCCGGTGGCGATACGGCGCGACCATGCCGACGAGCTGGCCGCTCTCCGCGCGCTGGCCAAGGAGGTCGCGATCATGCTCGCCGCCCAGCGGCTGCGGCTGGAGCGGCTGCTGCTCACGGAGCGCTCCTGGCCGCTCGACCTGTGGCGGGAGCGGTACGCCGATCACCCGCTGGTCTCGGCCATCGCACGGAACCTGATCTGGGAGCTGACCGAGGGCGACGAGACACGCGTGGTCACGGCCGTCGACGGCGTGCTCCGCGACATCACGGGCGCCGCCATCAAGCCGGCCGCCGACGCGGTGGTCCGGCTGTGGCATCCGGCCACGGCACCCCCGTCCGAGGTCGCCGCCTGGCGGCTGCGGATCGAGCAGCTGGGCGTCGTACAGCCCTTCAAGCAGGCGCATCGCGAGGTCTACCTGCTCACCGACGCCGAGCGGCAGACCGAGGTGTACTCGAACCGGTTCGCCGCCCACATCCTGCGCCAGCATCAGTTCTCCGCGCTCGCCAAGGGTCGCGGGTGGCGCTACACCCTGCAGGGCTGGTGGGGCACGAGCGACGGGCAGGCCATCCTGGAGCTCCCGCAACACGACCTGGTGGCCGCGCTGTGGACCGACATCCCCGCGGAGGACGAGCAGGACTGGAACGACGCGGGCATCCACTTCCACGTGGCGACCGATCAGGTCCGGTTCACCAGGGCGGGCACCGAGGACGCCGTACCGCTGAGCGAGGTGCCCATCAGGGTGTTCTCGGAGGTGATGCGCGACGTCGACCTGTTCGTCGGCGTGGCCTCGATCGGCAACGACCCGACGTGGCTCGACGGCGGGGTCGAGCGGCGCCCCGGCTGGCGCGGCTACTGGCACGACGCATCGTTCGGCGACCTCGGAGTCGCGGCCGAGTCTCGCCGCGACCTGCTGTCCAGGCTGCTGCCCAAGCTGGCGATCGCCGAGGTCGCCAGTCTGGACGGCCGGTTCCTCGTGGTCCAGGGGACCTACCGCTCGTACAAGATCCACCTCGGCTCGGGCAACATCCTGATGACGCCCAACAACGAGTACCTCTGCATCGTGCCCAGTCGCAAGGACGACGACGCGGGCGGCGTGATGCTCCCCTTCGAGGGCGACCGCAAGCTCAGCATCGTGCTCTCCAAGGCGATGCTCCTCGCCCGGGACGACCAGATCACCGACAAGACCATCACCTCCCAGATCCTGCGCCGCTGAGGCGGCGTACGGCATGATCCTGATCGGCGTGCCGATGGTACGACGCTGGCGAGCGTCCCTCGGCCGGGCGTGACCCTCGCGTATCAGGCGTCGAGATGCGTGACGCGGCCCTGAAGCATCGTCAGCAGCACACGCGTCCGCGCCACGTCGGCCGGCGAGGCCGTGAGCGGGTCGCGGTCGACGATGACGACGTCGGCGACCGCGCCCGGCTCGAGCCGGCCGCCGTCCGCGCCGATCGAACGGTGCGCGTGCGTGGTGTAGCCCTCCAGCGCCTCCCGCGCGGTCAGCGCCTGGGAAGCGGCGATGGGCTCGGCGTCGGGCTGATCGACCGAGCGCCGGAGCTGCGCATCGGCCAGGATCCCCCAGGGGTCCATCTGGGCGACCGGCCAATCCGAGCCCAGCGCGACGGTGGCCCCGGCACGGCGCAGGTCGGCGGTGCGCCAGGCGCGGGCCGCCCGCGCCCGGCCGAGGCGGCGCGACCACTCGTCGCTGCCGTCGGCGCGCACGTGATGGGTGCAGTGGGTCGGTTGCATGCTCGCGGCGATCCCGTTCGCGGCGATGAGGGCGATGGTCTCGTCGTCGGTGGACTCGATGTGCTCGATGCGGTGCTGCGGGGCGCCCTCGGCGTCGTCGAGGGCGGCCAGCGTCGTCGCCGCGAAGCGGATGCCGTGCTCACCGATGGCGTGGGTCGCGGTCGGGATGCCGTGAGCGTGGAAGAAGCGGACGCGCCGGGTGTAGACATCCGGATCCGGCCAACCCGACGCCGTACCCGCTCCGAGCGAGTCGGGGGTGTCCAGCCAGGCCGTGCCGGCCTCGACCACGCCGTCGATGAAGAACTTGATGCCCTCGACCCGGTACTGCCGGCCCCCCTGGCCCTGCTGGGCGACGAGCCGTTCGGCCGCCGCGTCGTCGGTGTCGGGCGTGCACCAGGGCGACAGCCGAAGTCGAACGGGCAGGTCACCGTCGGCCTCGATGGCCGCGAGCAGGTCCAGGGCGTCCGGATCCTTCAGGTCCATCACGTGCGCGGTGGTGATCCCGAGTGCGGCCCATCCGTGCAGCAGCTTGAGCAGCGCGCGGACGCGGTCCTCGAAGGTGAGCGGCGGCAACGCCTTCTCGACCAGGTCCATCGCGGGGAACTCGATCAGGTGCCCGGACGGCCGGCCCGTGCCGTCGTCGACGACCGCCGAGCCGTCGTCGGCTACGTGGCTGGCTGTGACGCCGGCGCGCTCCAGCGCCGCCGCGGATGCGATCGCGGCGTGCGCATCGAACAGCTTCACGTAGGCCGGCCGATCCGCGCCGAGCACCTCGTGCAGTACGCCGTGGCCGACCGGCCGGCCCTCGAAGGCGCTCGGATCCAGACCCCAGGCGAAGAAGCACTCGTCCTCGGCCTGCTCCTCACGCGCCCGCGCCAGCGCCTCGACGAGTCCGTCGAGAGTCTTGACGCCGACCAACGAGGCACCGCGGACGATGCCGAGGCTGTAGATCGGGTGGGTGTGCGCGTCCACGAGGCCGGGGACGATCGTCGCGCCGGGGAAGTCGAGCACTCGCGTGCGCTCGCCGCGCAATCGGCGTACCTCCTCGGCCGGCCCGACCACGAGGATCCGGCCGTCCGCGACGGCGATCGCGTCGGCGGCGTCCGCCCCGCCGGGGGCGTCGGCCATCGTGCGGACTCGGGCGGCGAGGATGATGGCGTCGGGGCGGTCATTCGCTCAGGTCCAGCGTCGGGGTCGGCTTGCGGAAGCCGCGCGTGAGGATGGCGAGGATGACCACGCCGATAGCGGCCCACGACAGCCCGATGACGAAGGTCAGACTGGTGAGGTTGGTCCACAGCCACAGCGTCAGTCCGAACCCGATGAGCGGGAGTACGAGGTTGTTCACCAGCCTCCAGCCGCTGCGCTCGTTGACGTCGATGAAGTAGTGCTTGATGACCGACAGGTTCACGAACGAGAACGCGATGAGGGCGCCGAAGCTGATCATGCTCGACAACGTCGTCAGGTCGAGCACCAGCGCGAAGAGCGACACGGCCGAAACGAGGACGATCGTCAGTACGGGTGTCCCGAACCGCTCGCTGAGACGCCCGAACACGGCCTTGGGAAGCACGCCGTCCCGGCCCATCGAGAACAGGATCCGCGCGACCGAGGCCTGCGAGGTGAGCGCGGAGCCGAGGCCTCCGGCGACGAACCCGGCGATGAAGAGCGTCGACACCCACGGCATCCCAAGCGACGCGACCACGTCGATGCTGGCCGTGTCGACAGACTCGAAGTCGTTCGAGGGGTAGGCGATCTGCGCGAGGTAGGCCAGCAGACAGTAGAGCAGCCCGGCGGCCACCGTGACGATCATGATGGCGGTCGGGATCGACCGCTTGGGATCTTTCGCCTCCTCCGCCAGCGTGGAGACGGAGTCGAACCCGAGGAACGACAGGCACAGGATCGCGGCCCCCGCGAACAGTGGCATGAAGCCGTCGACAGAGCCGTCTCCTGTGAACGGAAGCATCGGATCGACGCCCTGGCCCCCGGCCTGACCGATCGCCAGCGCGATGAACACGACGATGAAGCTCGTCTGCACCGCGATGATGGCGACGTTCGCACGCGCGACCGAGACGATGCCGATGATGTTCAGGACGGTGACGAGCACGATCGCCGAGACGACCCAGACGGCACTGGGGATGGCAGGGAAGGCGCTGCTGAGGTACAGCCCGATGATCAGGTAGTTGATCATCGGCAGGAAGAGGTAGTCGAGGAGCAGCGACCAGCCGGCCAGGAAGCCGAGCGCGCCGCCGAAGCTCTGCTGCGTGTAGATGTACGCCGATCCCGAGTAGGGGTAGGCCACCGACATCCGCGCGTAGGACCGGGCCGTGAACACCATCGCCGCGAGGGTGATGAGGTAGGTCAACGCGACCCGCCCGCCGGTCAGCTGGGTGACGATGCCGTACGTCGTGAACGCGGTCAGCGGCACCATGTAGACCAGACCGAACAGCGCCAGCGAGGGCACCCCGAGCACGCGCTTGAAGTGGCCCTCCGTCGCCTGGGCGGTCGGGTCGGTCGCCGGCCCGCTCGTATCGGGCTGAGACATGAGGATGCTCCTCTCGCGGCGCCGCCGTGCGGAGTCGCCGAACGGCTGCAGTTCGTGAGTGCCGCTCAAGGTAGCAATATCGATAAAGCAGGCGCAAGAGCCTCAGGAAAATCGATAAAGCATCGCGGATCGCTCGCCCGGCGCACCGCCCCGGCCGTCAGGAGTTCGCCACTGTCCCCCGGGTCGAGGCGCGGTAACGCACGTCGATCGGAACGACGTCGTGGATGAACGGCACAGGTTCCTCGCCGCCGTCGAGTGCCCGCAGCAACGCTTGCACACAGCGCCGGCCGAACTCGCGCGGATGCAGGTCGAGCGCGGTGATCGAGGGCCGCGTGAACTCCAGCACCCCCGAGTCGACGGTGGCGGCGACGAGCAGGTCTTCCCCGATGGAGCGCGCCTGCCGTTCGGCGCCGGTCACGACGTTGAGCACGACCCCGTCCGAGCCGGCGACGATCGCATCGGCCGGCTCCGGTCCGTCGAGGAGCTGCTCGACGGCGCGATGAACGTCCTCCGGCCGCGCCGGATGCGGTATCCGGCGGACGCGCGGCGGCCAGCCGCGCTCGGCGCACCAGCTCTCGAAGGCGCCGCGCACCGACAGCGTCCAGTGCGTCGGAATGTCGGGAACGACCAAGGCGGGGCTCCGCGAGCCGCGCTGGGCGAGGTGGTCCAACAACCCGGACACGGCGCGCGCGTGGTCGCTGGTGACCTCGCCCTGACCGCTGGGCAGCCCGGGGGGCACCGGCTCGCCCGTGATGATCGGGGTGCTACCTGACAACAGAGCCCGGGCGGTCGGGTCGTCCGCCGCGGGATCCAGCACGATCGAGCCGTCGGCATGCAAGCGCGACAGGCCCGCCTCGGATGCGTCCGCGGGCAGCAGCGAGACGATCATCCCCGCGCGGTTGGCCTCCTCGACGATCCCGAAGGTCGCGTTCATGTAGTACGACATCGTCGTGGTGTGGCGCGGAAGATGCAGGGCGATGATTCCGGTCTGGGCGCCACGGAGGCGTCGCGCCACCGTGTTCGGCTGATAGCCGAGCTCGCGCGCCGCGGCGAGCACCCGGCGCCGCATCTCGTCCGAGACCCGGCCGTTCCCCGTGACCGCGAAGGAGACAGTCGACCGCGAGACCCCCAGGCGATCCGCGATGTCCTGCAGCGTCACTGCCCGGCCCGGACCCATGAGCCGAATCTATCGCGCCCGGGCGAGGTTCGACGATCGCAGGCGGTTGCGCCGACCCGTTGCCGAGATGCCGCCAGTTCCCGCGGCGTACACACCAATGACGCCGCAACTGGTGGCAACCGGCAGGGTCCACCCGGAACTGGTCTTATATGCCAGAAATACTGGCGAGTAACCTGCCATACAAGACCAGTTCCGCCGAGGCCTGGCCAATTCAGACCAGTTGCGGAGCAGGGGCAGCTGGAGGCCCGGGCTCCTAGAAGCCGAGGCCGCGGAGCCAGGTGAGCAGGTCATCCTCACGCTCGGCGGCGAGCTCGGGGCTCCAGGCGCCGAGCTCGCGGGAGTCGACCAGACGCCCGTCGCGCAGGTAGATCACGCGGTCGGCTCGGGCGGCGCAGGCGGGGTCGTGGGTGACCATGACCAGCGTCGTACCGTCGCGGTGCACGTCGGTGAGCGCGTCCATGACCTCGGCGGTCATCGAGCTGTTGAGCGCGCCGGTCGGCTCGTCCGCGAAGAGGATCGTCGGCTCGGCGGCGAGCGCCCGGCAGATCGACGCGCGCTGCAGCTGGCCGCCCGAGACCTGGGTGATGCCGTGGTCGGCGATGTGCGCGATCCCGAACCGCTCCAGCAGCGCGTCGACCCGCGCGACCACGGCGGCCCGATGCTTGGGCGCCGCCTTGAGCGCCGGGAGCAGGATGTTGTCGCGGATGGTCAGGTTCGCCAGGAAGTACGCCTGCTGGAAGACGAACCCCATCTTCGTCAGCCGGACCTGGCTCATCTCGGCGTCGGTGAGCGAGGTCAGGTCTCGGCCCTCGAGGTGGACGCTTCCGCCGCTGGGGCGGTCCATCCCGCTGAGCGCATAGAGCAGCGTCGACTTGCCGGACCCCGACGCGCCCATGATGACCAGGAACTCGCCGTCGTGGACGGTCAGGTCGACCCCGTCGATCACGGTGATCGGCGGCTCGGTGGTGTGGAAGGTCTTCGCGAGGTCGCGGGACTCCAGAGTTGCGTTCGACATGTTCTTCTCCTTCATCGTTCAGCCTCGGAGCCAGAGGCTCTTGTCGGCGCCGCGGAGGCGGGCGGTGATCAGGGTGGATGCGAGATATCCGGCGCCGATGAGCAGCAGCGGATAGGCCAGGTAGACGAGCGGCAGGTTGGGCAGGAACGCGAGGTCAGCGATCCCGAGTCCGGCCAGGGAGATCAGCGACCCGACCAGCCACTCCCCCGCCGTGGCGGCGAGGGCGAGCCCGAGCAGGGTGCCGGCGGCGACCGCGAGCAGCACCTTGACCCGCACCTGGCCGATGATCTCGCGTGCGGAGAAGCCGAGCGCGGAGAGCACGCCGAGCTTGCGGCGGTCGCGAGTGAGCCGGAGCTTGAGGAAGAGGCCGGTGATCAGGACGGCCACCCCGAGCCCGAAGACCAGCGCCAGGATCGCCGCGCTCTTGAACGCGCCGGTGACGTAGGACAGCGTCTGCTCGACGTAGGCCCGCATCCCGATCACGGCGGCGGCCGGGAACCGCTCGTCGTACTCGCCGGCGACGGCCACCGGGTCGATGTCGCCGACCGTGTCCGCGTAGATCACGTAGCCGGCGGCGCCCGTGGTGACCTCGCCCTGCAGCTTCGCGGTGTAGCCGCCGCTGGTGACGTCCTGGTAGACGCCGCTCACCACCAGGTCGCGCTCCTCGCCGGTCTCGCGGACGGTGATCTCGTCGCCGGGGCGGACGCCGTACTTGTCCGCGTTGAGGACCGACAGCGCGATCTGGCCGGCGTCGGGGCGCCCGCCATCGACGTACTCGACGGTGCCGCCGGTGTAGTCGCCGACCTCGACGCGCAGGGTCTCCCAGCCCTCCTCGCCCGGGGTCTCGTAGAGCACGTTGGCGAAGGCGCGCACGTCGGCGAGCCGCTGGTCGCCCGCCATGCCGGCGAGCAGGCTCTCGCGGGTCGCGTCGACGTCGTCGGAGAACTGCAGGTCCGCGCGCAGGTCGGCCTCCGGGGCGCCGAGGTAGGCGACGAACCGGGGGCTCTCGAAGGTGCTGAGCAGGTTCATCGGGAGGGTCATCAGCACGGCGGCGAGCGCGAACACCACGGGGATCAGGACCCACTGGCCGCGTTCGGCGCGGAGGTCCGCCAGCGCCAGCCGTCGGCCGACGTTGTTGCCCCGGTACGACGCCAGGACGGCCCGCGGCGCCCGCTTCACGCCGCGCCGGCCGAACTCGCCGCGCACCATCGCGTCGACGACCTGGACCTTCCGGATCCCCCGGAGCACGCCGCGGCAGGTGAGGATGACGAAGAGGTAGACGAGCGCCAGGGCGAGCACCGGGACGACGAGGGCCGCGATGCCGAGCGGCGCCTCGGCGTAGTTCGCCTGGACGCTCCGGGTCAGCAACGCGGTGGCGCCCACGGCCAGGCCGCCGCCGATCAGGCACGCGAGCGCGGTCATGACGCTGTATTTGGTGAGGTAGAGCCGGGCGATCTCCTTGTCGGGGAGGCCGATCGCCTTCATCGCGCCGATCTCGCGGACCTCGTCCTCCATCGTCCCGCGGATCACGAACCGCAGGTTGAGCAGCGCGATCGCGACGAGCAGCAGGCTGACGAAGACCAGCGCCACCGCCACGAGGCCGTCGCTGAAGGCGTTGATCATGCGGATCATCGAGTACGTGACCGCCTGGCCGTTCTTGGGCAGCGCCGCGTCGGCCTCGTAGGCGCGCTGGAAGTCGGAGACCTGCGCAGGATCGGCGAGCCGGTACTCGGCGATGATCTCCGGTGCGCCGCCCCCTGCCCGGCCGAGCGCGGCGAATTCCTGCTCGGCGACCACGAACCGCGTGGCCGAGGACAGTGAGGAGGCCATCTGCGAGTCGCGCACGAAGCCCGCGATCTCCAGGTCGCGGATCCCCGCGTCGGTGCGGATCCCCAGCTCGTCGCCGGCCTCGAGGCCGAACTGCTGCTGGTAGGCAACAGGGACGTAGACCTCGCCCTGCTTCGGTCGGGCGATCGCGCCGGTCTCGTCGATCAGGAAGTCGAAGTCCGCGTTCTGGGTCACGAAGAGGTTGTCGATCAGGCTCTCGGCCAGGTCGCCCTCCTCGCCGGTGGCGGGGCGGTGCCAGGCGATCGCCGCGCCGTCGTACCCGAGCATCTCCTCGACGAGCCAGGAGTCGATCTCCGTGTGCTGGGCGGCGAACCGGGTCAGCGCAGCGTCGTCGTACTCGCCCTTGTGCATCTGCAGGAAGTGCGGCGGCTTCGCCTCGGCGAAGAGCTGGTTGACCGATCCGACCATGCGCTCCATCACCATGGCGCCGGTGGCCATGAGGAAGGCGCTGAG
>JBDHZS010000033.1:0-25499 GCA_039812025.1 Nocardioides sp. | reverse complement strand
TACAAGGCCTACAACCTCGACGTCGTCCTCGGCGGCGACCTGCAGCCGGTGCTGGACTCCTGCGTGGCCGCCGACCTCGAGGCGCGGCTGGCCACGCTCGATGGCTGAGCCGCCTGAGCTGGGTGACCTGCCAGACCTACGCAGCCTGCGCCGCGAGTCGGCGGCGAGGTTGTGGGCCGCGGGCGTCGCCTCGCCGGAGTACGACGCGGACGAGCTGCTCGCCCACGTGCTCGGCACCGACCGGGGCAGGCTCTTCCTGGCCGCCGACCCGACCGCGGCGCAGGCGGCGGAGTTCGCGGCGCTGATCGCCCGCCGCGCCGCGCGCGAGCCCCTCCAGCACCTCACAGGCGTGGCGCACTTCCGGCGGGTGAGCTTGCGGGTCGGGCCCGGCGTCTTCGTGCCGCGACCCGAGACCGAGCTGCTCGCGGGCTGGGCGATTGAGCACGCCCGGGGGGCGAGGGAGCACGGGACGAGGGAGCCGGTCGTGGTCGACCTGTGCACCGGCTCCGGGGCGATCGCGCGCGCGATCGCCGACGAGGTGCCGCACGCCCGGATCCACGCGGTCGAGCTGGACGAGGCGGCCCACGACTGGGCCGCGCGCAACCTGGCCGGCACCGGGGTCGACCTGCGGCTCGGCGACTTCGCGACCGCGTTCGACGATCTCGCGGGTGCCGTGGACGTGGTGTGCTGCAACCCGCCGTACATCCCCCTCGAGGCCTGGGAGTCCGTGGCCCCCGAGGCCCGCGACCACGACCCGCACCTGGCGCTCTTCTCCGGGGACGACGGGCTGGAGGCGATGCGCGCGCTCGAGCGGCGCGCGGCGGTGCTGCTGCGCCCGGGAGGAGTGCTCGGCGCGGAGCACGCGGACGTCCAGGGCGACTCCGCGCCGGCCGTCTTCGCCGCCTCCGGCCGGTGGGCCGACGTGCGCGACCACGAGGACCTGGCCGGTCGTGCGCGATTCCTGACGGCGAGGCTGGCACGATGACCCTGTGGCGAGCCAGCGTCTGAGCACCGGGACCGTCGAGGAGCGCGAGGCCGCCCTCGCGGCGGCCGTCGAGGCGGTCGCCGACGGCGACCTGATCGTGCTGCCCACCGACACCGTGTACGGCGTGGGGTGCGACGCCTTCTCGCCCGCCTCGGTGCAGCGGCTGCTGGACGCGAAGGGGCGCGGCCGGGACATGCCGCCCCCTGTGCTGATCGCCGACGCGGCGACGCTGGACGCGATGATCGCCGACGTGCCCGGCTACGTCCGGATGCTCGCCGAGCGGTTCTGGCCGGGCCCGCTCACCCTGGTCGGGCGGCAGCAGCCGTCGCTGCGCTGGGACCTGGGGGAGACCCGGGGCACGGTGGCGGTCCGCGTGCCCGACCATGACGTGGCCCGCGAGCTGCTGGAGCGCACGGGGCCGCTAGCCGTCAGCTCCGCGAACACCACGGGGCTGCCCGCGGCGACCAGCGCCGAGTCGGCGCAGGAGATGCTGGGGGAGGCGGTGGTCGTCTTCGTCGACGCCGGTACGTCGCCGGGCGGCGTCGCCTCCACGATCCTGGACGTGACCGCCTGGGCGCCACGGCTGCTCCGCGCAGGCGCGATCCCGCTCGCCGAAGTCAACGAGGCGCTCGCGGGCCTCGGGATCTCGGTCGAGGGGTGAGCGCGTGCGCGAATACGTCCTCGTCTTCCTCCTCGCCGCGACGTCCACCTACCTGCTGACCGTCATCGCTCGGGAGCTGGCGATCCGGTCCGGCGCCTTCGCGGTCGTGCGGGACCGCGACGTGCACGACACGCCGATCCCGTACTTGGGCGGGGTCGCGATGCTCGGCGGCCTGGTGGCGGCGTACCTGCTCGCCGAACAGCTGCCGTTCCTGTCGCGGGCCGACAGCTTCGGGCAGGCCCGCGCGGTGCTGGTCGCCGGCGCGATCATCTGCCTGGTCGGCGTCTTCGACGACATCTTCGAGCTCGATGCGCTCACCAAATTCGGGGGCCAGCTGCTGGCGGCCGGCTACCTGGTGGTCAACCAGGTGCAGTTCTGGTTCGTGACCCTGCCGGACGGCACGCAGCTGGCGCTGCACCCGACCCAGGGGGCGATCTTCACGATCCTCGTCGTGGTCGCCACCGTCAACGCGGTCAACTTCGTCGACGGACTGGACGGTCTCGCCGCCGGGGTCGTCGCGATCGGGGCCGGGGCCTTCTTCCTCTTCTGCTACGGGCTGACCGTGCTCAACGGCGTCGAGCGGGCCAACACCGGGGCGCTGCTGAGCGCCTCGCTGGCGGGGGCCTGCATCGGCTTCCTGCCGCACAACTTCCACCCGGCGCGGATCTTCATGGGCGACTCCGGGTCGATGCTCATCGGGCTCTACCTCTCCGCGAGCTCGATCACGCTGACGGGCACCTTCTCCAGCGCCGAGCTGCCGACGGTCACGCTGGACTCGATGCAGGGCTTCGCGGCGTCGCTGCTGCCGGTGCTGCTGCCGATCGCGATCCTGATCGTGCCGTTGGCTGACCTGGTGCTGGCGGTGGTACGACGGACCCGTGCCGGCCGCTCGCCCTTCGTGCCCGACAAACAGCACCTCCACCACCGGCTGCTGGAGATCGGTCACTCCCATCGGCGCGCCGTGGCGATCATGTGGCTGTGGGCCGCGCTGATCGGCTTCGGCATGCCCCTGGCGACGCTCTATTCGGGCACCGCCGTGTGGGTGGCGATCGCCACGGGCGTGGTGGTCACGATCGCGGCGACCTTCATCCTGCCGGTGATCCAGGCCCCTCATATCGGTGACCACGCGCGCTGATCGGGTGACTCGTCTCGGCTGGCGGACCCCCGCCGAAACCGTCCGTCGAGCTTGTGATATGTTTCACTAACTCCCTGACGCTCCCCGGAGAGGCCACCGCGATGACGACCGACAAGCCCGTGACGTGCGCGAATGCGCCGCGCGGTCGCGCGCGAGTCCGGCATTTGCGCTGTTGCGCCATGCGGGACGGGTTGCGTTCCGCGCATTCGGATTCGCGGACTACACGCCGGGATCTGGCGCCCGGGCCGGAACTTTACTGTGGTAACTTTCGTGCCGCGCCCACCGCGTGCGGGCAGTCGGCAGTCTGTCGGCGGGGCGCTCACCGACAGACGCAAGCCCCGGAAAGAGACCTTGGTGGATGTCCGATGAGCAACCGAACGATCGCCGCGAGCCTCAGGGCCGCCCCGGGTCCCAGGGACTCAGCGGGCGAGACCTCATCGGCGTCGGCGGGATGCTCTCCGGCTCCGTCGTCGGCGGCCTGGTCATCGGGCTCCTCGTCGACCGCTGGGCGGGCACCGGTCCGGTCTTCGTCCTCATCGGCATCGGACTCGGCATCGTCCTGGGGGCAGTGGGCTTCTGGGTCCGCGTCCGCGAAGCGTTGCGCGACTGATCTCGGAGCCCTGTCTAAGTGAGTGCGATGACCCCCCTACCCGACACCACGGGCACGCAGTCGGCCGACGACCGGCCGACGACCGGCCTCTCGTCCTGGCTGCGCGTGCTGCGCGACCAGCGCAAGACCACGCTGGTCGCGATCGCGCTGGCCGTGGCCGCGCTGTGGATCCTGATCCCGATGGGCAAGCCCGAGCTGGGCGGCTGTCTCGCGGGCGGGGTGATCCTCGGCCTGATCAACCACGTTGCCACCGAGCGCTGGCTGCTGCAGGTGCTCGCCGCGGGCCAGGAGCTGACCCGCAACCGGATGATCGTCGCGACGCTCGTCAGGCTCGCGGTGCTCTCCGTGGCGGCGATCGGCGCCGCCGTGTTCTTCTGGCCTGATGGCATCGGCGTCCTGCTGGGCTTGGCCATCTTCCGACTTGTCGCGCTGGTGATGACCAGCCTGCCACTGCTGAAGGAGCTGCGAAGCGCATGAGCATTTCTGCCGCTGCGGACATCACCATCGGGCACCACGTCCAGCGTGAGTTCTTCGGGATGACGTTCAACCTCGACACGATCTGGAGCACGCTGATCGCCGGTGGCGCCGTGCTGCTGCTCGGCTTCATGGTCGCCGGGGCGATCTCCAAGAACCCCGACAACCACGTGCCGAGCAAGCTCCAGATCATGTGGGAGGCGACGGTCGGCGAGGTCAACAAGCAGGTCGAGGACAACCTCGGCAGGGTGCACCCCTATGTGACCCCGCTGGCGATCTCGCTGTTCTTCTTCGTCCTGTTCGCGAACTGGCTGGAGGCGCTGCCGACCAAGCTCAACGAGCACGTGCACCTGACGCCGCCTCCGACCGCGGACGTCAACCTGACGTACGCGCTGGCCGCGCTCACGATGATCAGCGTGTGGGTCTACGGCATCCGTCTCAACGGTCTGGGCTACTTCAAGCACTTCACCCAGCCCTACCCGGCTCTGCTGCCGCTCACCATCCTGGAGGAGCTGGTCAAGCCGATCACGCTGGCGCTGCGACTCTTCGGCAACATCTTCGCCGGTGGGATCATGCTCTCGCTGATCTCGCTGATCCCGTGGTACATGGGGATGCCGGTGGCCAACATCATCTGGAAGCTGTTCGGCATGTTCATCGGCGGTATCCAGGCCTTCATCTTCGCGCTGCTGACCGTCATCTACTTCGCGATGGCCGGCGGCGATCACCACGACGACGAGCACGACGACGCGACCGAGGGTGCTCCCGCACCGGCTCGCGTCCCCGAACCTGCGCACTGAAACGCTCCGGGCGTTTCAGGCGCGACCTAGAGGTAACACACCAAGGGCCCCGGGAGATCCGGGGCGAACCCTAAGGAGAGACATGGAAGAGGCAATCAAGCTGGCCGGCGCCTTCATCGGCGGTGGCGTGGCACTGGCTGGTGGCGCTATCGGCGCCGGTGTCGGTGACGGTCTGGCCGGTGCTTCCTACATCGAGGGCGTGGCCCGCCAGCCGGAGGCGCAGGGGAAGCTGCAGACGATCTTCTTCCTGACCGTGGGCCTTTGTGAGGCGATGTTCTTCATCAACCTCGCCTTCATGGCGTTGTTCGTCTTCGTGCTCGTTGGCTGAGTAGCCCCGAGCCGAATGCTCGCACCCACAGACAGGAAAAACCGATGAGCATCACTTCCAGCGCCCTGGTCGTGCTGGCGGCCGAGGAAGAAGGCGGCGGTTCGAACTTCCTCGTCCCCAACGGGACCTTCTGGGTCGAACTGGTGGCCTTCGCCATCATGTTCTGGCTGTTGGCCAAGTTCGTCATCCCGATCATCAACCGGGCGATGGAGCGTCGGCAGGAGGCGATCCGACAGGAGTTCGCCGAGCTCGAGGAGGCCAAGGCAGGCGCTCGCGCCGCCGAGGCCGAGTACAAGGCGCAGATCGACGACGCGAGGCAAGAGGCGGCACAGATCCGCGAGGAGGCGCGCCAGCAGGGCGCCGCGATCGTGGCCGAGGCCCGCCAGAACGCGCAGGCCGAGGCCGCGCGCATCGTGGAGACCGCCCACGTGCAGCTCGACGCCGATCGGCAGCAAGCGGTCAACACCCTGCGCTCCGAGGTGGGCACCCTGGCCACCACGCTCGCGGGCCGCATCGTCGGCGAGTCGCTGGAGGACCCCGCTCGCCAGAGCGGAGTCGTCGATCGATTCCTCGCCGACCTCGAGGCCGGCGGCAGCGGTAGGAGCAACTGATGCGTGGCTCCTCCGGCGATTCGCTCGCCCAGCTCACCGCATCGCTGCGGAGCGCGGTCGCGGACGGCGCGGACGCGGCAGGGCTCGCGGGCGAGCTCTTCGCCATCGCGGCGACGCTGCGTCACGAGCCCGCGCTGCGGCGCGTGGCCACGGACGTTTCGCTCGCACCCGACGCCAAGCAGGGCCTGGCGAAGGCGCTCTTCGGCGAGCGGGTCTCGCCGGCGGCCCTCGACCTGCTCAGCCAGGGCGTCGCGTGCCGGTGGACAGCCACCCGCGACCTCCCCGACGCGTTCGAGCTCCTCGGCGAGATCGGGGTGGTGCTCGGCGCGGACGACACCGATCGGCTGGCCGATGAACTGTTCGAGGTTCAGCAGCTGATCGCGGGTCACCCCGACCTGCGCGATGCGTTGAGCAACCCCCTGCGCACCGCGGCGGACAAGGAGTCGCTGCTGCGGCAGCTGCTCGAGGGCAAGGTCTCCTCGGCCACGCTGACGCTGACCCTCCAGGGTCTGGTCGGCAGCCATCACACGGTCGGTGCCGCACTCGACCACTACCAGGACGTCGTCGCCGAGGTCGGCTCCGAGGCGGTGGCGACCGTCCGCGTGGCCGCGTCGCTCACCGAGTCCGAGCGGGATCGCCTGGCGGCGGTGCTCGCCCGCGACGCGGGCCGGCCGGTGCACCTCAACGAGATCGTCGACCCGTCGGTGATCGGCGGGATGCGCATCGAGATCGGCGACCAGGTGATCGACGGCACGATCGCCACCCGCCTCGACGATGCCCGCCGCAGACTGGCGAGCTAACCCACCCCAGACCTCAAGACGTAACGAAGAGATAAGGCAGTCAATTACGATGACCGAGTTGAGCATTCGGCCGGATGAGATCCGGGACGCGCTCCAGCGTTTCGTGTCGGAGTACAAGCCCGAGAGCGCCAGCAAGGAGGAGGTCGGCACCGTCGCGCAGGCCGGTGACGGCATCGCGCGGGTCGCGGGCCTGCCCTCCGCCATGGCGAACGAGTTGCTGGAGTTCGAGGACGGGACCCTCGGCCTCGCCCTCAACCTCGACACCCGCGAGATCGGCGTCGTGATCCTGGGTGACTTCGAGGGCATCGAGGAGGGCCAGGCGGTCAAGCGCACCGGCGAGATCCTCTCGGTCCCCGTCGGCGACGGCTTCATGGGCCGCGTCGTCGACCCGCTGGGCAACCCGATCGACGGCCTCGGCGAGATCCCCAGCGAGCACCGCCGCCCGCTGGAGCTGCAGGCGCCCACCGTGATGCAGCGCAAGTCGGTGCACGAGCCGCTCGCGACCGGCCTGAAGGCGATCGACTCGATGACGCCGATCGGCCGCGGCCAGCGGCAGCTGATCATCGGCGACCGCGCGACCGGCAAGACCACGATCGCGATCGACACGATCATCAACCAGAAGCAGAACTGGGAGTCCGGCGACCCGGTCAAGCAGGTCCGCTGCGTCTACGTCGCCATCGGCCAGAAGGGCTCCACGATCGCCGCCGTGCGGGGCGCCCTGGAGGAGGCCGGCGCGCTGGAGTACACGACCATCGTGGCCGCTCCGGCCTCGGACTCCGCGGGCTTCAAGTACCTCGCGCCGTACACCGGCTCCGCCATCGGCCAGGAGTGGATGTACGACGGCAAGCACGTCCTGATCATCTTCGACGACCTCACCAAGCAGGCCGAGGCCTACCGCGCCGTGTCGCTGCTGCTGCGCCGCCCGCCGGGCCGCGAGGCCTACCCCGGTGACGTCTTCTACCTGCATAGCCGGCTCCTCGAGCGCTGCGCGAAGCTGTCGGACGACATGGGCGCGGGCTCGATGACCGGGCTGCCCGTGATCGAGACCAAGGCCAACGACGTGTCGGCCTACATCCCGACCAACGTCATCTCGATCACCGACGGCCAGATCTTCCTCCAGTCCGACCTGTTCAACGCCAACCAGCGGCCGGCGATCGACGTCGGTATCTCGGTCTCCCGAGTCGGCGGCTCCGCGATGACCAAGGCGATGCGGAAGGTCACCGGCTCGCTCAAGGTCGACCTGGCGCAGTTCCGCGCGATGGAGGCCTTCGCGATGTTCGCCTCCGACCTCGACGCGGCCTCGCGCCAGCAGCTCGATCGAGGCAACCGGCTCATGGCGCTGCTCAAGCAGCCGGCCTACTCGCCGTACCCGCTGGACAAGATGGTGGTCTCGATCTGGACCGGCACCAGCGGCCGGCTCGACCCGGTCCCGACCGAGGACGTCGCCCGGTTCGAGAAGGAGTTCCTCGACTACGTCGGCCTCCAGGCCCCGGGCATCTACTCCACGATCCTCGACACGCGCGAGTTCAGCGACGAGACCGAGGCAGAGCTGATCGCGGCGTACAACGCCTTCGCCCGGTCGTTCCAGACCTCCGAGGGCGGCGCGATCAAGGTCGGCCGCGAGGAGTACGACGCCCTGCCCGACGACGACGTCGAGCAGGAGAAGATCGTCAAGCAGAAGCGGGGTTAGACGCTGTCATGGCTGTCTCCCTCCGCGAATACCGCGCCCGGATCAAGTCGGTCGAGTCGACCAAGAAGATCACCCGGGCGATGGAGCTCATCGCGGCGTCCCGGATCGCCAAGGCGCAGCAACGCGCCGCGGCGGCCGAGCCCTATGCCGAAGAGCTCACCCGAGCCCTCTCCGCGGTGGCGACGTACTCCAACGTCAACCACCCGCTGATCACCGAGACGACGGAGTCCAACCGCGCCGCGGTCCTGGTCATCACCAGCGACCGCGGCTTGGCCGGGGCCTACTCGTCCTCGGTGATCAAGGAGGCCGAGCGGCTGACCGAGGCGTTGCACGCCGAGGGCAAGCACGTGACGACCTACATCTCCGGGCGCAAGGGCGTGACCTACTACAACTTCCGGCACCGCGAGGTCGCCGGAGCGTGGACCGGTCAGTCCGACCAGCCGTCGTACGACACGGCGGCCGAGATCGGCAACGCCCTGATCGCACAGTTCCTCACCGAGGACACCGGCGTCGACGAGATGCACATCGTCTTCACCCGGTTCCGGTCGATGCTGGTGCAGGAGCCGCACGTCATCCGGATGCTGCCGCTCGAGGTCGTCGAGGGCGAGGAACGCCCCGCGCCCGACGAGGTGCTGCCGCTGTATGAGTTCGAGCCCGACCCGCAGCTGGTGCTCGACACCCTGCTGCCGAAGTACGTGCACAGCCGGATCTACTACTGCCTGCTGCAGGCGGCCGCCTCCGAGCTGGCCGCGCGGCAGCGGGCGATGAAGTCGGCTACCGACAATGCGGACGAACTGATCACCAAGTTCACCCGTATCGCCAACCAGGCCCGCCAGGCCGGTATTACCCAGGAAATCAGTGAGATCGTCGGGGGCGTGAACGCCCTCGCCGAAGCCCAAGCCGGGAGTGAGTGAAAGAGATGACCGCGACCATCGAAGAGACCAGCGCCGCGCCGACCGGTGCTACCGGCCGGATCGCCCGGGTGATCGGCCCCGTGGTCGACGTCGAGTTCCCCGTGGACTCGATGCCCGATATCTACAACATGCTCCTGTGCGAGCTGACCATCGGCGGCGACACCAAGACCCTCAACCTCGAGGTGGCCCAGCACATCGGCGACGGCATGGCCCGCGCGATCTCGCTGCAGCCGACCGACGGCCTGGTGCGGGGCGCGGCGGTGGTCGACACCGGCTCGCCGATCACGGTGCCCGTCGGTGACATCACCACCGGCCACGTGTTCAACGCGCTCGGCGAGGTCCTCAACCTCGAGGAGGGTGAGGAGTACGTCGTCACCGAGCGGTGGCCCATCCACCGCAAGCCCCCGCCGTTCGACCAGCTGGAGTCCAAGACCCAGATGTTCGAGACCGGCCTGAAGGTCATCGACCTGCTCACGCCGTACGTCCAGGGCGGCAAGATCGGCCTGTTCGGCGGCGCGGGCGTGGGCAAGACGGTGCTCATCCAGGAGATGATCGCCCGTGTGGCCCGCGACCACGGTGGTGTGTCGGTGTTCGCCGGCGTCGGCGAGCGGACCCGTGAGGGCAACGACCTCATCGTCGAGATGGAGGAGGGCGGCGTCATCGGGCAGACCGCGCTCGTCTTCGGCCAGATGGACGAGCCGCCGGGCACGCGTCTGCGCGTCGCGCTCTCCGCGCTGACGATGGCGGAGTACTTCCGCGACGTGCAGAAGCAGGACGTGCTGCTCTTCATCGACAACATCTTCCGGTTCACCCAGGCCGGCTCCGAGGTCTCCACGCTGCTGGGCCGCATGCCCTCCGCGGTGGGCTACCAGCCCAACCTCGCCGACGAGATGGGCGTCCTCCAGGAGCGGATCACCTCGACCCGCGGCCACTCGATCACCTCGATGCAGGCGATCTACGTGCCGGCGGACGACTACACCGACCCAGCGCCGGCGACGACGTTCGCGCACCTCGACGCGACGACGGAGCTCTCGCGTGAGATCGCGTCCCTCGGTATCTACCCGGCGGTGGACCCGCTCACCTCGACCTCGCGGATCCTCGACCCGCAGTACGTCGGCGCGGACCACTACAACTGCGCGGTGCGGGTCAAGCAGATCCTGCAGCGCAACAAGGAGCTCCAGGACATCATCGCGATCCTCGGTGTCGACGAGCTCTCCGAAGAGGACAAGCTCGTCGTGCACCGGGCGCGCCGGATCCAGCGGTTCCTGTCGCAGAACACCTACGCGGCCAAGCAGTTCACCGGCATCGAGGGCTCCACGGTGCCCGTGGCCGAGACGGTCGACGCCTTCAACAAGATCTGCGACGGCGAGTACGACCACGTGGCGGAGCAGGCCTTCTTCATGTGCGGCGGTCTGGACGACGTCGAGCGCAAGTGGGCCGAGATCCAGAAGAGCCTGTGAGGCCCCGATGAGCGCTCTCATGCACGTCGAGATCGTCGGCGCCGACCGCAACGTGTGGTCGGGCTCGGCGACGATGGTGAGTGCCCGCACGGTGGTCGGCGACATCGGGATCCTGGCGAACCACGAGCCGGTGTTCTCGATCCTGGCGCCCTCGGTGGTCGAGGTGACCATGGAGTCGGGGGAGCAGGTCTTCGCCTCCGTGGACGAGGGTTTCCTCTCCGTGGCGCGCAACCGGGTCTCGGTGCTGGCCGAGCACTCCCGGCTGTTCGACACCAAGGACGAGGCCGCCGCCATGGTCGCCGAGCGGGTCGGCCCGGAAGTGGCCTAGCGTCGAAGTCCGCTTCATTTCGAGTTCTCCTGACGAGGGCCCGGGTGCTTGGCACCCGGGCCCTCGTCACGTCTCCGGATCCGCTAGTGTTCCCCCACGCGCGGTGGCGGTGGCGGCACCGGCGGGGTCGGTGACGGTCGCTGATGGCTGCTGAGGAGGCGCTGGCGCAATGCCGTGGTGGGAGTGGGTGCTCGACGTCGTCGGCCTGCTTCTCGTCGCGCTTCTCGTCTTCGGCATCTGCCTCGTCGTACGCCGTCGCATGCTGTCCGTCGGCGGCTCCGCATTCGAACTCAGCTACCGTGCCCGGTCCTCTCGGACCGGGCACGGGTGGCTTCTCGGGCTCGGCCGGTACGCCGGGGAGGACCTGCAGTGGTACAGGATGTTCTCGCTGTCGGTGCGGCCCAAGCGGGCCTGGGACCGGGCGGACCTGGCCTACCGGAGCCGCCGGGACCCGGAGGGCCCGGAGGAGTTCTCGCTCTACTCCAACCACATCGTGGTCGAGTGCGACACCCCGTCCGGGGTGCTGGAGCTGGCGATGGACCCCGACTCCCTGAAGGGCTTCCAGGCCTGGCTCGAGGCGATGCCGCCCGGCTCCCGCAGCGTCCGCCCCGGCGAACCCACCTCCGGCCTGTGACGGCCCGTAGCCCTCTACCCCTGCCGAGCGCGCACTTATGTCTCCTCTCAGCCTGAAAACGGACGAAACCACGCGTTCGGCGCGGGCCGTGCGCGCGTCGTACGCCGCCTTCGCGCTCAACGGACTGCTGTTTGCGACCTGGGTGTCGCGGATCCCGCAGGTGCGCACGGACCTCGGGTTGAGCAACTCCGAGCTCGGGCTGCTGCTGCTTGCGCTGGCCGGGGGCTCTGTCCTCGCCATGCCGCTGACCGGCGCGGTCATCCAGCGATGGGGGACCGCCGCCGTGGTGCGGGCCGGAGCCGGGATGGCGCTGCTCGGCTTCGTGCTGGTGACCGCCGGCATCGGCATCTGGAACGTGCCGGTCGTCGTCGGTCTCGGGCTGTTCTGCTACGGGATCGGCACCGGCTCCTGGGACGTCGCGATGAACGTCGAGGGCGCCGTCGTCGAGCGGGGGCTGGGCCGCTCGCTGATGCCCCGGCTGCACGCGGTCTTCAGCCTGGGCACCGTCGCCGGTGGTCTCGCGGGAGCGGGGCTGGTCCGGGGCGGGGTCGAGATGCCTTGGCATCTGTTGCCGGTCGCGGCCGGGTGCTTCGTCGGGTGCCTGTGGTTGACGCGGCACTACGTGGTCGGCGTCGCCGGGTCGTCCGCGGGCGCTTCGGACGAGTCGTCCGGGGGGACCTCGGGCTCCGCGTTCCGGGCCTGGCTGGATCCCCGGACACTGCTGATCGGCGTGATGGTGCTCTCGCTGGCGCTGGCCGAGGGGACCGCGAACGACTGGCTGGCGGTCGCGCTGGTCGACGGGTACGGCGTCGAGGAGTGGGTCGGCGTGGCCGGCTTCTCGCTGTTCGTGGGCGCGATGACGCTCGGCCGGTTCTTCGGCGGCGGGCTGCTGGACCGGTGGGGCCGGCTGCCGGTGCTGTGGGCGACGATGGCCTGCGCCGCCGGGGGCGTGCTGATGATCGCCTTCGGTGGGACCGCGGTGGTCGTCGTACTCGGGATCCTGCTGTGGGGCCTCGGCGCCTCGCTGGGCTTCCCGGTGGGGATCAGCGCCGCGGCGGACGACCCCGAGCACGCCGCCGTCCGGGTCTCCGTGGTCTCCACCATCGGGTACGGCGCCTTCCTGGTCGGGCCGCCGCTGCTCGGCTTCGTCGGGGATCAGGTCGGCACGCTCTACGCCCTGCTCGCGGTCGCCTTCGTCATGGTGCCCTCCGCGCTCGTCGTACCCGCCGCCCGCCCCCTCAAGTAGTCCGGCCCTTTCCCCACCCCCCTTGCCCCACCCCCGCCCACCCACCCTCGCCCCACCCCCCCTGTGCCGAGTGCGGGATTTGTGTCGTTATCAGCGGTCAGAACGACACAAATCCCGCACTCGGCAGGCTAGAGCTTGCGGAGAGCGGCGCGGACCTGGCGTGCGATGGTGCCGGTGGCACGGACGTCGGCGCTCGTGAAGCGCAGGACGATCACCTGGGCGCCGAGGTGGAGGGCGTTCTGCCGCTTGCGGTCGTGGAAGAGTGCCTCGGGAGTGCTGTGTACGTCGATCCCATCGAGCTCCGCAACCACCCAGCCGCCCTCGGCGCGCCAGCCGAGGTCCCCTCGGCCGAGCAGCCGTCCCTCCTCGTCGTACAGGTTGAGCTGCAGCTCGTCCGGGGGCAGGCTGGCCTCGTAGCACTCGATGCGCGCCCGGGTCTCCAGCGGCGACTCCGCGCGGCCGTCGCGGAGGTGCCACCAACCGGGTACGGCGGCCGCCCCGCGCCGACCCCGTATCCCGTTGCGCACGAAGTCGAGTCGCTTCGGGTCGAGCAGCCCGCGGTTCAACGCCGAGTCGAGCAGGCAGAGCGCGGTGATCGGGTGGACTTCGGGGAGGGCCTGGATCAGCGCGGTCTCGACATCGACGGCCCGCTGACCCCGCACGACCTCCTCGACCCACGGCTTGGCGAAACGTCGTACGCGGATCCCGCCTGGTCCGTTGTTGCCCCGATGTCGAGGCAGGCCCGCTTCGGGGAGCAGGCCGACAGGGACGCCCCAGCATCCGTGCCACCAGAGTGCCCCGAGACCCACTGCGACCGCATCGGGGCCGGCAGCGAGGATCCCGGTCCAGAACGCGCGAGCCTTCTTCTCCTCCGGACTTCGCTCGCAGGGCGGCCGGGTGTCGAAGACGCCTCGCAGCACTCGGCGCCAAGCGCCGTTGGCCACGAGGCGTCGCCGGCTGTGCGCGCTCAGCCCCAGACGGTCGCATTGATAGGTGGCCAGCAGTCCTGCTTGTCCGGCGGCCAGCTGTATCAGTTCGGGAGGGACATCGACGTGGCGCATGGACCACACCTGCCCGGCCGGCACCTGGTTGAATCCCGCTGATTCCGCGCCTGTGGATAACCCCGAACCCCCTGTGCCGAGTGCGGGATTTGTGTCGTTCTGGGCCGTCAGAACGACACAAATCCCGCACTCGGCACAAGGAGGGTGGGTGGGGGAGAGGAGGGGGGTGGGTGGGGGAGCAGGGGTGCAGGGGTGGGTGGGTTAGCGGGCGCCGCCGGGGACCCAGAGGACGTCGCCGCGCTCGCGGTTGGCGTAGCGGGCCAGGATGAACAGCAGGTCCGAGAGCCGGTTGAGGTAGGTGAGCGCGAGGGGGTTCATCGTGTCGCCGTGCTCGGCGAAGGCGGCCCAGGCCTGGCGCTCGGCGCGGCGGGTGACCGTGCGGGCGACGTGCAGCTGCGCGGCCGCGGGGGTACCGCCGTTGAGGATGAAGGAGCGGAGCTTGGACAGCGGCTCGTTGTAGGTGTTGCACCAGCCCTCGAGCCGGTCGATGTAGTCCTGCTCGACGCGTAGCGACGGATACTTCGGGTCGGGTACGACGGGCGTGGAGAGGTCCGCCCCGACGTCGAAGAGGTCGTTCTGGATGTGGGTGAGCACGGCGGCCACGTCCTCGGAGAGCTCACCCAGCGCCAGCGCGACGCCGAGGTGGGCGTTGGCCTCGTCGACGTCGGCGTACGCCGCGATCCGCGGATCGGTCTTCGGCGCCACGCTCAGGTCGCCGAGCCGGGTGTTGCCGGCGTCGCCGGTCCGGGTGTAGATGCGGGTCAGGTTGACCATGGCTGCACTCTAACGGTGCGCGCAGGATCACGGTTTCGCAACGACACGCCGGGTCGCTGTACTAAATGGGCAACGGATTCCTCCTCCTACACGTCAAGATGGGTACAAGGCAAGACCGCACGCCGCCCTCGGGGTGGCGAAGACGGGGGAACAGATGGAGATCCTGACCACCAGCACCAGTCTGGTGCTGCGCGGGCCCTTCGACGTGCGCTCCACCTGGGAGGTCCGGCAGGCGCTCTACGCGCTGATGGACGGTCCCGAGAGCCAGATCATCGTGGACCTCACCGGCGTCGACAGCGTCGACGTCACCGCGCTCCGGCTGCTCGCCGTCGCCACCCGGCAGGCGGCCCGTCGCGGAGGCCACGTCAGGCTGCGCGGCTGCAGCCCCGCCGTACGGCGCATGCTGCACCTCTCCCGGCTCGCCGCCGCGGTCGAGGTCGAGCGGACCACGGTCGGCGCCTAGAAGCAGAGCACGGCGCGGAGGACCTTGTGCTGAAGGCCTAGTGCGCGCCCGAGACGCAGAAGACGTTGCCGTCCGGGTCGCTCAGCGTGACCCAGCGGAAGTCGCTGCCCTCGATGGACTGATCGGCGAGCTGGGTCGCCCCCGCCCCGACCAGCCGCGCCACCTCGGCGTCGAGGTCGGGCGAGGTGAGGTCGAGATGCACGCGGTTCTTCCCCGGCGTCGGGTCCTCGACCTTCTGGAAGCCCAGCATCGGCGAGCCCTCCGCCGCGTGGACCATCACGAACCAGCCGTCGTTCTCCGCGACGACCGAACCCCCTGTCTGCTCGGCCCACCAGGCGCCGAGGGAGAGCGCGTCGGTGGTGTCGAAGGTGACCATGCCCAGTCTGATTGTCATGTCTCGAACCTAGCCGCGACCGCCGACAGACTGCGAGGGCTAGCCTGACCCCATGACCAAGGACCGCCCGTGGGTGATGCGCACCTACGCGGGCCATTCGACGGCGGCGGCGTCGAACGCGCTCTACCGCACCAACCTCGCCAAGGGGCAGACCGGCCTCAGTGTCGCGTTCGACCTCCCGACCCAGACCGGCTACGACCCCGACAGCCCGCTGAGCAGGGGAGAGGTCGGCAAGGTCGGGGTGCCCGTGCCGCACCTGGGCGAGATGCGCCGGCTCTTCGAGGGCATCCCGCTCGTCGAGATGAACACCTCGATGACCATCAACGCCACCGCGATGTGGCTCCTGGCGCTCTATCAGGTCGTCGCCGAGGAGCAGAACCCCGACGTCGACCCGCGCGAGGTGGCGCACCGGCTGGCCGGCACGACGCAGAACGACATCGTCAAGGAGTACCTCTCCCGCGGCACCCACGTCTTCGGCCCCGAACCGTCGCTGCGCCTGACCGCGGACGTGATCGGCTACACCGTGACCGAGATCCCCGGCTGGAACCCGATCAACATCTGCAGCTACCACCTGCAGGAGGCCGGCGCGACGCCGGTCCAGGAGCTCGCCTACGCGCTGTGCACGGCGATCGCGGTCCTCGACCGGGTCAAGGACTCCGGCCAGGTCCCCGAGTCTGACTTCGACCGGGTCGTCGGGCGGATCTCCTTCTTCGTCAACGCCGGCGTCCGGTTCGTCGAGGAGACCTGCAAGATGCGGGCCTTCGTCGAGCTGTGGGACGAGATCACCCGCGAGCGGTACGGCGTGGCCGACGAGCGGATGCGCCGGTTCCGGTACGGCGTGCAGGTGAACTCGCTCGGCCTGACCGAGGCGCAGCCGGAGAACAACGTCCAGCGGATCGTGCTGGAGATGCTCGGGGTCACGCTGAGCAAGCGGGCCCGGGCGCGCGCCGTACAACTCCCGGCGTGGAACGAGGCACTCGGCCTGCCGCGGCCGTGGGACCAGCAGTGGAGCCTGAGGCTGCAGCAGGTGCTCGCGTATGAGTCCGATCTGCTCGAGTACGACGACATCTTCGACGGCTCGCGGGTGATCGAGGCGAAGGTGGCCGAGCTGGTCGAGGGCGCGCGCGCCGAGATGGACCGGGTGCAGGCGATGGGCGGGGCGATCGCGGCGGTGGAGTCCGGCTACATGAAGCAGGCGCTGGTCGGCGCCCACGCCGCGCGACGGGCCCGGATCGAGAGCGGGCAGGACCCGGTGGTCGGCGTCAACGTCTTCGAGACCACCGAGCCCTCGCCGCTCACGGCGGACCTGGAGGCGGCGATCCAGGCTGCCGACCCCGAGGCCGAGCGGGCGGCGCTGGCGGGCCTGGAGGAGTGGCGCGCCCGGCGCGACGACGCCGCGGTCCGCGAGGCGTTGGAGCGGCTCGCCGCCGACGCCAAGACCGACGCCAACCTGATGCCGGCGACGCTGGCGTGCGCCCGCGCCGGGGCGACGACGGGGGAGTGGGCGGCTACGCTGCGTGGGGTGTTCGGGGAGTTCCGGGCGCCGACGGGCGTCGATGGCGGAGGCGCGACGGGTGCTGGCGGTCTCGGGGGCCGCCACGTCGGCGCCGAGCTGGCCGCCGTACGGGAGCGGGTCCGGGCCACGGGAGCTGAGCTCGGAGGGCGGCTGCGGCTGCTGGTGGGCAAGCCGGGGCTGGACGGCCACTCCAATGGGGCCGAGCAGGTCGCCGTACGCGCCCGCGACGCCGGCTTCGAGGTGATCTACCAGGGGATCCGGCTCACGCCGGCGGAGATCGTCGCCGCCGCGGTGGCCGAGGACGTCGACTGCGTGGGCCTCTCGATCCTGTCCGGCTCGCACATGGAGCTGGTCCCCGCCGTCCTGGACGGGCTCCGTGCGGCCGAGGCCGGGGACGTCCCGGTGATCGTCGGCGGGATCATCCCCGCACCGGACGCGCAGGCGCTGCGCGAGCTCGGCGTCGCCGCCGTCTACACCCCCAAGGACTACGGGTTGACCGAGATCATGGGCGGCATCGTCGATGTGATCCGGGCGGCCAACGACCTCGACTGATCCGTCTCGCTGAGGGTAGGCAACCCTAAGTCATCTGCTATCGTCTGGCCGTGGCACGGTCGAAGAAGGCTCGCGCGAAGGCCCGGAAGAAGGCTGAGAAGCGCGCCCGCAAGCAGGCGGAGCAGAGGGATCCTCGGGCCCGCGAGCACGCCCGGAAGAAGGCTGCGAAGAAGGCCCGCAAGAGGGCTGAGAAGGCCGAGAAGCGAGCCCTCAAGAAGGCCCGGAAGAAGGCACAGAAGGGATCGAAGGGGGCCAAGGGCTCGAAGAAGACGGTCGCCCGCCTCCCCAAGAAGAAGTGCTGCGTCTCCAAGAACAAGTGCAAGCGCTGCCCGCTGCGGATGCTGAAGGAAGGCACGCTTCCCGAGGGTTATACGGTGAAGAGACGCAAGCTGGTCAAGGTCGAGAAGCCCAAGACCGGCAAGCTCGCCGCGTGACCCACCAAGGAGGAGACATGCCCGCTGAGCGCTTCGTCGAGCAGCTCAACGAACAGATCGGCCACGAGCTGGCCGCCCACAACCAGTATCTGGCCTGCGCGATCTACTACGACGCGCTGACGATGCCCCGGATGGCCGCGTTCTTCTACGCCCAGGCCATGGAGGAGCGCGACCACGCCATGATGATGGTGCAGTACCTGCTGGACACCGACGCCCCGGCGCGGATCCCGGCGATCCCGGCGTCGGTTGACGGCTTCGACTCGGTGATCGCGCCGGTCGAGCTGGCGCTGGCGCAGGAGAAGCGGGTGACCGACCAGATCAACGCGCTGCTCAAGACCGCCCGCGAGGAGTCCGACTTCGCCTCCGAGCAGTTCATGCAGTGGTTCATCAAGGAGCAGGTCGAGGAGGTCGCGACCATGAGCGATCTGCTGGCCGTCGTGACCCGCAACGCCGACGACATCGAGGACATCGAGGAGTACGTCGCCCGCGAGCAGGGCTCCGAGGGCGCCGACCCGATGGCGCCTTCGGTCGCCGGCGCCGGGGCTTAGGCGGAGCACGCGCGGATCCTCGGCAGGGTCCTCGTCAGGGTCTATGATCGGCAGGACTATGGCCTGCCCACCCAAGCGGCCGGAGAACTCGGGAGTTGGGGAAGATGTCCTTCGCGACAGGTGACGATCCGTCCGCCGGCGTCCGCGCGCGGCGTACGACGTCCCCCGAGGTCACCCGGGCGTTCCTGACGAACGGGCGCGCGGTGGAGGTGCCAGCCAGCGCCGTCGAGGCGTGGCGGAGCGAGGTCGCCTGCGGCAGCACGATCCTCGGGCTGGCGGACTGGTACCAGCTCCGCAGCGACTGGCACACGTGGCAGGAGTTCCAGGCGCAACGGCCTCGGCATCTCGGTGAGAGCCGGCGGGCGCGGCGCTGGCACTCGGTGCAGATCGGCGCGCTGTTGTGCGCGACGGTCTTCATGGTGCTCGGGATGTTCGTGGGCCTGGGAGCCCTGCTCGACGCCGTGATCGAGTCAGGCACGATGATCGCGATCTGCCTCGGGGGCCTCGTGGTGGCGCTCCTGGTCGCCGCCGTCGCTCAGTTCGGCCGACGGCGGTAGCCCGCACGCGGGCAGAGGCTCAGCGGGTGCCGTAGTCCCTGAAGCCCCGGCCGGTCTTGCGGCCGAGGTAGCCGGCCGTGACCAGCTGCTCGAGCAGCGGCGCGGGCGCGAAGCCGGGCTCGCGGAACTCCAGGTAGAGCTCGCGCTGGATCGCCAGCGACACGTCGTTGCCGACGACGTCGAGCAGCTCGAACGGGCCCATGGGCAGCGCGCACCCGAGCTTCATCGCCGTGTCGATGTCGTCGGCGGTCGCGTAGTTGGCCTGGAGCATCTTGACCGCGTCGTTGAGATAGGGGAAGAGCAGGGCGTTGACCACGAACCCGGAGCGGTCCCCGCACGCGACGGGCACCTTGTCGAGCCGCAGGCACAGGGCCCGCGCGGTCTCGGTGACGTCCGCGGCCGTGGAGACGGTGCTGACGACCTCGACGAGCTTCATCGCGGGCGCCGGGTTGAAGAAGTGCAGCCCGACGACGTCGTCGGGCCGGCCGCTCGCCCGGGCCAGCGAGATCACCGGGAGGCTCGAGGTGGACGTCGCCAGGATCGCGCCCGGCCGGCAGATCTCGCCGAGCCGGGCGAAGAGCTCGGTCTTGACCTGCAGGTCCTCCGCGACGGCCTCCACCACGAGGTCCGCCCCCGCCAGGTCGTCGAGCCGGGTGGTGAGGGAGAGCCGCGCCAGCGCGGCGGCCTTGTCGTCCTCGGTCGCGATCCCGCGCTGGATCTGCCGGTCGTAGCTGGCGCCGATCGCCGCCACCACCTGCTCGGTCTTCTCCTGGCTCCGGCCGGCGACCACCACGTCGTACCCGCTGCGCGCGAAGACCGCGGCGATGCCGGTGGCCATCGTGCCGGTGCCGACGACCCCGACCGTCGAGACCGGGCGGCGCAGCTGGGGGGTGTCGTCGGCGCTCGGCGTCTGCGCGTCGGGCACGACGACCGGGCTGTCGGGCTCGGCGTAAGTGTAGAAGCCGCGGCCGGACTTGCGCCCGAGCAGGCCCGCCGTGACGTACTGCTTCAGGATCGGTGCGGGTGCGTGGAGCCGGTCGCGGCCCTCCTTGTACATCGTGTCGAGGATCTCGTACGCCGTGTCGAGGCCGATCAGGTCGAGCAGCGCGAGTGGCCCCATCGGGTAGCCGCAGCCGAACCGCATCGCCGCGTCGATGTCCTCGCGAGTGGCGTAGTGCGCGTCGTACATCGAGACCGCGTGGTTGAGGTAGCCGAAGAGCAGCGTGTTCGCGATGAAGCCGGCGCGGTCGCCGCAGACCACCGGGCTCTTGCCGAGGCTCGCGACCAGGCCGGTCACCGCGGCGAGCACCGGCGGCTCGGTGATGACGGTGCGGATCACCTCGACCAGGTTCTGCACCGGGGCCGGGTTGAAGAAGTGCACGCCGATCACGCGTCCCGGCCGGGAGTTGGCGGTGGCGATCTCGGTCACCGAGAGCGAGGAGGTGTTGGTCGCCAGGATCGCGTCCGGCGCGACGACCTCGTCGAGGGCGGCGAAGATGCTCTTCTTCAGCTCCAGGGACTCTACGACCGCCTCGATCACGAGGTCGCAGCCGGCCAGGTCGGCGATGTCGGTGGTCAGTGCGATCCTGCCGAGCAGCCGCTGCTGATCCTCCGCGGTCAGTTTGCCGCGGCTCACCGCGCGGCCGGTCGAGTGCTCCAGATGCTCGCGCCCGCGCCGTACCCCGTCGTCGTTGGCCTCGAGTCCGACCACGTCGTGGCCGTTGCGGGCGAAGACCTCGGCGATGCCCGCGCCCATCGTCCCCAGCCCGATCACGCCGACCTTCTTGATTTCCCGGATGCCGCCCACAGTGCTCATGGGGTGATGATCCCAGATGGGCTCCAGGTAGATTCGCACCCCGTGAGACTTGTCGTCGCAACCTGCCAGGTCGACTACGCCGGTCGGCTGACCGCGCACCTGCCCGTCGCCAAGCGGGTGCTGATGATCAAGGGCGACGGCTCGGTGCTCGTGCATTCGGAGAGCGGCTCCTACAAGCCGCTGAACTGGATGCAGCCGCCGTGCACCCTGCGCGAGGGTACGGCGCCGCATCCGAGCGATCCCGACGGCGAGCTGCCGTGCTGGACCGTCACCGCCGCGAAGAGCGACGACACCCTGCGGATCCTGATCCACGAGGTCCACCACGACTCCAGCCACGACCTCGGGGTGGACCCGGGGCTGCAGAAGGACGGCGTGGAGAAGCACCTGCAGGAGCTGCTCGCCGAGCATCCGGCGACGCTGGCCGACGGCCTGACGCTGGTACGACGGGAGTACCCGACCGCGATCGGCCCCGTCGACCTGATGTGTCGCGACGCCGACGGGCTGTCGGTCGCCGTCGAGATCAAGCGGCGCGGCGAGATCGACGGCGTCGAGCAGCTCACCCGCTACCTCGAACTGCTCAACCGCGACCCGCTCCTCAGCATCCGCGGGCCGGTGCGCGGGATCTTCGCGGCCCAGGAGATCAAGCCACAGGCCCGGGTGCTCGCCGCCGACCGCGGGATCGCCTGCGCCCTCGTCGACTACGACGCCCTGCGCGGCATGGACGACGCGGAGGACCGGCTCTTCTGATGACCCGGATCTACCACATCGCCACCGCCGCCGACTGGCGTGCGGCGCGGGCGAGTGGTGCCTACACGACCTCGACGCGCGGCCGGACGCTCGCCGAGGAGGGCTTCATCCACGCCTCCCGGCGCGAGCAGGTGGGCTCGGTCTTCAAGCGGGTGTACGCCGGGAGCGCCGAGCCCTTGGTGCTGCTGGTGATCGACCCCGCGCGGCTGGCCGCGCCCGTGCGCGAGGAGCCGGTCGGCGAGGAGACCTACCCGCACATCTACGGCCCGCTTGACCCCGCGGCCGTGGTGGGCGTCGTACCGCTGAACCGCAAGGGCGGCAGCGAGTCCTTCGTGAAGCTGTGGTTCGCGGAGATGGGTCGGCGGATGGGCCTGGCGATCGTGGTCATGTTCCTCGCGGGGCTCGGCGCCACCCTCGCCGCGGGGAGGCTGGACCACGAATGGGCGCCCTTCTCCGGGGCCCTCGGCGGGCTCGTGCTGGGTGTGTTGCTCGTCGTACTCCTCGTGCGGGTGCGGCGCCGCTGAGCCACCGCTGGCCCCCGCCGCTGACCCCCTCAACGACGGCGGACGTCATACGAACCGCGGGCAGTAGCCTCTGGTTCGTATGACGTCCGGCGAGCGACCCGCGGGACGTCATACGAAGGGCGGCTCATAGGCCTCAGTTCGTATGACGCCCGCGGGGTTGGGGAGCGGGATCAGGTGGTGCCGCTGATCGAGATGAACCCGGTCCGCTGGTTGGCGCGGATGTCGGGGCCGACCGAGCCCTGACCCCAGAACTTGTCGTTCAGGTTGTGTACGCCGCCGGCGCCCACCGGGCTGACCGAGCGCCAGCGCCGGCCGCCGGGCTGCTTGTCGTTGGCGGTCTGCTTCCAGGCCTGGCTGATGGTCTTCGCGGGGTCGGTCCAGAAGATGTAGTTCCTCGGGAAGAGGTACTCAGCGAACCGGCCGCCCGTGCCGGAGTTGCACTGCGCGAGCGTGTCGAAGCCGTTGAGCACGTGGAGGCCGTCGAAGGCCGGCGCCCAGCGAGCGAAGTAGTCCAGGTTGCCGCCGCTGGTGTCGCGCAGCACCTCGCAGGACTCCAGGTTCATCCACTCCAGGTTGAAGTTGTCGCCCCAACGCGCGTCGTTCGGCGTGATCCGGTCGTCGTCCTGGGTGGTGTTCTTGAAGGTGAAGCCGCCCGACCAGCCGTGGCCGGTGTAGTAGGCGATGTCGGCCTTGTCGACGTAGACGTCATCGTGGCCCCCGTTGCTGGTGCGCTTGAAGTCGCTCTCCCAAGCCCACTGGCCGCGCCAGTCGGCGACCTTGGTCTGGCCCTTGGCGTTCATGACGTCGCGGAAGCCGTTGGAGCTGTTCTGCGCGCACGACCACTCATCGATAGGGCTGGCGATGAAGTACGACGCGAGCGGGCCGCCGCCCCCGCCGTACCCGCTGGCGCTCGCCGTGCCACCGCGGGCGGGGAGCTTCACCGAGACCGCGGCGGTCAGGCCGTTGGCGTCGGCGATCGTGGCCGTGAGGGTCTCGGCGACGCGAGTCTTGCTGCCCTTGCGCGTCGCGAGCGTGTAGGAGACGGTCGCGCCACCCTTGCCGACGCTGGGCTTGTTCGCCGACGTCCACTGGATCGAGTAGGGCTCCGCGCCACCTTCCACGGCCACCTTCGCCGTGACCTTGTTGCCGGTCCGCGTTGCGGTGAGGTCGGCGTACGGCGTGAGGTCCGGCGCCGCCGGCAGCAGCAGGCCCGTCAGCGCGAGCTCGTCGCCGCCGCGCTCCTTCTGCTCGGCGGGGATGCAGGAGTACTGCGGCACGAGGGCCTTCACCGAGGTGCCCAGCTCGGGGGCGTGGTAGACGAGGTCCGGCGTCGCCAGCTTGACGGCGCTGCCGAAGTGGCGCGCGCACTCCTTGGCGGCCTCGTCGGCGGAGATGATCCCGACGTAGCGGTCCAGCTCGACCGAGCGCGAGGCGTAGGAGAGCCCGAGCACCTCGGAGTCGGTCCCGAGCATCACGCTGCTGCGCGCACCGGGGCCGACGACGGGGATGCCGTTGAGGGAGAAGTCGAAGGAGACCTGGGTGTCGAGCGCGTAGCTGTCGGTGAGCCTGCCCCGCTTGTCCGCGAGGTCCACCTGCGTGTGGTCGACGCGCGCGGTCGCCTTGTAGGCGTCGTCGAAGGGCAACAGGTCGCCGGCCACGGCGACAGCGGCGCGGTCGCCCGGCACCTTGATCGCGGCGAGCGCGTCGAAGTCGATGGCCTGGGCCACCACCTTGCGGCCCTTCTCGTCCTTGCGCTGCTTCTTCGGGAGCTTGACCCGCTTCGACGGTACGACGCTCGCGCGGGCCGGGTCCAGGTAGCCGAAGGAGCCGTCGTCGCGCAGCGCGACCGGCACCTTGGCGCGGTCGGCCAGGCGCTTGGCCTCGTCGGCGGTCATGCCCTCGCTGACGACGCGGTAGACCGCCGCCTCGCCGACGATCTCGGCAGATCGGGCGCCGTCCGGGCGGGCGCTCTGAGGATCCGCGCCGACGGCCGCCTGAGCCGTCCCCAGCAGCGACACCGCGATCGCGCCGGTCGCGGCGAGCGCGAGGACGCCGCGGGGAGTGGTGTGTGTGGACATCTCATCCAACTCTCGATCAGGGGCGCGTGAGATGCGCCCGACTGCCACCCGATGAGAGGCCGGAGGTGGTCCTGATACCTGTGGTCTTTACTTTGGCGCGTGCTTTCGGTGCGGGTCGCTCGACGCGGCCGCTCGCCCCAACCGCTCGGAGAGGACGGCGAGGACCTGCCGCAGCTCGGGCGGGTCGAGGACCTCGAAGTCCCGGTCGAGCCAGGCGAGGTGGACCGCGATGGACTCGAGCGAGTCGGAGCCGGTGACCAGCAGGCAGGCGGCGTCGTCGAGCGGCTCGACCCTGCCGACGCCCGGGGGGACCAGGGCGCGGATCTCCTCGGCGGGGGCGGCCAGCCGGACGCGGACGACGTGACGGTACGGCGACGCGGTGACCGAGTCCTGGACGTGGCCGGCCGGGTCGGGGTGGTCGCGGGGCCGGAAGCCCCAGGTCGTCGCGGTGATGCCGGTCATCCGGTCGAGACGGAAAGTGCGCCAGTCGTCGCGGTCGGGGTCCCAGGCCAGGAGGTACCACCTGCGGCCCGTCGCGACGAGTTGCACCGGCTCGACGGTCCGCGTCGTGCGGGTGCCGTCGCGCGCGTCGTACTCGAAGCGGGCGCGGACCCGGTCCCGGACCGCCCGGGCGAGGGTCAGCAGCCCCTCGCCGTCGACCTGGATCGCGCCGCCCTCGAGCGTCGAGGTGGCCTGCTGGATCGCGCGGACCTCGCCGCGCAGCCGGGGTGGCATCACCTGGTCGAGCTTGGCCAGCGTGCGCAGCGCCGCCTCGCTGGCGCCGGCGACGGTGCCGCCCGCCGCCAGCCGGAGCGCGATCGCCACGGCGACGGCCTCCTCGTCATCGAGCAGCAGGGGAGGGAGCGCCCGGCCGGCCCCGAGCTGGTAGCCGCCGCCGACGCCCTGGGCGGCGTGCACCGGGTAGCCGAGCGAACGCAGCCGCTCAACGTCGCGCCGCACCGTGCGCGTCGTGACGCCGAGGCGCTCGGCGAGCTCCGGGCCGGTCCAGACCGGCCGCGACTGCAGCAGGTCCAGCACACGCAGCACGCGGGCGGTCGTGCTGGCGTCGGTCCCTGGCATGTCCGCATGTTGCCACAGCTAGCGGACCGATCCTGTCCTGGTTGTCCGCCACAATCGGGGCATGGCAACTTCACTGAACTGGAACGAACTGCTCCGCGATCAATTCGAGTGGCACTGGGAGCACCAGGCCCGGCCGCGCCTCGACGGGCTCACCGACGACGAGTACTTCTGGGAGCCCGTCCCAGGCTGGAACGTCCGTCCCCGGGGCACCTCGCGGGCGCCGGTCCAGGCCGGGAGCGGCGACTTCACGATTGACTTCGCGATGCCCGAGCCCACGCCCGC
>JBDHZS010000032.1:0-26000 GCA_039812025.1 Nocardioides sp. | reverse complement strand
CGACCACGTCGTCCACGAGCAGCACGGCGTCGGCCGCTTCGTCGAGATGCGCCAGCGCGTCGTCCAGGGCGCCACCCGCGAATACCTCGTCCTGGAGTACGGCACGAGAAGCCGCGGCAAGGCCCCCGACTTCCTCTACGTGCCGGCCGACGCGCTCGACCAGGTCACCCGGTACGTCGGCGGCGAACAGCCCACCCTCGACCGCCTCGGCGGCGGCGACTGGTCCCGCCGCAAGAACAGGGCCAAGCGCGCCGTCCGCGAGATCGCCGCCGGGCTGATCAAGCTCTACGCGGCCCGCCAGGCGACCAAGGGCTACGCCTTCGGCCCCGACACCCCGTGGCAGGCCGAGCTCGAGGACGCCTTCGCCTTCACCGAGACCCCCGACCAGCTGAGCACGGTCGAGGAGGTCAAGGCCGACATGCGGCGTACCGTCCCGATGGACCGTCTGATCTGCGGCGACGTCGGCTACGGCAAGACCGAGATCGCGGTCCGCGCGGCGTTCAAGGCGGTCCAGGACGGCAAGCAGGTCGTCGTCCTCGTGCCCACCACGCTGCTGGTCCAGCAGCACTTGTCGACCTTCACCGAGCGGATGGGCGCCTTCCCGATCGTCATCAAGCCGCTGTCGCGGTTCCAGACCGACGCCGAGGCGCGGGCGGTGATCGAGGACCTGCGGGAGGGCCGGATCGACATCGTCATCGGCACCCACCGGCTGCTCAACCCCGACATCAAGCTCAAGGACCTCGGGCTGATCATCGTCGACGAGGAACAGCGGTTCGGCGTCGAGCACAAGGAGCAGCTCAAGCGGCTGCGCACCAGCGTCGACGTACTCTCGATGAGCGCGACCCCGATCCCGCGCACCCTGGAGATGGCGATCACCGGCATCCGCGAGATGTCGACCATCGCCACCCCGCCCGAGGAGCGGCACCCGGTGCTGACCTACGTCGGCGCCTACGAGGACCGCCAGGTCACCGCGGCGATCCGGCGCGAGCTGCTCCGCGAGGGCCAGGTCTTCTTCATCCACAATCGCGTGAACTCGATCGAGAAGGCCGCCGCCCGGATCCGCGAGCTCGTGCCCGAGGCGCGGGTCGCCACCGCGCACGGCCAGATGGGGGAGCATCAGCTCGAGCAGGTGATGGTCGACTTCTGGGAGAAGCGCTTCGACGTGCTGGTGTGTACGACGATCGTCGAGTCCGGCCTGGACGTCTCCAACGCCAACACGATGATCATCGAACGCGCCGACGTGCTCGGGCTCAGCCAGCTCCACCAGCTCCGGGGCCGGGTCGGCCGCTCGCGCGAGCGCGCCTACGCCTACTTCCTCTACCCGGCCGAGAAGCCGCTCACCGAGACCGCGCACGAGCGGCTGGCGACCCTCGCCCAGCACTCCGACCTCGGTGGCGGCATGGCGATCGCGATGAAGGACCTCGAGATCCGCGGCGCCGGCAACCTGCTCGGCGGCGAGCAGTCCGGGCACATCGCCGACGTCGGCTTCGACCTCTACGTCCGGATGGTCGGCGAGGCGGTGCGCACCTTCCGCGGCGATGCGGAGGAGCAGCTCGACGAGGTCCGCATCGAGCTGCCGGTCGACGCCCACCTGCCGCACGACTACATCGAGAGCGAGCGGCTGCGGCTGGAGATGTACAAGCAGCTCGCCGAGGTGCGTGCGGACGCCGACGTCGACGCGATCGCCGAGGAGCTCGCCGACCGCTACGGCCCGCCGCCGATCGAGGTGCAGTCGTTGCTGCTGGTGGCGAGGTTCCGGGCGCTGTGCCGTCGTACCGGCGTCGGCGAGGTCACCACCCAGGGCCGCTACGTGCGGTTCGCGCCGGTCAGCCTGCCCGATTCGCGGGTCGTGCGATTGGGCCGGCTCTACCCGAAGAGCCTCTACAAGTCCGCCACCGACACCTTGTTGGTGCCGCGTCCGGTCACCGCCGCGGTCGGGGGTCGCCCCGTCGATGGGCTGGCCCTGCTTGAATGGGCCCGGAACGTCATCGTCTCGGTGATCGACCAGCCTGCCCCCTCCCAGGAGTGAATAGTCGTGTTGACCCGTATAAGCGGCGCCGTGATCGCCCTCGTCCTCGCCGGCACGCTGACCGGCTGCGGCATCGACACCGGGGCCAACCCCGGCGTCGCCGCCCGTGTCGGCGACGTCATCGTCTCCAACCGCGACGTCGACCAGACGTCCGTCAACCTCTGCGGTGCGGTCGAGCCGCAGCTTCAGGGCCAGGTCGTGCCCATGGGCTATGTCCGCAGCGCCGTGGTCACCAACCTGCTGGTGCGCGAGGTCGCCGACGGGATCGCGGAGGAGTACGGCGTGAGCGCCGGCGACACCTACGAGGAGGTCGCCGCGGCCGCCGAGGAGCAGGTGGCTGACCTCGACGAGGACGAGATCGACGCCTACGTGCTGATGAACGGCACGAACCAGTACGTGAACGACATCCTCCTGGCCGCCGCCGAGAAGTCGCTCGCTGTGGAGGGCGTGTCGGCCGACCAGGACCCGCAGCTGGTGCAGCAGCGCGCCGGGGAGATCATGGCCGCCTGGCCGGTCGAGCAGGGCGTCGAGTTCGACCCGCGGTACGGCGTGGCCTTCGTCGACGGCCAGTTCGCCTCCGTGGACACCTCCATCTCCGCCCCGGTCAGCGAGGTGGCGCAGCGGGCCAGCAGCGAGGACACGAGCTGGGCCGCGGAGCTGCCCGCGGGCCTGCGCTGCGGCTGAGCGCCGCCTGCTCGCCATGGCTGACGCGGACCCGGTGCGCGAGTTCGTCGCGGTCATGCGGCGGCTGCGCGCCGAATGCCCCTGGAAGGCGGAGCAGACCCACGTCAGCCTGATCCCCTACCTGCTGGAGGAGGCCGGTGAGGCGGCCGAGGCGCTGGAGTCCGGCGACGCCGAGCACACGTGCGAGGAGCTCGGGGACCTGCTGCTTCAGGTGGTCTTCCACGCGATCCTCGCCGAGGAGGCCGGCGAGTTCACGCTCGACGACATCGCCCGCGGCATCACCGCCAAGATGCGCCGGCGCAACCCGCACGTCTTCGGCGACCTCGCCGGCGGCCCGCCCCTGACTCCCGCCGAGGTCGACGCGTTATGGGAGCGGCAGAAGGCGCTGGAGAAAGGCACCGCTGACTCGTAGCTGCCCGCGCTCGACTGCGGTGCCTGCCCCGGGCAACGTCATACGAACCGAGGCCGATAGCCCCCGGAATGTATGACGTTCCACGGGGTCAAGCTGAGACGTCATACGGATCGTTGCCGATAACCCCCAGTTCGTATGACGTCCGGGGGGCGGGCGAGAAGCGAGTGCCTCTGCACACACCTGGTAAGTGCGGAGGCCCACCAAACACCAGACAGCCGGTCCTGATGTCGCCAGGACACATGTGCGCTGCATGTTTGCCTCGCCGAAGCATGCGTGGCTACCCTTGCAGCATGACCATGATCCAGATCCGCAACGTGCCCGATGACGTCCACCGGCGGCTCAAGGCGCGCGCAGCCATGCACGGCGTGTCGCTCTCGGACCTGGCACTCACGGAGTTGCGCCGATCGCTGGACCGGCCGACTCGCGATGAACTCCTCGCGCTGGTCGCATCTCGCGAGCCTGTCACCGAGGGTCCCTCGTCAGCCGAACTGATCGAGGCGGCTCGACAAGACGCCGGGGGTCTGGGCGCGTGATCGTCCTGGACTCATCGGCTGCGGTCGAGTGGCTTCTCGTGCGCCGGGCAGCGCCGGCCGTGGCGGACCGGTTCAGGGATCCTGACGTGACAGTGCACGCGCCGTACCTGCTTGGCGTCGAAGTCGCAGCCGCACTACGCGGCCTCGTCCTGGGCGGCCACACGACACCCGAACGCGCCTGGACGGCCTTGTCGGACCTCACGTTGGCCGACATCCAGCTCCACGACCCGACCCCGCTCCTCGCGCGAGCCTGGGAACTACGCGACAACCTGACCGCGTACGACGCTACCTACGTAGCGCTCGCGGAGGTACTCGACGCAACCCTCGTGACAGCGGATCGCCGCATCGCCCGGGCCCCGAAGGTTCGAGCCCGCGTCGACGTCGTGCCTGTGCACTGATTTGGCGAGACGCTCAGGCCGCCACTGCTTGGGGTGCGCGACCTCGGCGCTCTCGCCGATGTGTCGCCCGGTTCGGTGTCCAAGCTGCTACCGACCCTGGCCGGCGAGGGCATCGTCGACCGTGACGGGCGAGGTGCTGTCGTGGCGGTACGTCGCCGTGCGTTGATCCAACGCTGGGTGCGGGACTACGCGTACCCCAAGGCGAACGGATCGCTTCACTACGCCATCGCACCTCGCGGGCTCGACCGCACGCTGACGCGGCTCGTCGGCCTTCCAATGCCCGTCACTTTGACCGGCTCGGCCGCTGCCCGCCGGCTGCTGCCCGAGGGCACCACGTCGGTGGTGCCCCTGCGGCTGCTCGCGCTCTACGCCGACGATCCGGGCGGGCTGGCCGATGAGCTGCGCCTCATCCCCGCAGAGTCTGCGACCGCGAACATTGTCGTCGCCGTGCCCCAGGATGGAGCCGTGCTCACCAACGAAGTGGCGCCCGTGGCGCTCGTACTCGCCGATCTGCTGACCCTGCCGGGCCGCGGTGATGCCGAGGCCGAGCAACTCATGGACGCACTCGCTCGCACAGACCAAGCATGGGAGACGCAATGGAGTTCGCTGCGCAAACTCCCCCGCGCGCCCTCCGCCCCCGGCCAACGTCATACGAACCGAGGCCGATACCCCGCCGAACGTATGACGTCCCGCGGAGTGCACCCAGGACGTCATACGGATCGTTGCGGATAGGCCCCAGTTCGTATGACGTCAGGGAGGGCAGGCGAGAAGCGGGGGCCTCTGCACGCACCTGGTGAGTGCGGAGGCACACAGAACGCTGAGGCGGTACGACGTGGCGCCCGCCGAAGGCAGAGTCAGAGGCAGAGGCGGGCCGAGCGGAGAAGCTCAGGCCAGCGTGTCGGGCAGCATCGTGATCGGGTCGCAGTCGCACGTCGGCGAGCAGGGCAGGTACCGATGGACCGGGTGCCCGCAGAGCAGGCACGGCAAATCGTGTCCACGGTGCTCTAGGACCGCAGTCCTGGCACCCGTCCCGAAAGCGCTTGGTGCATCAAACACGTTCCCCATGGCCGTCACCCCCTCTGCTCTGCGGTACCCGTCCTGGCCCCCTTGAGATCCCCATCCCCCGGCCAGTTCTTGCGGACCCAGACCCCGGTCCCTCGTCGGTGTAGAGCAGCACCCCCGCTGCCTGATACGCCATCTTGGTGCAAAGTCTGTGATTTTTCAACAACTTGACTCTCATTGTGAGACTCCGTGGCGCAAGATGAAGTCCAGGATCTGGGAGGCGAGCTCCGGACGGCACACCACCAGGTCGGGCAGCGAGGTCGAGGCCTCGTTGTAGACGATCGGCGAGCCGTCGACGCGCGAGCAGTGGAGCCCGGCGGCGCGCGCGACGGCGACCGGCGCGGCGTTGTCCCACTGGTACTGCCCGCCGGCGTGCACGTAGGCGTCGCTGATGTCCCGGACGACCGAGAGCACCTTGACGCCGGCCGAGCCCATCGGGACCAGCTCGGCGTCGATCTCGGCGGCCAGCGCCTCGACGAAGGCGGGCGGCCGGGTCCGCGACACGGCGATCCGGGGCCGCGCCGAGGTCGCCGGGGCAACCACGGGCGGCTCGGCGGTGTTGAAGGTCTCCCCCAGCGCGGGCTGCGCGACGGCGCCCGCCACCAGCTCCCCGTCGGCCCACAGCGCGACGTGGACGGCCCAGTCGTCGCGCGGCGGCTCGGAGAACTCGCGCGTCCCGTCGAGCGGGTCGATGATCCACACGCGATCGGCGGTGAGCCGGGCCGGGTCGTCGGCGGCCTCTTCGCTGAGGACGGCGTCGGCGGGCCGGTACGTCGCCAACAGCCCCGCGATCAACTCCTGCGCTGCGGCGTCGCCGGCGTCCTTGAGCTCACGGCCTTCCAGGCCCTCGGTGCGGACCTCCAGCAGCCGCCGGCCGGCCTCGGTGGCCACCCAGGCCGCGAAGTGGTGGTCGTCAAGGGATCCCGGATCCGTCGCCATGACCCCACGATAACCACGAAATCCGCACCATGTGGTGAGTTGGACGGGCGAGTCAGCCAGAAGTGACGACCGCCACTGCATCGCGGGCGATTTCGAGCTCCTCGTTGGTGGGTACGACGAGCACGCGCACCGGCGATGACGCCGTGGCGATGTCGCGCACGGCCTTGGAGCGCGCGGCGTTCAGGTCGGGATCCACCGAGATCCCCAGCGCCTCGAGGCCGGAGGTGGTGCGCCCCCGGACGCTCGCCTGGTTCTCCCCGATCCCGGCGGTGAAGACGATCGCGTCCACCCGCCCGAGCGCCGCGGTGTAGGCGCCGATGTACTTGCGGATCCGGTAGCAGTAGGTCTCCAGCGCGAGCGACGCCGCCTGGTCCCCGGCGGCGGCCGCGGCGTCGAGGTCGCGCATGTCCTGCCGCCCGCACATCCCCAGCACCCCCGAGCGCTTGTTGAGCAGGTCGTCGAGCTGGTCGATGTCGAGTCCGGCGACCCGCGCCAGGTGGAAGAGCACCGCGGGATCGATGTCGCCGGACCGGGTGCCCATCACCAGCCCCTCCAGCGGCGTGAGGCCCATCGAGGTGTCGACGGAGACCCCGCCGCGGATCGCGGCCGCGGACGCGCCGTTGCCGAGGTGGAGGGTGATCAGGTTGACCTCGGACGGGTCGCGGCCCAGGAACGCCGCCGCCTCCCGGGCGACGTAGGAGTGCGAGGTCCCGTGGAAGCCGTAGCGCCGGATGCCGTGCCGCTCGGCGAGCCGCGCGTCGATCGCGTACGTCGAGGCGTGCGGCGGGATCGTCGCGTGGAAGGCGGTGTCGAAGATCGCGACGTGCGGCAGCGAGTCGAACTGCTGCATGGCCACGCGCACCCCGACCAGGTTGGCGGGGTTGTGCAGCGGCGCGAGGACCGACAGCTCGTCGAGCGCCTCGATCACCTCCTCGGTGAGGACGGTCGAGCCGCGGAACTTCGAGCCACCCTGCACCACCCGGTGCCCGACGGCGACGAGCCCGAGCGAGCCCAGCTCCGGGCCGTGGGTGGCGAACGACCAGGCCATCGCCTCCATCGCCGCCGTGTGGTCGGCCAGGTCGGGCTCGGAGACGTACGACGCGCCGCCGGTCTCGTGGGTGATCCGGCCGCCCGGCTCGCCGATCCGCTCGACCAGCCCCTTGGCGACGGCCTCGCCGCTGTCGGTGTCCACGACCTGGTACTTCAACGACGACGACCCCGAGTTGATGACGAGAACTGCGCTCACGATGGGCTCCTCAGCCTTGGGCCTGGATGGCGGTGATGGCGACGGTGTTGACGATGTCCTGGACGAGCGCACCGCGCGACAGGTCGTTCACGGGCTTGCGGAGACCCTGCAGCACGGGCCCGACGGCGGCGGCCCCGGCCGAACGCTGCACCGCCTTGTAGGTGTTGTTGCCGGTGTTGAGGTCCGGGAAGATGAAGACGGTGGCCTTGCCGGCGACCTCGGAGTCGGGGAGCTTGGTGCGGGCGACGGAGGCGTCGACGGCGGCGTCGTACTGGATCGGGCCCTCGACGACGAGCTCCGGGGCGCGCTCGTGGACCAGCTCGGTCGCGGCGCGGACCTTGTCGACGTCGGCCCCGAAGCCGGAGGAGCCGGTCGAGTACGACAGCATCGCAACCCGCGGGCTGACCCCGAACTGGGCCGCCGTCGCCGCGGAGGAGATCGCGATGTCGGCGAGCTGTTCGGCGCTCGGGTCGGGGTTGACCGCGCAGTCGCCGTAGACGAGCACCCTGTCGTCCAGGCACATGAAGAACACCGACGACACGATCGAGACGCCGTCGGCGGTCTTGACGATCTCGAACGACGGCCGGATCGTGTGCGCGGTCGTGTGCTTCGCCCCGGAGACCATGCCGTCGGCGAGCCCGAGGTGCACCATCATGGTGCCGAAGTAGGAGACGTCGGCCACGATCTCCCAGGCCCGGTCGAGCGTCATGTTCTTGTGCTTGCGGATCTCGGCGTACTGCTCCGCGAACCTCTCGCGCAGCTCGGACCGCGTCGGGTCGATGATCTGCGCGGGCCCCAGGTCGAGGCCGAGCTCGCTCCCCCGCGCGCGGACCACCCCCTCGTCGCCGAGGATCGTCAGGTCGGCGACGTCGCGCGCGATCAGGGTGCTGGCGGCGCGGAGCACCCGGTCGTCGATGCCCTCGGGGAGCACGATGTGCTTGCGGTCGGCGCGGGCCCGCTCGATCAGGTCGTACTCGAACATCAGCGGCGTCACCACCGGCGAGCGCGGCAGGTCGACGGCCTTCAGCAGCCGCTCGCCGTCCACGTGCTGGCGGAAGGTCGAGCGGGAGATGTCCAGCTTGCGCTGGGAGCGGGCGCCGAGGACACCGCGGGTCTCGGCGACGGCCCGGGCCGCCTCGTAGGTCCGCAGCTCCGTGGAGATGATCGGCAGCCGGGCGCCGAGCCCCTCGATCAGCCTCGTGACCTGCGGGGACGGCAGGTAGCCGCCGTTGAGGACCAGGCCGGCCAGCGACGGCAGGCCCTCGGCGGCGTGGGCGGCGGTCATCGCGAGGACCACCTCGGAGCGGTCGCCGGGGACGATCACGACGCAGCCGTCGGAGAGCCGGTCGATGATGTGGTCCATCGTCATCCCGCCGACGATGGTGTCCTCCGCCTCGCGCTCGAGGAGCGCCTCGTCGCCGCCGATCAGGGTGCCGTCGACGGCGGCCATCAGGTCGGCGACGGCGGGCGCGGAGAGCAGCGGTACGTCGGGCAGCACCCAGGTCGGGACCGGCTCGACCGAGAGCTCCTCCGCGACGGCGGCCAGATGCTCGGGCGCGGCGCGGTTGGCGACGACCGCGACCACCTCGGCGTGGTTGGCGGCGAGCTCGGCGCTGGCGAAGTCGACCATCTGCCGCACGTCCGCGGCGGCCCGGTTGAGCGCGGAGACGACCAGCAGCACCGAGGAGCCGAGGTTGGCGGCGATCCGGGCGTTGTAGGAGAGCTCGGTCGCGCCGGTGACGTCGGAGTAGTCGGTGCCGACGATCACCACCACGTCGCACTGACCCTCGATCGCCCGGTAGCGGCCGATGATCTCGGCCATCGCCGCCTCCGGGTCGGCGTTCACCTGGTCGTAGGTGACCCCCACGCACTGGTCGTAGGCGAGGTCGACGCCGTCGTACTCCAGCAGCATCTCGGTGACCGAGTCGACGGCCGAGGCGGAGCGGATGATCGGCCGGAAGACCCCGACCCGCACCTGGGCGGCGAAGAGCTCGACGAGCCCGAGCGCGATCGCCGACTTGCCGGTGTGACCCTCGGGTGCGGTCACGTACACACTGCGTGCCATCTCGGTCTCCTCGCCGCTCGACTCAACTCACGGCTGATTGTGCCGGTACGGCGAGGCTTTGGGGAGGGCCCACTGCGGGAGCGTCAGAAGAACCCGATGTCGCCTCCGCCGCCGATGTCGTAGCCACCGCCCCCGCCGATGTCGCCGCCGCCACCGAGGTCGTAGCCGCCACCGCCGCTCATGTCACCGCCGCCGACGTCCCCGCCGCCGGACCAATCGCTGCTGTAGTCCTCCCCGCTGTAGTCGACGCCGCCTTCACCCGAGCCACCCTCGGCGCCCTCCGCGAGGGACTGGTCGGCGAAGGTGCCGCCCATCATCATCGAGCCGATGATGAAGCCGGGGAAGAGCCCGTGCATGGCGTAGGCGCCGTAGTAGCCGCCGGCGTAGGGCCCGTAGGCGGGTCCCCCCTGGTACCACGGCACCATCTTGTTGCCGACCTGCACCTTGCGGGTGTCGGGCTCGGCGCCCTGCGCGACCCGCTCGGCGTCGGCCATGCAGACGGGCACGTCGCGCTGCACCCCGCCGGGCGGCGACCACAGCACGTCGGTGAGCGCCGGCCCGTGGCTGGGGTTGAAGAAGCAGGGCGGGCGCCGCTTGGGCAGCGGCTCGCCGGCGACCCGGGCCCGGACGCACGCCAGCGCGTAGCGGCCGTCCTCCAGGGTCCGCGTCACCTCGGTGACGTCGTCGGCGACCTTGACGTCTCGCAGCTGGCGGCCCGCGGTCTCGTAGCTGTCGAGCGCGCGCTGGTAGTCCTGGCGCATCCCCTCGTCCAGGCTCGTGGTGAAGGTGTCGGCGTCGAGCAGCATCAGCTCCTCGCCGAAGCGGGTGATGTCCTCCTCCGCGACCTTGCTGACCTTGGCGACCGACTCGAGCCGGCGGGCCTCCTTCCGCTGGGCCTCGACGCGGCGCGAGACGACGACGGCGCCGATGAGGACGAGCGCCACTGCCAAGACGACCCAGATCATGTGACCCAGGATACCCGCCCCCCCGAATTACACATTTGTAGTTATTCGCAGCCCATTGCCAGGCGACATTCGGGCGTGTTCGCATCGGTAACCACATTGATCACTTCCATCACTTTCGCAACACTCTGGAGCCCCGAGATGCCCCGGCACCCCCGCCGTTCCGCCCTGGCCGCCGCCGTCCTGGCGACCGCGCTCGCCACCGCCGTGCTCGTCCCCGCACCCGCCCACGCCGCGGACTCCTGGAAGGTCCCCAAGCGGGCCACGGTCACGTTCGTTGGCCACGGCTACGGCCACGGCAAGGGACTGAGCCAGTACGGCGCGGAGGGCGCCGCCCGCCAGGGGCTGGGCCACCGCAAAATCCTCTCCTTCTACTACCCCGGCACGCGCAAGGGCACCGCGAAGGGCAGCATCCGGGTCCGGCTCACCGCGCTCACCTCGGGCGTCCTCACGGTGCGGGCTCGCTCGGGGCTGCGCGTGACGGACCTCGGCACCGGCACCACCCGGCGGCTGCCGAGGCCGGCCAGCCACTGGCGGCTGCGCGCTAACGCCGCGGGCGACACCGCCGTCGAGCGGCGCCGCAACGGGACCTGGCGGGGGTGGCGGACGCTCTCAGGACCCGGCCAGTTCGCCGCGGGCGGCGCGGCCGTCACCGCCGAGACCCCGAGCGGCCCGCGCGCCTACCGTGGCAAGCTCCGCCTCGTGCCGGGCGCCTCGGGTCGCGACGTGGTCAACGTGCTCGGCCTGGACGCCTACCTGCGGGGCGTCGTCCCGCTGGAGATCCCCGCCTCGTGGAGCCCGGCCGCGGTCCGCGCCCAGGCGGTGGCCGCCCGGACGTATGCGGCCTTCGAGCGCTCGGCGGCCAGGCAGCAGAGCGGCCGGCGCTACGACACCTGCGACACCACCGCCTGCCAGGTCTACGGCGGGAAGACCGCCGAGCACCCGGCCTCGAATGCGGCGGTCGCGGCGACCGAGCGCGAGATCCGGACCCATGGCGGCGCCCCGGCCTTCACCCAGTTCTCCGCGAGCAGCGGCGGCTGGACCGCGCCGGGCTCGCAGCGCTACCTGCGGGCCAAGCGCGACCCGTACGACGGGTGGTCGGGCAATCCCGTGCACGACTGGAAGGTGAAGGTGACCGACCGGGCGATCGAGCGCAAGTACCCCGCGATCGGCAACCTGCGCCGGATCGTCGTCAACTCCCGCGACGGCCACGGCCAGTGGGGCGGCCGCATCCAGACGGTCACCCTGGTCGGCAACCGCGGCAGGGTCCGGATGAGCGGCGACGACCTGCGCTGGGACTTCGGCCTGCGCTCGACGTACCTCACCGTCCGCGTAGCGCGCCGCTGAGTTGAGTTTCGTCTGCGGCGCCGCCACGAAAAACCGCTGGTCAATCCGCAGACGGATCGAAGCCGGAGACGGGAATCCAGATAGCCTTCGTCGCATGTTCTCCAAGGTGCTGGTGGCCAACCGCGGCGAGATCGCGGTGCGGGCGTTCCGGGCGGCGTACGAGGTCGGGGCCGAGACGGTGGCGGTGTTCCCGCACGAGGATCGCTGGTCCGAGCACCGGCTGCGTGCGGGCGAGGCCTACCTGATCGGCGAGCGCGGCCACCCGGTCAAGGCCTACCTCGACCCGGACGGGATCGTCGACGTCGCGGTGCGGGCGGGCGCGGACGCCGTCTACCCCGGCTACGGCTTCCTCTCGGAGAACCCGAAGCTGGCCAAGGCCTGCGCCGACGCGGGGATCACCTTCGTGGGGCCGCCGGCCGCCGTGCTGGCCCTGGCGGGCAACAAGGCCCGCGCCATCGACGCGGCCCGCGCGGCCGGCGTGCCGGTGCTCGCCTCGGTGCCGCCGAGCACCGACGCCGACGAGCTGGTCGCGGCCGCGGCGGACCTGCCCTACCCGCTCTTCGTCAAGGCGGTCGCGGGCGGCGGCGGCCGGGGCATGCGCCGCGTCGACGACCCGGCCGACCTGCGCGAGGCGGTCGAGACCTGCATGCGCGAGGCGGACGGCGCCTTCGGCGACCCGACGGTCTTCATCGAGCAGGCGGTCGTGGACCCCCGGCACATCGAGGTGCAGATCCTCTCGGATAGCACAGACAAGGCCGACGGAGTCATCCACCTCTACGAGCGCGACTGCTCGGTCCAGCGCCGCCACCAGAAGGTGGTCGAGATCGCGCCGGCGCCCCGCCTCGACCCGGTGATCCGGGAGCGGATCTGCGCCGACGCGGTGAAGTTCGCGCGCGCGATCGGCTACCGCAACGCGGGCACGGTGGAGTTCCTGCTCGACCCGGCCGGCAACTACGTCTTCATCGAGATGAACCCACGCATCCAGGTCGAGCACACGGTCACCGAGGAGGTCACCGGCGTCGACCTGGTGCAGGCGCAGCTGCGCATCGCCGCCGGCGAGACCCTGGCCGACCTCGGCCTCTCCCAGGACCGCGTCACCACCCGCGGCTTCGCGCTGCAGTGCCGGATCACCACCGAGGACCCGGCCAACAACTTCCGCCCCGACACCGGCAAGATCACCGAATACCGCTCCCCCGGCGGCGCGGGCGTCCGCCTCGACGGCGGTACGACGTACACCGGCGCCGTCGTCAGTGCCCACTTCGACTCGATGCTGGCCAAGCTGACCTGCCGCGGCCCCAGCTTCGACGCCGCGGTGCAGAAGGCCCGGCGCGCGATCGCGGAGTTCCGGATCACCGGCGTCGCGAGCAACGTCGCCTTCCTGGCGGCCGTCCTCGACGACCCGGACTTCCGGGCGGGCGGCGTCACCACCGCGTTCATCGAGACCCACCCGCAGCTGCTGACCGCCCGCTCCTACGGCGACGCCGCCACCAAGCTCGTGGGCTACCTCGCCGACGTCACGGTCAACCAGCCGCACGGCCCGAACACCGCCGGCGCCGGCGCGGTCGACCCGGTCGCCAAGCTGCCGAAGGTCAGCCTGAAGACGGCGCCCCCCGAGGGCAGCCGGCAGCTCCTGGCCCGGCTCGGACCCGAGGGCTTCGCCCGCGCGCTGCGCGAGCAGGAGGCGGTCGCGGTCACCGACACCACCTTCCGCGACGCGCACCAGTCGCTGCTCGCCACCCGGGTCCGCACCCGCGACCTGCTCGACGTCGCCGGCCACGTCGCGCGGCTGACCCCGCAGCTGTGGTCGGTGGAGTGCTGGGGCGGCGCGACGTACGACGTGGCGCTGCGCTTCCTATCCGAGGACCCCTGGGAGCGGCTGGCCTCCCTGCGGGAGGCGATGCCCAACGTGTGCCTGCAGATGCTGCTGCGCGGTCGCAACACGGTCGGCTACACGCCGTACCCGCGACAGGTGACCGACGCCTTCGTCGCCGAGGCGGCCGAGACCGGGCTCGACGTCTTCCGGATCTTCGACGCCCTCAACGACGTCGAGCAGATGCGGCCCGCGATCGAGGCGGTGCGCGCGACGGGGATCAGCGTCGCCGAGGTGGCCCTGTGCTACACCGGCAACCTCTCCGACCCGGGCGAGAAGCTCTACACCCTCGACTACTACCTGCGGCTCGCCGAGCGGATCGTCGAGGCGGGCGCGCACGTGCTGGCGATCAAGGACATGGCGGGCCTGCTGCGGGCGCCGGCCGCGCGGCGGCTGGTCACGGCGCTGCGCTCGGAGTTCGACCTGCCGGTGCACCTGCACACCCACGACACCCCCGGCGGCCAGCTCGCGACCCTGCTCGCCGCGATCGACGCCGGCGTGGACGCGGTCGACGTCGCCTCCGCGCCGATGGCCGGGACGACGTCGCAGCCGCCGCTTTCGGCGCTGATCGCCGCGACCGACGACACCGAGCGGGCCACCGGCCTCTCGCTGGCCGCCGCGTGCGAGCTCGAGCCCTTCTGGGAGGCCGCCCGCCGCGTCTACGCCCCCTTCGAGTCCAGCCTGCCGTCGCCGACCGGGCGGGTCTACACCCACGAGATCCCCGGCGGCCAGCTCTCCAACCTGCGGCAGCAGGCGATCGCGCTCGGGCTGGGCGAGAAGTTCGAGCAGATCGAGGACATGTACGCCGCGGCGAACCGGATCCTCGGCAACCTGGTCAAGGTCACCCCGTCCTCGAAGGTGGTCGGCGACCTCGCGCTCGCGCTGGTCGCTGCCGGCGCCGACCCGGCCGAGTTCGAGGCCAACCCGGGCGCGTTCGACATCCCCGGCTCGGTGATCGGCTTCCTCAACGGCGAGCTCGGCGACCCGCCGGGCGGCTGGCCCGAGCCGTTCCGGAGCAAGGCGCTGGCGGGCCGGTCCTGGCAGCCCTCGGCCGGGACGCTGAGCGAGGAGGACTCCGCGGCGCTGGACACCGACCGGCGTCGTACCCTCAACCGGCTGCTCTTCCCCGGCCCGACCCGGGAGTTCGACGAGGCACGCGAGACCTGGGGCGACGTGTCGATCCTGCCGACGCGGGAGTACCTCTACGGCCTCTCCACCGGCGGCGAGCACCGCATCGACTTCGGCGAGGGCCGGCAGGTGCTGGTCGGGCTGGAGGCGATCGGCGCCGCCGACGAGCGCGGCTACCGGACCGTGATGACCACGATGGACGGCCAGCTCAAGCCCGTCTCGGTGCGCGACCGCAGCGTCGCCTCGACCGTGGCGAGTGCCGAGAAGGCCGACCCGCGCAACCCCGGCCACGTCGCCGCGCCCTTCCAGGGCGTGGTCACGGTCGCGGTCGCCGAGGGCGACGAGGTCGCCGTCGGCGACGTGGTCGCGACGATCGAGGCGATGAAGATGGAGGCCGCCATCACCGCGCCGGTCGCCGGCGTCGTACGGCGTCTCGCCTTCTCCCGCACCCAGAGCGTCGAGGGCGGCGACCTGGTGCTGGAGCTCGGCTGAGGTCGCCCCGCTCGCAACTGGTCTTGGTTGGCGTCGGCCTCCCGCAACTGGTCTTGAATGGCAGGCTACTCGCGAGTAGCGGCGCCATATGAGACCAGTTCCGCGGGCCCAACGCCGAATGGCCACCAGTTCCGGCGGCGCCCTACAACGACTACTTCGGGTGGGCCCGGCGAGCGACCTCGGCGATCGAGCCGGACATCGAGGGGTAGACGGTGAAGGCGTTCGCCAGCTCCTCGGCAGTGAGGTGCTTGGACACCGCGAGCGAGACCGGGTAGATCAGCTCGCTCGCCCGCGGCGCCACAATGACGCCGCCGAGCACCGTCCCGCTCGCCGGGCGGGTGAAGAGCTTGATGAAGCCGTCGGTGATGCCTTGCATCCGGGCCCGCGCGTTGCTGGCCAGCTCGTAGGTCTGCACGTCGGCGAGCACCTTGCCCGCGTCGACCTGCTCCTGGCTGCAGCCGACTGTGGCGATCTCGGGCGAGGTGAAGACGTTGGCGCACACCTGGGACAGGTCCAGCGGCGCCACCGCCTCGCCCATGGAGTGCCACATCGCGATCCGGCCCTGCATGGCCGCGACGCTGGCGAGCATGAAGACGCCCGTGCAGTCGCCGGCGGCGTAGACGCCCCGCGCCCCGGTGCGCGAGACCCGGTCGACGGTGATGAAGCCGCCCGGGCCGAGCAGCACGCCGGCCTCCTCCAACCCCATGTCGGTAGTGTTGGGCACCGAGCCGAGCGCGAGCAGGCAGTGCGAGCCCTCGACCGTCCGGCCGTCCTCGAGCGTGACCGTCACCGTGTCGCCGTCGCGGGCCACCGACGCCATCCTGGACCGGCCGAGCAGCTTCATCCCGCGGCGGGTCGAGACCTCCTCGAGCAGCCTGGCGGCATCCTCGTCCTGGCCGGGCAGCACCCGGTCGCGCGAGGAGACCAGGGTGACGTCGATGCCGAAGGCGAGGTACGCCGAGGCGAACTCCGCGCCGGTGACGCCGGAGCCGACCACGATCAGCTTCTCGGGCTTCTCCTTGAGCGAGTAGACCTGCTCCCAGGTGAGGATCCGCTCGCCGTCGGGGATCGCGGTCGACATGACCCGCGGCGAGGCGCCGGTCGCGATGAGCACCACGTCGGCGTCGAAGGCCTCCTCGCCGCCGTCGGGCTTGGCCGCGATCACCCGGCTCGGGCCGTCGAGCCGCCCGCGACCGGAGACGACCTTCACGCCCCCCTGGTCCAGCCGGGCGGCGATGCCCGCGGACTGGGACTCGGCCAGCCGCAGCACCCGCTCGTTCAGCTTGGCGATGTCCACCGCGAGCGTGGTGGCGACGTCGCCCTCGTCGTCGTACGCGACGATGCCCAGCGTGGGCGCGGTCGGCAGGTCGTCCATCACCTCCGCGGTGGCGATCAGGGTCTTGCTGGGCACGCAGTCGGTGAGCACCGCGGACCCGCCGATCCCGTCGGTGTCGACGATGGTCACGTCCGCTCCGGCCCGCGCGGCGACCAGCGCCGCCTCGTAGCCGCCCGGACCGCCGCCGATGATGACGACCTTCTCAGCCATGCCTGCTTGTCTCCTCTGCTGGTGCCTTGCCACTAGGCCCGCGACGCCCGGCACCTCCGGCCGGGCCCGAGGGAGTTAGAAGTTGATCATGTGCCCGGTGATGCCGTGCACGGCCTCCTTGACCGCCTCGGTGAGCGTCGGGTGGGCGAAGACGTTGCGCGCCACCTCGTCGGCGGTCAGGTCCCACTGCTGCGCGAGCGTCAGCGCCGGCAGCAGCTCGGTCACGTCGGGGCCGATCATGTGCGCGCCGAGGAACTCGTTGTACTCCGCGTCGGCGACCACCTTGACGAAGCCGACCGCCTCGCCGAGGCCCATCGCCTTGCCGTTCGCGGTGAAGGGGAAGGTCGCCGTCTTCACGTCGTACCCCTTCTCGCGGGCCTGGGCCTCGGAGTAACCGAAGGAGCCGATCTGGGGCTGGCAGTACGTCGCGCGCGGGATCATGTCGTAGTTGATCGGCATCGTCTCGGCGCCGGCGATCGTCTCCGAGGCGACGATGCCCATCGCCTCGGCGACGTGGGCGAGCATCATCTTGCCGGTGACGTCGCCGATGGCGTAGACGCCCGGGACGTTGGTGCGGCAGTACTCGTCGACGGCGATCGCGCCGCGGTCGGTGACCGCCACGCCGGCGGCCTCGAGCCCGTAGCCGGCGACCCGCGGGGCGAAGCCGAAGGCGGAGAGGAACTTGTCGGCCTCGAGCACCTGGGAGTCCCCGCCGCCGGCCGGCGCGACGGTGACCCGCACCCCGGAGCCGGTGTCCTCGACGCCCTGCACGGCGGTGGAGGTCAGCACCTTCACGCCGAGCTTCTTGTAGTGCTTGAGCAGCTCCTTGCTCACGTCGACGTCCTCGGTGGGCACCATCCGGTCGAGGAACTCCACGATCGTGACGTCGACGCCGAAGTTCTTCATCACGTAGGCGAACTCAACGCCGATCGCGCCCGAGCCGCCGATGATGATCGAGCCGGGCAGCTCGTTGTCGAGGATCTGCTCCTCGTAGGTGACGACGTTGTCGCTGACCGAGATGCCCGGCAGCATCCGCACGGTGGCGCCGGTGGCGAGGATCAGGTTGTCGAAGGTGTACGACGTCTTCGATCCGTCCGAGGCCGCCACGTCGATCCCCTGCGGCCCGGTCAGCGTGCCCCAGCCGTGGATCTCGGTGATCTTGTTCTTCTTCATCAGGAAGTGGACGCCGCGGACGATCCCGCTGCTGACGGCGCGCGACCGCTTGTGGGTCGGGCCGTAGGACATCGTCGCGTCGCCCTCGATGCCGAACTTGGCCTTCTCGTGGGTCAGCGTGTGGGCGAGCTCCGCGTTCTTGAGCAGCGCCTTGGAGGGGATGCAGCCGACGTTGAGGCAGACGCCTCCCCAATACTTCTCCTCGACCACGGCGACCTTCTTGCCGAGTTGTGCCGCGCGGATCGCCGCGACGTAGCCGCCGGGACCGGCGCCGAGGACCAGGACATCGAAGTGGGTATCAGTCACGGTGGACAGGTTAGTGCAGATCGACCCCGCGGTGCCGGGCCCGTTGGGCGAGTGCCTGTCGGTGGCACCCATTAGCCTTGCTGTCCATGCCCCTCTACGCCGCCTACGGGACCAACCTGGACCCCGTCCGGATGAGCGAGCGCTGCCCGCACTCGCCGCTGCGCACGACGGGCTGGCTGACCGGGTGGCGGCTGACGTTCGGCGGCGAGGAGCACGGCTGGGACGGCGCGCTGTCCACGATCGTGGAGGACCCGCTGGAGCAGGTCTTCGTCGCGGTGTACGATGTGTCGGAGGACGACGAGGACCAACTCGACGCCTGGGAGGCCGCCGACAGCGGGCTCTACCTCAAGACCCGGGTGCGGGTCTCCACGCTCGCCGGCGAGCTGGTGACCTGGACCTACGTGCTCGCGGCCTACGAGGGCGGGCTTCCCAGCGCGTCGTACCTGGGGGTGCTCGCGGATGCCGCCGAGGCCGCCGACGCGCCGGCGGACTACGTGGCCGCGCTCCGGCGCCGCCCCTGCCGCTCGATCGGTCTCTGAGGCCCCGCGCCTGCCCGGCATCTGAGACTTCCCGCGCCCGGATCCGTCAGGCGAGCGTCCGGGCCAGCCCGGCCCGGCAGCCGGCCATCATCCGGGCGTGGTTCCACGACAGCACCGGCCGCAGCAGCGGGGTGAGCCGGCCCAGCCAGCCGGCGACGACGACGTCCTGCTCGTAGTCCAGGTGGATGCCGGTCTCGGTCGCCCTCAGCCGCCACCGCGCCGTACCCACCAGGTCGCCGTCGATCGCGGTCTCCAGCACCCCGTCGTCGCGCGGCACCTCCCGCAGCAGCAGGTCGAGCGTGTAGGGCAGCGTCGAGCGGGCGAGCACCCGCGCCCCGTCGCGGCCGCGCTCGTCCTGGCCCAGGGTCGCGACCGCCCGCACCTGCGGCCACCAGGTGGGATAGCGGGCCAGGTCGCCGAGCACCTCGCGGACCCGTTCCTGTGGTGCCTCGACGTCCCACGATGACCGGAAGGAGTACGCCGCGCCCACCCCGCGACCCTACTCCGGGATAATCCGCCTGTGAGCGAGTCGTGGAGTTCCCAACTGCTGGCGACGAGGCCGCGCCAGCCCAACCAGGTCGCCTGCGGCGCGACGTGCCTGGTCGTGGCGCGGGCGCTGAAGGACGCCGGGTACGCCGAGCTGCTGATGACCGGCCGGCATCCGCGGACCGGGTATGAGCTGGACGGCGATCCCGAGGAGCGGTTCGCCGCCGAGGTGCGCCGGACGCACCGCCGGATCACCTCGCCCGTCGACCTCAGCGGCAGGTGGCAGCCGCCGTGGCCGCGCCGGCTCGGGACGCCGCCCTGGGCCGTCGCGCGGGAGCTGTCCGCCGGCCACACGCGATACTGGGCACGGTCCGGCGGCCACGCCGTGGTCTCGACGCTGGCCTTCGAGCTGCCCAGGAGGCCCGCTCCGCTCTACATCGGCACGCGGCGGGCCCCGCGCCACGTCGTACTCGCCGTGGATGTGGACGTCGACACGGTCGTCATCTACGAGCCCAGCGCCGGGGAGCTGGTCCCCGTGCCGCTCGACGAGCTCCACGACGGCCGCATCCCGCTCGCCGGCTGGTCCCGCTGGTGGTGGGCGATCCTCCCGTAGCCCGCGACCGTCCCCCTCCCGGCGGGGTAGTCCCCAACGTTCTGCAGGGGTTACGCGTCAGTAACCCCTGCGAAACGTTGGGGACTACCCCGCGCGATGACGGTGATCGACGTATTGACAAACATTATTGTCAAATTGCAGAGTGGGGCCATGCGCAGCGTGGAGGTGATCGACGACCCGGCATCGGCGATCGTGGCGATCGATCCGATCCGGAGCCGGCTGCTGGCCAGGCTGGCCGACGAGCCGGCCTCCGCGACGCAGCTCGCGGCGGCGCTCGATCTCCCCCGCCAGAAGGTCAACTACCACCTGCGCGCGCTCGAGCGACACGGGCTGGTCGAGCTGGTCGAGGAGCGCCCGAGGCGCGGAGTCACCGAGCGGGTGCTCCGGGCGTCGGCGTCGTCGTACGTCGTCTCGCCCGCCGCGCTCGGCGACGCCGCGGCGGACCGGGCGGCCGCGGACCTCGCCGGCCGGCCGGACCGGCTCTCGGCCCGCTACCTGCTGGCCGTCGCCGCCCGGGCGATCAGGGAGGTCGGCGCCCTGACCCGCGGCGCGGACCGCGCCGGCCGGACGCTGGCCACGCTCACGATCGACACCGAGATCCGGTTCCGCGACGCGGGCGAGCGGGCAGCGTTCGCCGACGAACTCACTCAGGCGGTCACCTCGCTGGCCGCCCGCTACCACGACGAGCAGGCCCCCGGCGGCCGCTGGCACCGGCTGGTCGTGATCGCCCATCCCCACTCCCGACAGGAGACCCAGCCATGACCGAGCCCACCGGAGAAGACACGCGCGCCATCGAACTCGAGATCGAGGTCGCCGGCACCCCCGAGGAGGTGTGGGAGGCGATCGCGACCGGTCCCGGCATCTCGGCCTGGTTCGTGCCCACCACCGTCGAGGAGCGTGCCGAAGGAGCGATCACGCAGTCCTTCGGCGAGGGCGAGGAGATGCAGGTCCACGGCCACGTCCAGGGCTGGGAGCCACCTCACCGGTTCGCCTACGGCGAGCAGCCGGAGCCGACCGGCGGGATGGCCTTCGAGTTCCTGGTGGAGGCCACCGACGCCGGCAGCTGCGTCGTGCGGCTGGTCAACAGCGGCTTCGGGTACGGCGAGGGGTGGGACGACCAGTACGACGCGATGGAGAACGGCTGGCGGATCTTCCTGCAGGTGCTGGCCCTGCACCTGCGGCACTTCGCCGGGCAGCCCGCGGCACGGGTGCAGGCGATGGCGATGGTGCCGGCCCCGGACGGCGCGGACGCGCTGTGGACCTCGCTGCTCGCCGGGTTCGAGATCGACGGCGACCGGATCGTCGCCGGGCCGGCCGCGCCGCTGTCCGGCACGATCGTCTTCCGAGGCGAGCGGGTCCTGGTCTTCCTCCTCGACTCGCCGACGCCGGGCACCGGCTTCCTCGCCGTCGAGGGCTCCGGGGAGGCGTTCGGCGTCAGCCTCTGGCTCTCGCTCTACGGCGCCGACGCGGCCACGGCGGCCGAGCGCGACGGCGCGAGCTGGCACACCTGGGCGGCGTCCCTGGCCGGCTGAGCGTCAGCCGAGGGGCAGGGGGTTCTGGGTCCGCTCGGGCACGAGCTTGGGGTCGGTGAGGGCGAGCAGCGCGGACTCGGCGAGCAGCCGGGCGCCGATCGCGACGGCCCGGTCGTCGACGCGGAGGTCGCCCTGGTGCAGGTCGAAGGTCGGGCCGCCCGGGGTCCGGGTGCCGAGGCGGGCCATCGCGCCCGGGATCCGCTCGAGGTACCACGCGAAGTCCTCGCCGCCGAGGCTCTGCACGGTCGGCACCTGGCCATCCGGGCCGAGCACCGTGCCGACCGCGTCGGCGAGCACGCCGGTCGCCCGGGACTCGTTGACCACCGGCGGCACGCCGCGCACGTAGCGCACGTCGGCGGCCACGCCGTAGGGCCGGACGATCTGCTCGGCGAAGCTGCGGATCATCCGCTCCGCCTCGCCCCAGGCGACGGGGTCGAGCATCCGGACGGTGCCGGCGAGCCGGCCCTCGGAGGGGATCACATTGTGGGCGGCGCCGGCGTTGACGACGCCCCACACCAGGCTGACGCCGGCGCGCGGGTCCATCCGCCGCGACAGGATCGCGGGCAGCTCGGTGATCAGCTTTCCGATCGCGAATGTCAGGTCCTGGGTCAGATGCGGGCGCGAGGTGTGGCCGCCCTTGCCGACGACGCGGATGTCGATGGCGTCGGCCGCGCCGGTCAGGGGACCCTCGCGCAGGCCGACCCGGCCGACGTCGAGGGCGGGGTCGCAGTGCAGCCCGAAGATGCTGGTGAGGCCGTCAAGGCCGCCGTGGTCGATCACGTGCTGGGCGCCGCCGGGCATGACCTCCTCGGCGGGCTGGGCGAGCAGCCGGACCCGGCCGGGCAGCGCCCCGCGCGCGCTCAGCTCGGCGAGCGCGAGCCCTGCGCCGATCAGCGCGACGGTGTGCAGGTCATGGCCGCAGGCGTGCGCCACCCCGCCCTTGCCGCTGGCCCAGGGGTCGTTGGTGCGGTCCTCGATCGGGAGCGCGTCGAGGTCGGCGCGCAACCCGACGACCGGCCCGTCGCCCGCGCCGAGGTCGGCGTAGAGCCCGCTGCTGGGGAGCACCCGCACCCGCAGCCCCGCGTCGGAGAGCGCGTCCGCGACGATGCCGGTGGTGCGCTTCTCCTTCCAGGAGAGCTCCGGGTGCGCGTGGATGTCGCGGCGGAGGTCGACCAGCTGCTCGGTGTACTTCTCGACGACCTCGCGGATCACCGCATGAGGATCGGAGCTGTGTTGAGATGAGTCGCTGGAGTCCGCCATGGCGGCGGCCAGCTTAGTTCACAACGGGCTCTGCTCCGATTCGGTGTCCAGCAGGTGGCCGTCGTACGCCGCCAGCAGCCGGTCCGCCGCGTCCGGGGCGCTCAGCTCGCCGCGCAGCAGCGCCGCGTCGACACCGTCGCGGATCGCCCGCACCCCCGGCGAGGCGTCCAGCCGGTGGTCGAGCTCGTCGCGCACCAGCCGCCACGCGAAGTCCACCTGCTGCCCGGCCCGCTTGCGCGCCAGCCCGTCGGCGCCCAGGTGCGCGCGGTGGTCGCCGACGCGCGTCCAGACGTCCTCGACGCCGGCCCCGGTCAAGCCCGAGCAGGTGAGCACCGGCGGCACCCAGCCGGCGCTCCCCCGGTAGACCATCCGGATCGCGCCCCCGAGGTCGCGGGCGGCGACGGCGGCCTCCCGCGCGCTGTCGCCGTCGGCCTTGTTGACCGCGATCACGTCCGCGATCTCGACGATCCCCCGCTTGATCCCCTGCAGCTGGTCGCCGGTGCGGGCGAGCGTGAGGAAGACGAAGGTGTCGACCATGCCGGCGACGGTGATCTCGGACTGGCCGACGCCGACGGTCTCGACGAGGACGACGTCGTACCCGGCCGCCTCCAGCACCGCCATCGACTGCCAGGTCGCCCGCGCCACCCCCCCGAGCGTGCCCGCGGCCGGCGAGGGCCGGACGTAGGCCCGCCGGTCGGCGGCCAGGCGCGGCATCCGGGTCTTGTCCCCGAGCACCGAGCCGCCGGTGCGCGCCGAGGACGGATCGACCGCGAGCACCCCGACCCGGTGGCCGGCCTCGGTGAGCAGGCCGCCGAGCGCCTCGATGAAGGTCGATTTGCCGACGCCGGGCACCCCGGAGATGCCGACCCGCACGGCCCGAACAGCCGGAGTCGCCGTTGCGAGCCCAGCCAGCAGCACCCTGGCCGCCTCGCGATGATCGGTACGACGCGACTCCATGAGCGTGATCGACCGGGAGACCGCCGCCCGGTCGCCGTCGGCGATGCCGGCGGCGAGCGCGTCGAGGTCGAGAGGGCTGGCCATAAGAAGGTGCGCTCAGGACTGGGCCGACAGCTTGGCGATCAGGTCCAGCGCCGAGTCGGCGATCACGGTGCCGGGCCCGAAGACCGCGGCGGCGCCCATCCCGTGGAGCCGGGCGACGTCGTCCGGCGGGATCACGCCGCCGACGACGATCATGATGTCGGGCCGGCCCAGGTCGGCGAGCGCGTCCTTGAGGGCGGGCACCAGGGTCAGGTGGCCGGCCGCGAGCGAGGAGACCCCGACGATGTGGACGTCGGCGTCGACCGCCTGTTGGGCGACCTCCTCCGGCGTGGAGAAGAGTGGCCCGACGTCGACGTCGAAGCCCAGGTCGGCGAAGGCGGTGACCACCACCTTCTGGCCGCGGTCGTGGCCGTCCTGGCCCATCTTGGCGACCAGGATCCGCGGCCGCCGGCCCTCGTCCTCGGCGAAGCGGGCCGTGGCCGCGAGCACCTCGGCGACCTTGCCGTCTCCGCCGCTCTCCTCCCGGTACACCCCGGAGATGGTACGGACCACCGCCCGGTGCCGGCCGAAGACGGTCTCCATCGCGGCGGAGATCTCCCCGACGCTCGCCTGGGCGCGCGCGGCGGCGATGGCCAGCTCGAGCAGGTTGCCCTCGCCGTTCGCGGCGGCCCCGGTGATCGCGGCGAGCGCCTCGGCGACCCGGTCGGGGTCGCGCTCGGCCCGCAGCCGCTCCAGCTTCGCGACCTGGGCGCGGTAGACCTCGGCGTTGTCGACCCTGAGCACCTCCAGCGGCTCCTCGGCGGCGAGCCGGTAGGTGTTGACCCCGATCACCGACTGGGCGCCGGAGTCGATCCGCGCCTGGGTGCGAGCGGCGGCCTCCTCGATGCGCATCTTGGGGATGCCGGCCTCGATCGCCTTCGCCATGCCGCCGGCGTCCTCGGCCTCGCGGAGATGGGTCCACGCCCGGTCGGCGAGGTCGTGGGTGAGGCGCTCGACGTAGTAGGAGCCGGCCCACGGGTCGATGGTCCGGGTGGTCCCGCTCTCCTGCTGCAGCAGCAGCTGGGTGTTGCGGGCGACCCGCGCGCTGAAGTCGGTCGGAAGCGCGATCGCCTCGTCGAGGGCGTTGGTGTGCAGGCTCTGCGTGTGGCCCTGGGTGGCGGCCATCGCCTCGATGCAGGTGCGGGCGACGTTGTTGAAGACGTCCTGGGCTGTCAGCGACCAGCCGCTGGTCTGGCTGTGGGTGCGCAGGCTGAGCGACTTGGGGTTCTCGGGGGAGAACTCGCGCACCAGGCGGCACCACAGCGCCCGCGCGGCGCGCAGCTTGGCGACCTCCATGAAGAAGTTCATGCCGATCGCCCAGAAGAAGGACAGCCTCGGCGCGAACCGGTCGATGTCCAGGCCCGCGTCGAGCCCGGCCCGGATGTATTCGACGCCGTCGGCGAGGGTGTAGGCCAGCTCCAGGTCGGCGGTCGCCCCGGCCTCCTGCATGTGGTAGCCGGAGATCGAGATCGAGTTGAAGCGGGGCATCCGCTCGGCGGTGAAGCGGAAGATGTCGCCGATGATCCGCATGCTCGGCGCGGGCGGATAGATGTAGGTGTTGCGGACCATGAACTCCTTGAGGATGTCGTTCTGGATGGTCCCGGCCAGCTGCTCGGGCGCCACCCCCTGCTCCTCGGCGGCGGCGATGTAGAGCGCGAGCACCGGCAGGACGGCGCCGTTCATGGTCATCGAGACGCTCATCCGGTCCAGCGGGATGCCCTCGAAGAGGGTGCGGGTGTCGAGGATCGAGTCGATCGCGACGCCCGCCATCCCCACGTCGCCGCGCACCCGCGGGTGGTCGGAGTCGTAGCCGCGGTGGGTCGCCAGGTCGAAGGCGACGCTGAGCCCCTTCTGCCCGGCGGCGAGGTTGCGCCGGTAGAACGCGTTGGACTCCTCGGCGGTCGAGAAGCCGGCGTACTGCCGGATCGTCCACGGCTGGGTGGTGTACATCGTCGGGTAGGGCCCGCGCAGGAACGGGCTGAGCCCGGGCCAGGTGTTCAGCGCGTCCAGGCTCCCCAGATCGGCCAGATCCTCCGGGCCGTAGCGCGGCTTGATCTCGATGCCCTCGGGGCTCGTCCACGCGCCGCCGGCCTCCAGCGGCACCCCGGCGAAGCTCTTCGGCACACTCATAGGACCTCCCTCGTCCGGCGCAGGAAGGCGAGCGCGTCGCCGCCGAGCGCGCAGTGGTCGTCGGCGTACGGCGTGGGCCTGCCCGCGATGATCACGTGCCGGACGCCGGCGGCCCGCAGCGCGGACGCGGCGGCCTCGCCCCACTCGGCGTAGGCGGCGTCGCTCCCGGCGAGCAGCGCCACCGGCTGGCCGGCGTAGGCGGCGAGCAGC
>JBDHZS010000031.1:0-26597 GCA_039812025.1 Nocardioides sp. | reverse complement strand
CGCGGCAAGATCCGCTCGCGCCGGGTCACCGGCCTGACGCCCCAGCAGCAGCGCCAGGTCGCCCTCGCCGTCAAGACCGCCCGCGAGATGGCGCTCCTCCCCTACGCCAACCGCCCCTGACCACCCGGCCGTACGCCCGAGCTGGTTGGCCCGGGCCTGGAATCGCAGCAGAGTCCGGGGTTCCTGCGCCGTTGCTTCAGCAAGCTATCTAGGTGGAGCCGCACTCTTCGCGGCGTGTACGTCGTGAAGAGTGCAGCCCGCCCTGCATAACTTGATGAAGCGGAGAGCGGTGCGCCGCAAGAGACGGGTGGGCCGCAGGAGACGGATGGGCCGGAGGACGCGAGCGGGACTACCCCGCTGGGGCGGCGGCGCGGACGCTCCCGGGGCTCTGCCCCGTCACCCGCTTGAACGCCATCGCGAACGACGCCTCCGAGCCGTAGCCGATCCTGGATGCGACCGCGGCGACGGTCAGCCGCTCGTCGCGCAGCAGGGTCCGGGCGCGCTGCATCCGGATCGAGGTGACGTAGCGCATCGCCGGCTGCCCGAGAAGCGCGGTGAACCGCGCGGAGAAGGTCGCGCGCGACAGCCCGGCCGAGCCGGCGAGCGTCGCCAGATCCCACGCGCGGCCGGGATCGGCGTGGATGGCGGCCAGCACCCGGGCGATGTCCGGGTCGCGCAGGGCGCCGAGCCAGCCGGACGCCGAGGCTGTGCGCGCGTAGTGACGCAGCGCCTGCACGACCAGCGCGTCCGACAGGCGGGCCATCATCACCTCGCTGCCCGCGCCCGGCGCCCTGGCCTCGGCACCCAGCAGCTCCAGCAGCGGGCCGACGGCCGCCACGTCGTCGTCCCGCGGCACGGCGATGACGTGCGGCAAGGCGCCGAGCACGGGGTGCTCGGCCTCGCCGACGAGGAACGCGCCGCACAGGATCGTGCACGCCCGATCGGAGCGGAGCACGTGGGGGTCGCCGCGCGGGAGTACGACGACGTCTCCCGGCGCGAGAGGCATCGTCGGGCCGTCGCGCACCAGCAGGTCGCAATCGCCGTCCTCGACCGCGTGCACGCCGCACAGCCCCGGCTCGGAGAAGTCGAACTCGAAGCCCGGCTCGAACTCCAGCCAGCGGTAGCCGACGCTCTCGAAGCGCAGCTCGCGCAGTACCGCAGCGAGTGGGTCCACGACCCCATTGTGCGCGCGATCGCGGATCCGGTCACGCCCGCTGCGTCAGACGAGGGCGGCTCGATCGACGATGCGCAGCCGCGGCTCGCCGTACGAGGCGACCGCCCGACCGTCGTCCAGCACGATCCCGGTGAACCCCTCGGTCGGCGCGGTGAAGTGGTAGAAGCGCAGCACGGTGCCGTCTGGGTCGGGGACGTCGAGCCGCGATCCCTCCGGGCCCTCGGAGATCCCGCTGTGGGCGACTCCCAGCCGATCGCAGCGGGCGGCCAGCGCGTCCATCGCCTCGCGCGATCGCGGCATGAACGCGACGACGTCGAAGCCGGTCAGGACCGGCCGGGCCGCGCAGTGCTCGCGCAGCCGGAGAGAGACGTTGAAGCGTCCCTCCCGGTCGATCAGGCCGACGCCGCGGACCTCGTCGTCCTCGACGATCTCGACCCAATGTCGCAGGTCCAGTACGGCGGCGTACCAGGCCGCGCTCGCGGCCAAGTCCGTGACCGGGAGCTTGACCTGGGCGATGTGTGCGATGAGTGGTTCTGTGTTCGTATCCATGCCATCGACGCTAGGCACGGCGAGCCCGCCGCGGAATCCGCCGCCGTCCGGGATTCCTCAGCGGGCGTCCGCCGACCACATGAGAGTGCCGGTCACCCGGCGGAGGCCTTGAAGGTGCGCAGCCGGAGGCTGTTGGAGACGACGAAGACCGACGAGAAGGCCATCGCGGCACCGGCCAGCATCGGGTTGAGCAATCCGGCGGCAGCGAGCGGCAGCGCGGCGACGTTGTAGGCGAACGCCCAGAAGAGGTTCCCCTTGATCGTGCCCAGGGTCCGCCGCGAGAGCCGGATCGCGTCCGCCGCGGCCCGCAGGTCGCCGCGGACCAGCGTGAGGTCGGAGGCCTCGATCGCGACGTCGGTGCCGGTCCCCATCGCGAGCCCGAGGTCGGCCTGAGCGAGCGCGGCGGCGTCGTTCACGCCGTCGCCGACCATCGCCACGGAGCGGCCCTCGCCCTGCAGCCGCTTGACGACCTCGACCTTGTCGGCCGGCATGACCTCGGCGATGACGTGCGCCGGATCGATGCCGACGGCCTCGGCGACCGAGGCCGCGACCGCGGCGTTGTCCCCGGTGAGCAGCATCGGCGTGAGCCCGAGGTCGCGCAGTTGCCCGATCGCCTCGGCGGAGGTGGGCTTGATGGCGTCGCCGACCACGAGGACGCCGCGGGCCCGGCCGTCCCAGCCGACCGCGACGGCGGTCTGCCCCTCCGTCGCTGCGGCGGCCATCGCCGCCTCGAGCTCGGGTGTCAGGTACTGCGACCAGTCCGCGAGCAGCTTCGGCCGCCCCACCAGTACGGCGTGGCCGTCGGCGATGCCCTGGACGCCGAGTCCCTCGACGTTGGCGAAGTCCTCCGCCGGCGGGAGCTCGCCCACGCGTTCGGCGGCGCCACGGGCGATCGCCTGCGCGATGGGGTGCTCGGAGGCGGACTCGAGGGCGCCGGCGTACCGGAGCACGTCGGAGGCGTCCTCGCCGGGCGCGACGGCCGCGTCGACCAGCGTCATCTGGCCGGTGGTCACCGTGCCGGTCTTGTCGAGCACCACGGTGTCGACCAGGCGCGTGGTCTCAAGGACCTCCGGGCCCTTGATCAGGATCCCGAGCTGCGCGCCGCGTCCCGTGCCGACCAGGAGCGCCGTCGGCGTCGCCAGGCCGAGCGCGCAGGGGCAGGCGATGATGAGTACGGCGACCGCGGCGGTGAACGCCGCCGTGACCCCGGCGTCCGCGCCGACCCAGAAGCCGAACGTGGCGACCGCGAGGCCGATGACGATCGGGACGAACACCCCGGAGATCCGGTCGGCGAGCCGTTGCGCCTCGGCCTTCCCGCTCTGCGCCTCCTCGACCAGCTTCGCCATCTGCGCGAGCTGGGTGTCGGCGCCGACCCGGGTGGCCTCGACGACGAGCCGGCCGCCGGCATTGACCGTCGCGCCGACGACGGCGTCGCCGGGGCCGACCTCGACCGGCACCGACTCGCCGGTGACCAGGGAGGTGTCGACCGCGGAGGAGCCTTCTGCGACCCGGCCGTCGGTCGCGATCTTCTCCCCCGGCCGGACCACGAACCGGTCGCCGACCGTCAACTGGTCGACGGGGATCCGCTGCTCGCGCCCGTCGCGCAGCACGGAGACGTCCTTGGCGCCGAGCTCGAGCAGGGCGCGCAGCGCGGCGCCGGCCCGTCGCTTGGAGCGGGCCTCGAAGTAGCGTCCGAGCAGGATGAACGTGACCACGCCCGCGCCGACCTCGAGGTAGATGTTGCCCGCGCCGTCGCCGCGCCCGATCGTGAACTCGAACGGGTGCGTCATGCCGGGCTCGCCGGCCGTGCCGAAGAAGAGCGCGTAGAGCGACCAGCCCAACGCCGCGCCGGTGCCGAGCGAGATCAGCGTGTCCATCGTCGCCGCGCCGTGCCTGAGGTTGGCCCAGGCGGCCTTGTGGAAGGGCCAGCCGCCCCACACGATCACCGGCGCGGCCAGGGTCAGCGAGAGCCACTGCCAATAGGTGAACTGGAGTGCCGGGATCATCGCCATGGCTATCACCGGGACGGTGAGGACCGCCGAGACGATCAGGCGCTGACGCAGCGCACGCACCGGGTCGTCGTCCGCCTCGGCGCCGTCGGCAGGCTCGTCCTTCGCCCTCGGGAGCTGTGCGGTGTAGCCCGCCTGCTCGACGGTCTCGACCAGCGTCTCCGGCTCGATGCCGTCGGCGTAGTCGACCCGAGCCTTCTCGGTGGCGTAGTTCACGCTGGCGGTGACCCCTTCGAGCTTGTTGAGCTTGCGCTCGATCCTGTTCGCGCACGATGCGCAGGTCATGCCGCCGATCGCGAGCTCGACGTGGTTGGCGGGGGTCACGCCGGGGGGCGTGCTCATCGCATTTCCTTCCTGGTCTTTAGGCGTCGGTGCTGGGTCAGTGGGTCGGGGTCAGTGGGAGTGGCCGTCGGTCTCGGTCGAGCCGGACCCGGAGTGGGACTCGGGATCGGCCGGCTCCGCGCGGGTGGTGAAGTCGGCGGTGCGCACGACGCCCTCGTGCTTGAAGTCGAGGAAGAGCCGGTAGTCGCCGGCCGACGGCGCCGTGGCGTGGAACGTGATGTCGGGGCCCGAGGGAGTGCCGTCGCCCGGCTCGCCTTCGGGGTGGACGTGGAGGTAGGCGAGGTCGCCGGCACGCAGGGCGACCAGATGGCCGTACGCCGCGAGGTAGGGCTGCAGATCCGTGACCGGCCGCCCGTCCTTCTCGACCCGCAGCGTCAGCTCGCGACCTTCCCCAGCCTTCAAGCTCCCCTTGAGGATGACGGTATAGCCGTCAACCTTCGAGGTCTGGTTGATGGTTGGCAGCGGCTCCGGGCGGTAGTCGCCCGCCACCGAGGCGTCCACGCCCAGGGTAAGCTGGGGGGCGCCAGCGGGCTTGAAGTCCGCGAAATACCGCCAGACACCCGGCCTGAGGTCGAGCCTGGTGGTCCAGGTGCCGTCGGCGCCCAAGCGCGGGTGGACGTGCTGGAAGCCGGTCAGGTCGCGCCGTACGGCGATGAAGTGGAGATCCTTCTCGTGGGTCTCCTCGTAGTCGGTGACCGGCTCGCCGTCCGGCCCGAGGACCCGGAAGGAGACCTTAGCCCGGCCGCGCTCGGGGATCGGCGCATCCAGGTCGAGCGCGTAGCCGCCCTCGGCGACCATCAGCCCGCCCGGTGCCGACTCTCCGTCCTCTTCCGGCGCGCTCAGATGGACGGGTTCGGCGTCGTCCCCGGAGTCCGTGCCGAAGGGGCCGACCGCGTTGCCGACGGCGAACCCGGCGCCCAGCACGAGCGCGAGGACGGCGAGGAATCCCGCCAGCTTCACAGGAGTGCTCATGTTCGCGGCCGCCGCTCAGGCGAGGGAGTAGCCGGCCTCGGCGACGGCGTCGCGCACCTGGGCCTCGCTCACCGGGGCGTCGCTGGTCACCGTGAGCCGGCCGCTGGCGAGGTCGACGTCGACCGCGGTGACGCCGGGGACCTCGCCGACCTCCTCGGTGACCGAGGCGACGCAGTGGTTGCAGGTCATCCCGACGACGGTGTAGCTGGCGGTGCTCATGAGATTCGCTCCTTGATAGGTGTGATGTGTGGTGGGTCAGGACCGGACGAGACGCGCGATCGCGTCGGCGGCTTCCTTGATCTTCTCGTCGGCCTCCGGGCCGCCGGCCGCCGCGGCGCGGACGACGCAGTGGCTCAGGTGCTCCTCGAGCAGGCCGAGCGAGACCGACTGCAGCGCCTTCGTCATCGCGGAGACCTGGGTGAGGATGTCGATGCAGTACTTCTCCTCCTCGACCATCCGCTGCAGGCCGCGGGCCTGGCCCTCGATCCGCCGCAGGCGCTTGAGGTAGTCGTCCTTGCGGTGGATGTAGCCGTGCCCGTGGTGCTCCGCGTGTTCGTCCGTCACGCATCACACCATACCCCCCTATGGTATCTGGCGCAAGCCCGCCGCACCGTGGGCACCCTGTTGCCCGCCCGCGAAGCCGCCCGGAATAATCGCGGCAACCGACGCGAAGTGAGGCGCCATGAAGAACGACTACGACCTGCTCGTGATCGGCACCGGTCCCGGTGGGCATCGGGCCGCGATCGCCGCGGCCAAGCTGGGCAAGCGGGTCGCGATCGTCGACCGCAAGCAGATGATCGGCGGCGTGTGCATCAACACCGGCACGATCCCGTCGAAGACGCTCCGTGAGGCGGTGCTCTATCTCACCGGGATGTCGCAGCGGGACCTGTACGGCGCGTCGTACCGCGTCAAGGAGGTCATCACGATCGGCGACCTCACCGCCCGCACCCAGCACGTGATCGGGCGCGAGTCCGAGGTGATCCGGCACCAACTGCTGCGCAACCACGTGACCGTCCTGACCGGCACCGCCCACTTCGTCGACGCGCACACGATGGACATCACCGGACCCGACACGATCCGGGTGAAGGCGCGCAAGATCATCCTGGCGCCGGGCACCGAGCCGGCGCGCCCGCCGGAGGTCGAGTTCGACGACCGCCGGGTCGTGGACTCCGACGGCATCCTGTCGCTGGAGGCGGTGCCGACCTCGATGGTCGTCGTCGGGGCCGGGGTGATCGGGATCGAGTACGCCTCGATGTTCGCCGCCCTCGGCACCCGGGTGACGGTGGTGGACGCGCGGCCCACGATGCTCGACTTCTGCGACAACGAGGTCGTCGAGTCGCTCCGCTTCCACCTCCGCGACCTGGCGGTGACCTTCCGCTTCGGCGAGACGGTCAACAAGGTTGAGATCGGCGAGCACGGCACCATCACGACGCTGGCCAGCGGCAAGCGGATCCCCGCCGAGACCGTCATGTACTCCGCCGGACGGCAGGGCGCCACCGCCGCCCTCGAGCTGGAGAACGCCGGCCTCGAGGCCGACAAGCGCGGGCGGATCGCGGTCGACGAGCACTTCCGTACGACGGTCCCCCACATCTACGCAGTCGGCGACGTGATCGGCTTCCCGGCGTTGGCCGCGACCTCGATGGAGCAGGGCAGGCTGGCCGCGCTGCACGCGATGGGCGAGGAGAAGGGCAAGATCACCGCGCTGCAGCCGATCGGCATCTACACGATCCCGGAGATCTCCTACGTCGGGAAGACCGAGGACGAGCTGACCGGCGAGGCGATCCCCTACGAGACCGGCCTGTCGCGCTACCGCGAACTCGCCCGCGGCCAGATCGTCGGCGACTCCTACGGCATGCTCAAGCTGCTCGTGCACGCGGAGGACCGCACGCTGCTCGGGGTGCACGTGTTCGGCACCGGCGCGACCGACCTGGTCCACATCGGCCAGGCGGTCATGGGATGCGGCGGCACGGTCGACTACCTGGTCGACACCGTCTTCAACTACCCGACCCTGTCCGAGGCCTACAAGGTCGCCGCGCTCGACGCCACCAACAAGCTCCGCACGCTCAGCCGCTTCACCTGACCTGCCGATCCTCGCCGAACGCGCGAAGCCTCGTGGCCCCACCGCGGGGTGACGTATGACGCCAGGCGACCGTGTAGGCGCTACTGCCACGGCACCACGAGGTCTTGGGGCACCAGGAAGACCAACGCGCCGTTCCCGGTGTCGGGGACCTCGACCTGGGCAGGCACCACGTCGGCCGTGACCCCGTCCGGGCTGTGGAGTTGTGCGACACGCGTCTCGCGGGCTCCCCACGGCTCGGGCACGACGAGAGTTGCGGACTCGCCGCCACGAGGGCGAAGGACGGCCTCCCGCACACGCACGCCATCGAGCCGGATCCGCACCAACGTCGTACCGTCGGCCGACCAGCCGTGCAGCAGCGAGGTGTACGGAGCGTCGGAGGGCAGGTCAGACGTCCAGTGCAGACCATCGAGGTCCTGCCACGTGAAGGTGTAGCCCGGCCTGTTCGCGCGAAGATCGTGCCACGTCGTCGATGCACCACGCGCGATAGTCACTGCAGTCATGAGGTCTTCTCCTCCCGCCGTCCGGCGTCAGACGAGACGAGCGCGCGCAGTCGATCCTGCGCCTGGCGGCGAAGACCGGCGTCGTCCTGACCGTCGGCCCACTCGAGCTGGCCATAGCCGCGCGTTGTTCCGCCGCCGACGCCCACGAAGCCGTCATGGATATCCCAGGCAACGAGCGTCAGCAGCGCCTGGGCGGTGGCCCACAGCTCGTCGTCGGCCCCGAGGCGCTCCACGGTGAACGTCACTGTCCCACCGCGCTGCACCTGTTTGGAGTAGAGCAGCCCGTGGTCATCATGCGCGATCGCCTCGCCGTGCTCTACCTCGCGACGTTGCTGAGCAACGCCGCCGGTGAACCGCTCGATGGCATTGTGGGTGCGCTCGATCTCATGGCCATCGGAGACCACGGCGTCGAGGGGCCTCACACTCGCGCGTGCGCCGCGACCGTCGGCGCGCGCCTCCTGCCAGCCGAACACTTGGCACGCGAGGCAATCGCCGCACTCCTGCTCGCGACACGCCCCCATGCCCACGGACCGGAGGATGTACTCGGTACGCGTCCGGAAGACACCCTTGAGCGAGCGGCCCGTCAGAAGGGCACGGTCTCCCCGCTTTCGGTTGTGCGCAAGGTTTCCATCCACGGTGCCGTCCCAGGAGTGAAGATCACCGACGAGCCTGAACGTCGCCTCCCACCTTTCCGTGTGACGATCGCCGATCGTCAGGTGCGTCGACTCGGTGAGCACCTTCTCAACCAAATCGGGACCCGATGTCGCCAGGAACAGGCGCAGGCCCTCCCGGGTCGTCAAGTAAAGGTGGCCGGTAGTGATGCTCGTGATCTCGATGCCGCCTTGCCCGACGGATACTCCGTTGCCCAACAGCGGGGTCCAGGTTTCCAGCGCCGTATGCCACGCACTCCTGGCATCGGCGGAGAGGTCGTCGGCGCGAAGATATGCCACGTACGACGCGCCCGCCTCGATCTGTTTGGTCATCCGCAGTGTCTTCGGCCGGGCAGCACCCCGCTCGCGATCAATCGCTGTTGAATGGTCGTCGACAAGAGTCGCCGGCGTCGCTGCGGACACGACTCCCAGCACCCGGATCCTGCTCGACGTGACCACCTTGTTGTCTCTCTTCTCGTCCGGCGCCGGGTCTTCCGGAAGTCGGGCACCGAAGAGTTCCTCCTCGAACGACGGACTGGCGAGGCGCACGTGGGCGCGCAAGGAACCCGCCAGCGTCGGTCCCGGGATCGTCGGACGCTTGTGATGGTCCTCAACGGGAATGCCGTCAGGCACGCGTCCACCTGACTTGAGAGGCGGTACGTCAGGTGTCAATGACGCTCCGCGCGATGCGAGCGAGAACGCTACCTTGTAGAAGTCGATGCGGGTGGTCATCGTGCCTCCAGCAACTCGACCAATTCAAGAAGTTCGTCGCTGTTCAGGTCAGCAATCTCCTTGAAGAACTCCTTCATCGTGGTGGGATATCTATCCGGCGGGGTCGTGAAGTAGGATGGTGCGGAAGCGTCGGGGTTGACCGAGCGGGCTCGCGCAAGACTTCGGGTTCGGTCCAGGACCGTGCCCCGAACTCGGGCCGAACCCAGAACCTGGCCGGCCCCGAACATCGCAGCCACCGCAGGTGCTCGGCTGACGTGGGCGCTGTCAGCCATCAACGATCCGAAGCCCTCGCTGCGCCGGAGCCCGAGCCCCCGCTCGGCAAGCGAACGAATCGCCGATTGATCCGGTACCTCCGTGAGCGTGACGACGTAGGTCGATCCCGCGGCAACCGCCCGCTCAGTCGGCTTCGGTAAGCCGGACGCGGCATGCCACCCACCTTCAGCGGCCCACCGCACCCAGGCGCGGATCTTCGGACCCGAATCCTCCGAGACGACACCGACGCCGAGCGCTTCACGGAGCTCCTGAGGATCTGGCAGTCGAGTCGGCCTGCCCAAGGAGTCCACGAAGATCCCCGGCGAGGCAAGCCGGATCACAAGGTTGGCTGGCTCGCCCGCCGTGCCTGGTTGGAGAGACACTCGCTCACCGCCTCCCGTACTCGGTTCGTCAGCAATCTTCAGCTCGGCGAGGCCCCGAGTCGATCCTGCACCACCGATCACAAGCCGTTCACCCAGTTCGGTGAGGACCGAGAGCAGATCCGCCCTCACTCCGATGAACCCGGCGAGTTCCGGCACGGCTCGATGGTCGAGCGATTCGCGCCCATACAGGTGGGAGTCCTTTGGCGTTTCGTCTGCCGCCAGTGCACTCGTGAAGTCGCGGCGCACGGTCCCGGAGCTCTTCGGCGTCGCACCCTTCGCGTACTCCAGCGTGGTCCGACAGTCGCCCCGGTCGCATTCATGCGGCGCCCCACCGGGACCGAAGTCAATCGCGTCGAAACTCGCACCGCAGCCGCGTCCGCGCTTGTGCTCGAGAACGGACAAGCCCACCGGGGCTCCGGAACGGTAGAGCGGATTGAACCGGACGCCGTCGCCGCTCTCGAAGAGTGCGACGAACTCCGACCGCCTCGGATTCGCCAGGTCTGGTACGCCGTTGCCGCGGATCCAGGCCGCGGCGAGCGCACCCCGGAGGACCCAGCCCGGGACGTGGTCGCGTGAGGTGCGCATCTGGCCGCCGGCCCGGCTGTCACCGATCGCAGCGTCTTGGAGCAAGTTCAAGGTCACTCGATGCGTGCTCATCGTCCTGCCCTCCAGTCGAGCAAGCGGGCGATCTCGCCAGGAGTCAGCTCCTGATCGATTCCCACCCATCCCAGCCCTCGCCGGCGATGGGCGCCGAGGGCGTGGACGGCACCTGCGCTCGCTCGGAGCACCAGTTGGTCGTCCGCCGGGCCGTCGCCACGACCGAGCCAGATCACTTCGAAGGACAGGGACTCGAGGTGAGCGGTGCGCGCACGCAACAGGTGGTCCGGCTTCGCTGTATGGGTGTCCGGCTTGATAGCTACCCGATGGAACATGCCAGTGCGCGGATCCGATAGATCGACCTGATCTTCGCTGGACTCCCTGACGGGTCGCTGGTGCAACACACGCCAATGCCATCGATGCCTGCCCGTGTGGGGCCCGAATACCGGCGTGACCCGCGATGCGGGGAGGCACAACACGTGCTCCGCGGCAGCACGCATCGCCCCCTTGATCGCGCCGGCTTCGATAGGCCGCTGAATGTCCACGCTCGCGTCGTACCCCTCGGCGGCATACCCAGAGGCGCGAAGAACGGGCGTGTGGAAGGCCATATCGAACATCACCGTCATGCCGATGCCTCATTCCTTCGAGTCGCCGGTGCTACATCCCGGGCAATCTGGAGCAGCCAAAGGAGGTCGGTAGCTCGCCCAGGGGTGTAGGGGCCTTGAACGATGGGCTTCAACTCGCTGACATCCTGCTTTCGTACGGTCTCGCCCACGGCCCGCCAGCCGTCTCTCCTCCACTCGAGAGCCGAGCGGAGAGTCTGCCGCAGGTGGGCCGGCCTTCCCGCGAGCTCCCGACCCGTGTCGAGGTGCTCCTCGACCCACGTGAGCGGCCGGGCGGGGTGGAACTCGTCTGGCCCGTCGATCTGCAGGTCCAGCCAGGTCAACGCCGCGCGTTCGAGCTTCTTGGCTTCGGCAAGGCGAGCGGCTGCACGGTCGAACGTGTGCGTGAGCGGCTCGGACTTGTGCTGAAACACCAGGCCGACCGACAGATCCGGCGTGGCTACGTCAGCGCCTTCGATCCATGGCTGGTTGCCCATCTCATCGGCAAACTGACGTGCAAGGGTCACCACGAAATCCCAGGCGAAGCGGGCCGTGACGGATGCGACGACATCGTCACCGCCCACGATGTGGGGAATGATTCCGATATCGCGCTGTCCGCGCCCGTTGGGTTCCGTGACACAGTGGCTCCGGGCAGCAGAAACGAAAGCACGCTTCGTCGCCTCGTCGACGCCTCGTGCGATCGATCTCAAGCCGACCGTCTCCGCCAGCTTCTTCAGCACGACGCCGAGGTTGTTCCCGTCGGCGTAGATGACTGCGACGCGAGTCGCAGCGTTCCGCGAGCTGTCACGCCCGACCTCGGCGAGTGCTCTCATGTGCTTCGGGAGCCGCTCTGCGGCCGACTCGTCGCCCGCAGAGGTGAGTTCGTCGACGATCGGCCGGAGTGCGCCTGCAGCCTGGTAGGAGTTGCCAGCGGCGGCATATCGCATGGCGCAGTCAACACAGCAGCGATTGCCATCGCTCGTGGCGCGGCAGGCGGGCGACTGGTGGCACTTCTCGCAGGGCCTCGCCAACGGGTTCTCAGTCGATGCTGGCAGGCTGACGATGGATCGGCCCTCGTCCCGCTGTCGTTGTGCGAGCGGCGCCGAGAGCGCGTACGACGACGCATCAGCCCAGGATGCTTCCAGGATCGCGGCCGGCAGTTCGGATCGCAGTCGTCTGACCACCTCTTGCGCCATGTTCGTGGTCTCGGCCTCAAGTTCAGGGCCGGTCGATCCGGCGTACTTGAGCGCGACGACTCCTGCTACCTCGCCAGCTTCATCGTTCCAAGCCCAGCCGGACTCTGCGAGGAAGGGCCTCCAGTATTGCTCCCCCGTCGCGAGGGTCAGCATGGACGACGCGCCTCGGCGACCGGCAAGGTCCGGGCTTCGGGACAGCCAGGTCTGGACATGGACGACCCCGATTGTCAGATAGCGGCTCATGAAGGATCCACCGTGAGCGACTGCCGATCGGCGGGCGCCTCAGCGACAGGAAGCACACGGAACGGCGAGTAGTTGCCCTCGTCGATGAAGCCTTGCGACGACTTCCAGAACGCGAAGACATCGTCGCCGCGTGGCGGCGGATACTTGATCGTGTCCGCCGCAAGGAAGTCCTCGGCAATCAGGTGTGCGAGCGCAGGCCACGTCTTCACAACCCCCGGCCGGCGCGCCACAATGTCTGCTACCCACTCGTCCACGATAGTCTGTGGGTCCAGTGACACGGGCTCCTCGCCACCACTCGCCCCGAGCCAGCGAGACTTTCCTTCGGGGTGGACCCTGTGGACCGTGACCTTCGCCGCTCCGAGGCCATGGGGTTTGAACCCGCCGATGCGGAGTCGTGCCTGATCCGGCCGAACGTCACTCGGCACGCGGGTTCCCTCGGCACACCAGGCGGTCAACCACAGCCGCGGGTCCAGCGTCGCGAGCAGCGCGCCAAGCTGGAGTCGGTCCAGGTTCTCGAATAGAACCCGGCCATCGAACACCGTCCCCGACGGGATCAGCGTGACTTGCTTCTCTTCGACACCTGGGCCGACATTGCGCGACGCGCTGGTGGTCCAGTAGAGTTTCCGTCCTCGAATTCGGCGCGGTCTTCTAGTATCCAGGCTGCTACCCCACTCCCGTTTCGGAGGGGTGTCCCGCGGATTACCCAATTGCGCACGGTCCCAGATGTCCTCGCCCTCCAGGTAGAACTGGCCCGCGCCAGGACGCGGCGATCCTGCGATCGAGAGGGTCTCTGTCTCCGGCATATAGGCAACCTTGGCACCCGGATCCATGACCCGCACGTGCCCCCGATACGACTCTTGCACTGCACGTTCGTCCCTGCCACGACCTGCCACATCGGCTGAGCCAAACGTCATGCAACTCGGGCAGAGGGCGGTCCATTCGTCACACGGTTGCATCCCTGGTGCCCGCTCACCGGCCTGCCGCGCCCCTCGCCCCCGCCACACCTGGGACACACCCAGCCAAGTTACGACGTCCTCATCGCCTGCCCGCTCCGCCTCGTACCAGACCGGCTGACCGTCGAAGAGCTCCTTCTCGACCTTCAAGCGATACCCGACGACCCGAGGGTTCGCTGCGCCGTCTCTCGGAGGAATCGTCACACCGACCATCGTTCGTCCAGCGACAGACATGGTGTCCACGCCGTCCAGCGCGCTTGGACGCAGATCATCAGCGCCGGCGACGGCGTCGCAGAAGTCCGCTGCGGCACGCGCGGTGATCCTCAAGGTGTCGTCCGCCGGCAGCGCAGCCAGCCAATACGTCGGCTTTCCTTCGCGGTACTTAGCGCGTGTGTCCGACACCAGAAGAACCCAGCGTCCATCGCCCAGGCTGACCTGCTCGGGGTAGTCGATCTTCGGGTGTGGCGCGGCAGATGTTCCGGCAGTTGTGACGTCCACATCTACGAGTGCGAGCGTCCGCACCTGGCGGGCGGGCGGTCCGGGAATTAGACGTGGGCGAAGCGACCTGTGATCGATCTTCACCGTCTTGGCCACACGTCTGATCGCGCCGTGCTCGTTCCGCTCGGTCGGTGCCACATAGAACCCGAGCTGTCGCCGACCGGCCCGCGACACCAGCTCGCGGTAGACGGGCTCGAACTTGTCATCAAAGACTCGCAGGCACGATCCCGTCAGCGCTTCGTGCAGGGTGCGCAGTGCACCGTGAACATGCGAGCCGCGCAGGACCGCCTCATCCCCGACGCTCACACTGGTGATAGCCGTAAGGTCGTAGTCGATCCGCCCCGACCAGCGACGGGGGTCCTGTACGTGATGCCCGGGCGGCTTTTCTCGGAGCACCCTGTCGGGTAAGGGCACGAAGTTGTACGGATTGACGAACGTCGTCATCGTTCTCCTTCCATCTGCAACGCGGGCGGCACCCGAAGCCGTCGTGCGATAGAAGGCGCCCGCAGGTCGGACTATAGCGACTCGGGTCGCACGCGGCGGGCAAACAGCTAAACCAGGCTCTGCGTGGCGCGGGTCGTTGCCTCCCTTCAGCACCCACGACCGTCGCGTTGTCCCAGACCTCAAGCGGTCCTGACCCAGTCGGCGCACCGAGCCGAGGCGTGCTGCCGAGCTGGCGAACACACTCCGCCTCCAGCAAGATGTCGATGAGGACCTCGAACGCGCCCCGAGTCGTGGGCAGATTGGTCGCCCTCTAGCGAGATGTCGCTGACGACGCGGTGGCAGCTAGCCCACAACTACTACAGTTTCTAGTCGCCTTCCAGCGAGATGTCGCTGACGACCCTGCCCGACGAGCTGTGCTCCGAAGTGGTGGTGTTTCTAGTCGCCTTCCAGCGAGATGTCGCTGACGACGACCGCGCCGAGCGTGATGCCCTGTCCGGCACCCGTTTCTAGTCGCCTTCCAGCGAGATGTCGCTGACGACGTGAAGACCACCCCCGACGACCTCGTCCAACTCGTCGGGTTTCTAGTCGCCTTCCAGCGAGATGTCGCTGACGACAAGATCAAAAAAGTTCCGCTGGCACGTGGTGTTTCTAGTCGCCTTCCAGCGAGATGTCGCTGACGACCTGGGAGCCCGCACCATGACCAACCCACCGTCGTACGAGTTTCTAGTCGCCTTCCAGCGAGATGTCGCTGACGACGCCCAGAAGAAGACCGACGACATCCACCGCGCGGCGTTTCTAGTCGCCTTCCAGCGAGATGTCGCTGACGACACTGGCGATTACAAGGAAGCCATGCGTACTCTGCGTTTCTAGTCGCCTTCCAGCGAGATGTCGCTGACGACTGCGCCGCGCAATGCAGGACGTCGTGGCGGGGAGTTTCTAGTCGCCTTCCAGCGAGATGTCGCTGACGACACGCCCGAACTGGCAAGGGCCACGGTACGCAGTACTACTCCGTTTCTAGTCGCCTTCCAGCGAGATGTCGCTGACGACGAGCGCAATGTCAGAACGACGGTTGAGGTCGGGTAGTTTCTAGTCGCCTTCCAGCGAGATGTCGCTGACGACAGCACATGAAGCACGTCCTCTATGTCACAATCGTTTCTAGTCGCCTTCCAGCGAGATGTCGCTGACGACCTTCCTCGGGGTGTGCGTGGCCACCCTACTGTGTTTCTAGTCGCCTTCCAGCGAGATGTCGCTGACGACACCCAACCAAGAACGGAGGTGGCCAACCATGGCGTTTCTAGTCGCCTTCCAGCGAGATGTCGCTGACGACCGCGACCTGCTTCCGGTACATGTCCACCATCACCGCGTTTCTAGTCGCCTTCCAGCGAGATGTCGCTGACGACATCACGGTCGGGATGAAGGTCGTGGTGTACGTTTCTAGTCGCCTTCCAGCGAGATGTCGCTGACGACGGGTCCTCACTCAACCGGCAGGATATCATCAACGCTGGTTTCTAGTCGCCTTCCAGCGAGATGTCGCTGACGACGGTGGCGACCACGAGGTCGTCGTCGGGCGCGGGGTTTCTAGTCGCCTTCCAGCGAGATGTCGCTGACGACCGTACTGCCCGCCGAGGTCACTGAGCTGGCCGAGGTTTCTAGTCGCCTTCCAGCGAGATGTCGCTGACGACCACAGAGCGCTATCTGAACCAACTCTTCTACAGGGTTTCTAGTCGCCTTCCAGCGAGATGTCGCTGACGACTAGAGCGCGAAACAACTTCGACGACATCATCTTCGGTTTCTAGTCGCCTTCCAGCGAGATGTCGCTGACGACACCAGCACCACAACAACAAGGCGGTGGTCCAGGGTTTCTAGTCGCCTTCCAGCGAGATGTCGCTGACGACAGTGGCGGGGACCTTCCCCGCCGAACCCAACATCGTTTCTAGTCGCCTTCCAGCGAGATGTCGCTGACGACGCGCCGGCGGGAAGGGTCCGCCGGGCAGCCGGGGTTTCTAGTCGCCTTCCAGCGAGATGTCGCTGACGACCCTACCCCGCCGAACGGGCCTCTGACCAGCAGTTACGGGAGCCCGATACACAGTAGCGCAGCGGAGGCCCTGCGGTGGTCGGATGGAACCCGCCTGACGCGGCATCGTCGCAGGTCAGGACCCTGCACACACGACGCCTCGGAACCGCCACCGGAAACCACCCCTATAGGACTGCCCAGAACATGACCGGCTCGGGCGGATGAGCCTGCCCATGCAGATCGAGGGACTTCCAGCACGTCCCGCACTGTCGCATGAAGTAGAGGGAGTCTACGGCCGTGTCGATGATCCCCGCCGCCCGCACGTTGAGAATCTCCAGCGACTCGGGCTCCACGCGCAGGAGGAACACAGACTTCTGGATCCGATCTCCGTAGGACTGCAGCATCGCAGCGAGTCGCGCCCGGCGGGCATCCTCACGCACGTCGTACGCGGCGATGATCGTCAGGAGCGCCACGACGCGCCCGTCCAAGGGAGTTCGGGATCGAGAATCGAGGCGGCCAGACGTTGGGCCTGGACATAGATGTGCCGCCGCAGACTGCCCGCGATCCCGACGAGGCTCCCCTTGGTGACCGTCAGCATCCGCGATTCGTAGGCGTTGAGCATCGCCTGGCGGCCTCCCGCGGTGAGGAAGATGCCTGGCTTACCGCTCTCGGAGCGGCCGTGCTCGACACCCAGCCGGTTCCCTCGTGCCGCGCGAAGCACGACCTGGTCGACCACCCAGGGTCGGAACTCCTCCAGCAGGTCTAGCGCCAGGCTCGGCCGACGGTCGTCGTCGGCGTGGAGCACCCCGTACAGCGGATCCATACCCGCGGCCGCACACGCGCAGACGCACTCGCCGAGCAGGACCGTGTAGAGGAACGAGAGCGCTGAGTTCGGGATGTCCCTGGGTGGCTGACGGCTACGCGCCTCGAAGCGCAACGGCTCGGGGAACAACGCTCCATAGGCTGGCCAGTAGGCCCGCGCAGCCGCGCCCTCCAGACCCATGATCTCCTCCCGCGAGTGCGCGTCGGGAAGCATGCGGACCATCCGCTCCATCTCACCGGTAGTCGCCCTCACACGGTCTGCGTGCTCTTCTCGGGCGAAGCGACGTAGGACCACCGCCTGCTTTGTCACCTTCGCCTCGACGATCGACCGCGCTACCACCAGCAGGCGCGGGTCATCAGCCACGCGAAGCTGCGCTCGGAGGCGGTCAGCCTTCGGCCGGTCGCGAAGCCCGTGCATCGTGCCCAAGTAGGCACCCCGGCGCGACGCGAACACCACGTCCAAGCCGTCTGAGAGGGCCCAGGACCGCAGTCCGGCGCTCACGCCGACAGAGCCGAAGCAGACCAGGCGCGCGACCTGGGAGGTGGGCACGTCGAGCAGTTCGACATCCTTTGGCGACTCGACCAGTAGCCGACCCGCCTTGATCCGGACGCGCGAGCCCTGCACCGCAACGTACACGGACCTCCGGTCGGGCTCGGCGATGCCGGAGCCGGAGATCGCCGGCGGATACCGCGGACCGAAATCTTCCCCGAGGAAGGCGAACCCCTCGTCGAAGTTCATGATCACGGTTTTCTCGTCGTTGAGCGACATGCCCAGTCTCCTCAGCTCGGTCGTCAGGATTCGTTCCGCCTCACGCGCGCCCGCCTGTGACGTCGCCGCCACGACCATGTCGTCGGCGTACCTCACGACGGGGTAGCCGCCACCCGCGACCACCTCATCGACCCTGGCGAGCACCAAGTTCGCGAGTAGTGGGGACAGCGGACCGCCTTGGGGAAGCCCTGGGATCACGTACCGCCGGCCGCGGTCGTCCCGACCCGGCCGCGCAAGCAACGCGTCGACCAGGAGCATCAGGTCGTCATCCTCGATCAGCGCAGCGAGCAGTCGACGCGCTGTCGTCACTGGGATGGACGGGAAACACTGCTCGACATCCGTGCGGAGCACCCACTCCAGGCCCTCCTCGCGCAGCTCTACGACGGCCTCGACGGCGTCGACCACGCCGAGACCAGGCCGGTAGGCGAATGACCACGGACCGAGGACAGGATCCACGTGCGGCGTCACCACGTCGAGGATGGCTCGCTCCAGGATGCGATCCCGCACCGCCGGGACATGGAGCGTTCGCTCGTCGTCGCCGTCTGGGATCTTCACCTCGAAGAGGTCGCTGGCGCTGTAGGCGTCGTAGCGAAGATCTGTCTCCAAACGACCGAGTTGGTTGTCCAGATCAGCCTCGAAGCGCTGGACCGACCGGCTCAGCTGGCCGTCGACAGCGTCGTTGTCGAGCACCTCGGACCATGCCTTGCGGAGCCTCTGCGGGTCCACCACCTGTTCCCACCGCCGCCCCATCGGTCTACCTGGCCTAGTCGCCGGCACTTCGGGTGACACGGCAGACGCCCAGGCCACGGCCGGTGTAACCGCCGATCCCTGCGAACTCCGCCAGCCCCAGCAGAGCATCGGCACGCATGGCGAGTTCCGGTCGCGCGCAGTGTAGGCGCAGCCAGCCGACCGACCCGGAGACGACGTACGTCTTGTGCCTCCTGCCTCGACCGGGCCCGCTCTCCCACTCGAACGCGACACTCCGCAGCTCCAGATCCGTGACGCGGACCTCCGTGTAGCCGGTGTCGGGAAGATCGCCAGGGCACGGAATGCCGCCCGACCATTGCTTCCACCGGTCGGCGAGTCCCAACAGGATGCTGCGGGGGTCCGGCAGCGGCGACGAGACACTCCCGCGCCGGAAGGTCGTTGGTGTGAGGAGGTCGACCTGCCAGCGGTTCGCAGGCCTCGCCGGATCGGCCAGGGTCTCCCAGCCTCGGGACGTGACCTCGCGCGGCTGGCCCGCGCGCCCTATCCGCGTGCCCAGGCGGATCGAAGGGTCGAGCTTGATCGCGGTGGTGAGCCTGTCCGCGATGTGTCCGGTGAGGGTTCCGACATAGATGCCGCGCCGATGATGGTTCATCGTCGGCGGGCTGATCGAATACGGCTTCGGTGCGTTGTGCTCCGCGTCGCTCAGGTCCAGCCACCGAGTCACGGCGGCATGTAAATGCTCGGACCGTACGTCGTCCGGCAGCCCACTGACCGGTAGCCACCACTTCTGAGGCATGTCACGCTCCTTCTGTCCCGCTCAGCACGGTGCCGTCGTGATCGAAGTGGGCCAGTCCCCCGCAGCCGACGATCACTCCGTGTTCATCGCGCACCTCCGGGTACGGGAACACCAGATCGTCGCGGCGTACCACCCCGGCCAGAACCCTCGAGACCAGCAGCAGTTCACCCTCTCGCGGCTCCGGCAGTCCGTCGACCACATCGTCGTAGCCGACCCTCCAGCAGGGAACCTCATTGCCGTCGATCGTCACCGAGCTCACGCCTCGTGTTCGCTCCCGCAGCCTGGCGACCACGCCGCTGGGCCTCCAGGTCGCGAGCACCGCGCCATGCGGGTCGGAGCCCGACAAGACCAGGACGTCGTGGCCGGTCAGATTGATGATCCTGTTCTCATCGATCACTTCGGGTACGTCCTTCCATCGGGACAATCGCAGCCGTTGTGCAGCTTGCGCTCCATCACGTAATCGACCTCGCCGGTGCGCATCCTGCGCTCCAGGACTGGGAGGCACGGCTGCGCGCGATGCACCCTGCACACCATAGGCGACGCGGTCCTATCGACCTGATCGATCATCAACGGCATCAGCCTGGTCCACGGTGAACGACACCCATCGTGCCCCAACTCCTTGCAGACCGTCCGCTGCGAGGGATTCGCGAGTTGCCAGCCGACCGCGAGCGCAACAGTCTTGGGTAAGCGGAGGAACAGGTAGACAGGACCATTGGGTCGCTCGTGGAGTGCACGGCGGATGGCCTCCACGGTCACGCGAGCCGCCACCGTCGGGTGGACGACCGCACTCAGGCCGGCCGATGCATTGAAGGGGATCTGATGCGGCTTGAGGTCATCCCCCGAGATCGACACTGGTCGGATGTCCTTGTCATCGGCTCGACGACCCGTCGTGACGGATGGAACTCGCACGTCGTAGTGCCGCCCGATCGGCCAGTTGATGGGCTTCGTATCCCGTTCGTGCGTGAGCCGGACGGTGACGAGGCTCGACCGCGCCTCCGTGATCATGCTGTCCGCGATCACCGGCTCCGTGCTCCCAGCCGGAGGAGTGTCATCGATCCGCCAGGACAGTCGCGGTTGCAGGTCACCTTGCCGGAGCGCTTCCTCAAAGCGTGCCTCCGGCCACATGTATAGGTCGTAGCCGACAGACAGCGCCATGGGGTAGAGCATGTTCGGAGCGAGGTTGAACGCCGTACTGATGTCGTCCTCGTTCATCGTCAGCTGCAGACGGTTGCCCAGTTCGGCGAGGTCGTCCGCGACGTCGATGAGCCTCGACCGGTCGGGCCGCGCGCTCATCCACCCCGCTACAACCCGCGCGTCGAGGTGATTGTCCCGGGCGCCTTGGAACTGATCGAGGTGCGAGTCCTCCATCCACTCGTCGAGGTATCTGATGTAGAACAGCGTGCCCCTCGCCTGCCAACGCCGCCGTCGCAGCATGATGACGAGTCCGAGGGCGGCCAGGACAAAGGCTGTTGCCGCCACCCTGGCCCAAACGACCGCGGGACTGGGGGCGTCCGGGTTCGGAATAGCGTCCTCGATGAGTAGTGCCAGCAGGGCGCTCGCCAGGGTCGCGAGCAGGATGAGGCCGACGTTCTGGACCAGCGTGTACCACGCTGAGCGACGTGTGGCCTTGAAGGAACTGCTTGCCATCAGAAGGGCTTCGCCTTCTGGCTGCCAGACGAGGCGGCCGTCTCAGCCATGTTCTCCCCGATCATCCCGAGCATGCGGTCACGGCTGAATGTAGCGACCTCTCGCCGGTTCCACATGGCATTTGACGACTTTGGCTGCCACACCGACTGCGGTCAGGAAGGCCTCGCGACTGCTCCGTTGTCCAGGCTTCGGACTCCGTAGTGTGCGCAGGCAGAGACGCCCCGGTGTGATGGAGGCGGCCGTCCACCGCCAGGATGTCCTCGTGAGCGAGCCCACTCGGACCTGGAGGACCGCAATGGCGGCGGCATGGGTGAAGTCGTGGTGGAGTTTCGTCCTGGTTGCCCTTTTTGGCGGCGTCGCGCCCTTCGTCCTCCTTCTGACGTACATGTTGGGCGACACCCCTCCCGCCTTCACGACTGCGCTCGGATGTCTCGTGCTTGTAGCCGGGACTTGTCTGGCCATTGCCGAAGCCGTCGTGAGCGAACGGCACCAGCGGACCCTTCGCGCGTATGCCGAAGAGATGCTTGCGCAGGACTCAGCCGCGGGCACGGGCCTGTCCACGACGGAGCGTGCGGCGCGGATCGGTGAGCTGACGACGGGCATGAGGGCTGTCCTTCCCAACATCCCCAGTTCCTGGATCGTGATGGCTGCGGGCCTCATCCTCACCATCGTGGGTGCCATCGTCGGCATGTGAGTCGGCACACCCACCACCGCATGGCTTCAGCGACCACCATCAAGTCTCACACGCGAACTCCGCGACCGGATCGCGGAGCAAGCGCGCACGCAGGGCGTCCCCTGGCGGGCGTGATCGAGCACGCGCTGGACGCGCAGGACGAGCTGCTGACCAGCCGGTCCTCGCCGAACGCGCAGTGAGGTCCCGTCTCAGGCTGAGAACGGATGTAACTGCGCGTTCGGCACAACAAGGGTGGCCGGGTCAGTAGTCGGCGCTCGGAGGGGCGGCGCTGGTGACCGCCTCGCCGGCCACGTCGACGACGTACCAGACATCGTTGACACCCTGCCCGGTGACGTCGCCGGGAGCCTCGTCCTGCGCGAAGTAGTAGAGCGGCATGTCGTTGTAGGTGGCCTGGGTCGTGCCATCGGTGGCCTCGACCGTGCCGAGCAGGTCGGCGTCGACGCCGTCGCCCGCCTCGGCCGGGCCCGGGACCGGCGGCCACGCGGCCAGGCAGTCGCCCTCGCAGGTGCTCTCGCCCGGGCTGTCGTTGGTGAAGAGGTAGACCGTCATGCCCTCGCCGTCGACGAGGATGTCGCCCAGGTCGCTCTCGGCGACGGCGATGATCGCGGCGGCGTCCGAGGGGGCGGCGGAGGTGGTGTCCTCGGCGGCGCTGTCATCGGGGGTCGCCTCATCGGTGCCCCCGCACGCGGTCAGGGTCGCGGCGAGCGCCGCGGCCACGAAGAGGTGTCGAACTCGCATGGTCGCTTCCTTATGCTGGTGGGATGTCACGGCCGCCGGACGGCCACCGTGATCCGGACGAAGCGGTGGTACGGCCCAACGACCCGCCGGGATTGCACGCAATCCCTCAGCCCGGCGCGCCCGTAGAACCGGATGTGCTCACCACCCGCGCCGACCGCGCCGCCGACCTGGCGCTGTTGCAGGGCCTCACCCTCGACGACCCGGAGGCGGCCGCGGCGTTCATCCGCCGGTTCCGCGGCCCGGTCTTCGGCATGGCGGTCTCGATCGTGCGCGACCCGGGCCTGGCCGAGGACGTCGCGCAGGAGGTGTTCCTGCGCGTGTGGAAGGCCGCGGCCACCTTCGACGCCCGCCGCGCGTCGGTGCTGACCTGGATGCTCACGATCACCCGCAACGCCGCGATCGACGCCGTACGCGTCCGCCGCCCGCTGCCCGTGCAGGACGAGACGCTCGACGGTCTCATCATGGACACCGTGGCGGCGGGACCCGGGACGGAGGAGCAGGCGGTACGACGGGTGGAGGCCGACCAGGCGCTGACGCGGCTGCGATCCCTGCCGGCCGAGCAGGCCCGCGCGGTCGCGCTGTCGGTGCTCGGCGGCTGTACGGCGGCCGAGATCGGCGAGCGCGAGGGGATCCCGCTCGGGACCGCCAAGACCCGCATCCGCACCGGGCTGATCCGGCTCCGGAAGCTGACGACCGACGCACGAGAGGGGGAGCCCACATGACCACCGACCACCTCGCCGACGACGTCCTGGTCGGGCTGGCGCTCGACGACCTCGATCCCTCCGAGCGCGCGGACGCCCTGGAGCATCTCCGGGCCTGCGGGGCCTGCCGCGCGTCGTACGACGACACGCGGCGCGCCGTCGAGTCCGTGCTGCCGGCCGCCCCGGTGTTGCAGCCCTCCCCCGGCTTCGACGAGCGGGTGCTCGCAGCGATGGGGATGGCTCCCCCCGCGCGACCCGAGCAGCCGAAGCCGCCGGTGACCCGGCTTCCCCAGCCCCGCCCGCGCCGGGCGTGGCTGCTGCCCGCGGCCGCCGCGCTGGTGATCGGCATGGCCCTGGGCGCCGGCACGACCTGGTACGCCGCCCGGGACGACGCGCAGGTCGCCGCGCCGGCGAGCACCGGGACGCCGCTCGCCAAGGACGACGGCTCGGTGGTCGGCTCGGTCAGCGGTGCCTGGGCCGAGGGCGAGCCGGTCGTGGTGATCGCGGTCGCCGACGCCCGGCCCGGCGCCGAATACACCTGCCGGGTGCTGCTCAACGACTCCGACGAGCCGGTCGACGTGGGCAGCTGGACCCTCGCGAGCGGCGCCGGGACCTGGGTCGTGCCCGACCTCGAGATCGACGACATCGCCGCCGTGGAGATGGTCCGCGACGACGGCACGGTCTGGGCGACGGCCGACCTCGGCTGAGCCCCCCTCCGGCCAACCAATACGGCCGAACGCGCAGAAAGGTCCGTTCTCAGCCTGAGAACGGACCTGACTGCGCGTTCGGCACAGGGGGGTAGGGGGTTGGGGTCAGCGGTCCCGGCGCTGCTCCAGCACGGAGAAGTCGGCGTCGAGCCAGACGTTCCACTCGCGGCCGTCCTCGGCGCGCACCTCGACCTCGTAGGCGGCCCGGGTGCCGGAGACCCTGTCGTCGCTGGCGTCGACGTCGGTGACGGTGCCGGGCACGGCCTCGATCGCGGCGGCCGTCGCCTGCCTGCGCTCGTCCGCGCTCAGCGCCCGGTCGTCGAGGTCGCGGTTGCCGTCATCACCGATGTCGCCGGTGTCGTCAACGTTCCCGCCCCGCTCGGCGCGGTCGTCCTCGGCGGCGATGACCTCGAAGTTCTCGTCCAGCAGGACGTCGACCTCCGAGCCGTCGGTGCGCAGGACCTCCACGTTGAAGGCCTCGACGTCGTCGCGGTCGCCGCGATCGGCGCTCACCACGGTGCCCTCCCCGACGTGGGCCAGTGCCGCCTCGGAGGCCCGGTCGAAGTCGTCACCCCGCAGCTCGTCGCTCCCGAAGCCCATCGCCCACGCGATGCCCCCGACGGCGAGGATCGCCACGACGACCAGCCCGGACAGCAGGATCCACTTGCTCTTCAGCTTCTCTCTCATGCTCATGGCTACACAGTGCCTGGGCGCGGCTGAAGCCACCCTGAAGGCGGCTGAAGGCATCTTCAGCTCGGGAGGTCGACCACGAACCGCGCGCCCCCGGCCTCCGCCGGTACGACGCGCACGCGACCGCCCTGGGCGACCACGATCTCACGCACGATCGCCAGTCCCAGACCGCTGCCACCGGCATCCCGGGCCCGCGCCTCGTCGAGCCGCACGAACCGCTCGAAGATCCGCTCGCGGTCCTCCGGCGCGACCCCCGCCCCGTCGTCGGCGACCTCGACCCGGACCCGGCCGTCGGCCTCGGCCGCGGACAGCACGACCCCGGCCCGCGCGTGGCGCACCGCGTTGTCGACCAGGTTGCGGATCACCTGGTCCAGCGCGAGGGGGTTGCCGCGCACCCGGGCGGGCCCGATCCCGGAGGCGTCCACGGTGAGCGAGGGGTGGTCGCGCCGTACCCGGGCGGCCTCCGCCAGCAGCAGGTCGTCGAGGTCGACATCGCGCACGGCCCCCGCCACGCGCCCCTCGTCGGCACGGGCGAGCAGCAGCAGCTGATCCACCAGCCGCTGCAGCCGCAGCGACTCGGCGACCACGCCGTCGGCCAGCTCCCGCTGCGACAGCGCGTCCGGATGCGCCCGCGCCACCTCGCCGCTCTGGCGCAGGGTCGCGATCGGCGACCGCAGCTCATGCGAGGCGTCCGAGACGAAACGCCGCTGCCGGTCCCGCGCCGCCTGCAGCCGCGCCAGCATCGCGTTCATCGTGAGCGCGAGCCGGTGGATCTCGTCCCGCGACGGCGGCGGCTCGACCCGCCGGTCCAGCCGTTCCTCGGTGATCGTGTCCACCTCGCGTCGCAGCCGCTCGACCGGCGCGAGCGCCCGCCCGACGACCAGCCAGGTGACGGCCGCGACCACGAGCAGCACGAGCGGTACGCCGAGGGTCAGGGCGGGCACGAGCACCGCGACCGCCTCCTCCGCGTCCTCCAGACTCACCGCGGCCACGGCCAGATAGTCGGTGCCCCGCCACGACGCGTCGGCGGTCGCCACGACGTACCGATGCTCGGCCCCGGGCAGGTCTTGGATCCCCTCCCGGGCGGGGAGCACGACGCCGGGCTGCGAGCTCTCGACGATCCGCGAGCCTGCGAGGAGTTGGACGACGACGTCCTCCGGCTCGTCGTCGTACTCCCCCCGATCCTCGGCGTCCTCGCCCGCGAGCGCGGACCCTTCGATCGGCCCGCTGACTGAAACGTGCCCGGCCACCTGGTCGGCCCGCGCCTGGGCGATCTCCTCCGCGCCGGCGCGCAACGCCTCCCGCTGCAGGAGGACCAGGACGACGGCGGCGACCACGAGCACCGCGGCCACCACCGCCACGGCACCCAGCGTGGCCCGCACCCGCACGGACCCCGTCAGCCGGCGCAGGTCAGCCACCGTCGCTCTCCAGCCGGTAGCCGGCGCCGCGGATGGTGCGGATCGACTCGCGTCCGAACGGGCGGTCGATCTTGTTGCGCAGGTGGCGGATGTAGACCTCGACGATGTTGGGGTCGCCGTCGAAGGCCATGTCCCACACCGCGTCGAGGATCTGCAGCTTGGAGACCACGTCGCCGCGGTGGCGCATCAGGAAGCCGAGCAGCGCGGACTCGCGCGCGGTCAGCTCCAGCTCGGTCTCGCCGCGCCAGGCCCGGCGCGCGGCCGGGTCGTAGCGCAGGTCGCCTGCTTCGAGGAGCGTCGGCCGGGCCGGTGCACCGCGCCGGGCCACCGCCCGCAGCCGGGCCACCAGGATCGGGAAGGAGAACGGCTTGGTGAGGTAGTCGTCCGCGCCGGTATCGAGCCCCTCGACCTGGTCCCATTCGCCGTCCTTGGCGGTGAGCATCAGCACGGGGGTCCAGTTGTCCTCGGCCCGCAGCTGGCGCAGCACCTGGTAGCCGTTGATCCCGGGCAGCATGAGGTCGAGCACGACCGCGTCGTACCGGTGCTCGCGGGCCAGCCACAGCCCGTCGGTGCCGTCGTGGGCGATGTCCACCGCGAAGCCCTCCGCCTCCAGCCCGAGCTCGATCGTCCGGGCGAGGCGGACCTCGTCGTCGACCACCAGCACGCGCATGGGCCGATTCTCCCCCGCGCAGGCTGAATCCTCCCTGAAGCCCCCGG
>JBDHZS010000030.1:0-26761 GCA_039812025.1 Nocardioides sp. | reverse complement strand
GCGTCAGGGGGTCGCGTTGAAGAGCCGCAGGGACCCGTGGGGGGCGCCGCCGTCGGGGTCGGGATAGAAGGAGACGGCGCTGACGGAGGCGGGAGACAGCTCCATCCGGTAGAGCGCGTCGATCCCGGCGCCGAGGGCTCGGGCGACCACCAGCTTGATCGGCGTGACGTGGCTGACGAGGAGGACGGTACGCCCGGCGTACTCGGCCAGCACCCTGTCCAGCCCCTCGGAGACCCGGCGCTCGACGGCGCGGAAGGACTCCCCCGTCCCGCCGGCGGGGATGTCGGCCGAGGCGAGCCACTCCCGCAGCCCGTCGGGGTCGCGCTCGGAGACCTCGCCGAAGGTCAGCCCCTCCCAGGCGCCGAACTCGGTCTCCGCGAACGCCGGCTCGAAGCCCACCTCGAGCCCCAGCCAGTCGGCCACGATCCCGGCGGACTCGGCGGCGCGGCGCACCGGGGAGGCGAGCAGCGCCGCGGCCGCCTCCTCGCGCGCGGCGAACGCATCGACCACCCGGCGGGCGCGCCGCACCTGGTCGCGCCCGACCTCGGTGAGGCCGGGGTTGCCGCCGGCCAGACCCCCGCTGAACCGCTTCTCGGCGGTCATCGCGGTCTCCCCGTGCCGCAGGAGTACGACGGTGGTCGGGGCCGCCATGCCGCCCGACCAGCCGCGCCGGGACCGGGCGCTCACACTCCCGACTCGTCGGTCCGGACCAGGATCCGCTGGCACTGCTCGCACCGGATGACCTCGTCGGCGGCGGCCGCCCGGATCGCGGTGAGCTCGGCGGCGTCGAGGCTGAGCCGGCAGCCGCCGCACTCGCGCGCCCGCAGCAGCGCGGCGCCGATGCCGGCCTTGGCCGCGCGCAACCGGTCGTAGAGCGCGACCAGGTCCCCCGGCAGGTCGGCGGCGAGCGGCCCCCGGCGGTCGGTGAGCGAGGTCAGCTCGGCCTCGATCTCCCGGGTCTTCTCCGCGCGCGCCGCGGCCAGGTCGGCGAGCCGGATGTCGGTCGCGGCGATCCGGCTGGCGAGCGAGTCCGAGGCCGTCTGAGCCTCCTCCACCCGCTCCATGACCTCGAGCTCGTCGTCCTCCAGCGAGGAGATCCGCCGCTCCAGCGAGGCCATCTCGTGCGTCATCCGCTCGAGGTCCTTCGGGTTGGAGATCAGGCCGCGGTCCATCCGGTCCCGGTCGCGCTCGCGGCGGGCCCTGACCGCGTCGACGTCGGCGTCGATCTTCTCCTGCTCGGCGATGAGGTCGTCGACCACGATCCGCGCATCCCGCGCCTGGTTGTCGAGGTCGCGGCGCGCGACCTCGAGCGCCGCGGCCTCCGCGATCTCCGGCAGGTTCGCGAGCTGGTGGCGCAACTGGGCGGCGCGGGCGTCGAGATCCTGGACGTCCAGCAGTTGGCGTTGGGCGGCGGGGTCGGCTTTCAGCGTCGTCTCCTCAGATCCGGAAGGTCCACGGGTCGGTGACCAGCGTGCTCACGCGGGACTCCACCGTAGCGCCAGCATCACCCGCGCCGGCACCCAGCGCGGCGTCCAATCGCCGCGCGAGTGCCGGCAGCCACAGCCACTCGCTGGCCCAGTGGGAGACGTCGATCACCGCGGTGCCTTCGCGCTCGATGAACTCGGCGGCGGGATGGTGTCGCAGGTCGCTCGTGACGTAGACGTCCGCCCCGGCGGCGAGCACCGCGTCGAAGAGCGAGTCGCCCGCGCCGGGCGAGACCGCCACGCGCTGCACCACCCGGTCGGGGTCGCCGCTGACCCTGATGCCGTGCGCGGTCGCCGGCACCGCGGCCGCGACCCGATCGGCCAAGGCACGAAGGGGAAGCGGCGCGACCGCGCCGACTCGCCCGATCCCGGTCTCCGCGGGAGCGGTCCGCCGGAGCGCGACGACGTCGTAGGCCGGCTCCTCGTAGGGGTCGGCGACCAGCGGCCGGACGTCGGCGAGCCCGAGCGCGTCCGCCATCGCCTCGGCGACCCCGCCGCGGGCGCGATCGGCGTTGGTGTGCGCACACAGCAGCGCGCAGTCGGCGCGGATCAGCTCGGTGACGATCCGCCCCTTGGGGGTGTCGGTGGCGACACCGTGCACGCCACGCAGGAGCAGCGGATGGTGGGTGATCAGCAGGTCCGCGCCGTACGCCGCCGCCTCGCGCACCACCTCGAGCGTCGGGTCGACCGCGAGCAGGATCCTGCGCACTCCGGCCGCGCGGTCGCCGACGACCAGACCGACCCGGTCCCACGACTCGGCCGTCGCGGGCGGGAACCAGCCGTGGATCAGGTCCGCTATCTCGCCGAGTGTCCGCATGGGCGGCACGATAGCCGCCGGCGTCGACACCCCGCCCGATGAGAGTTCTCTCATGGACCTCTCACCACGCTCCCACGCACTCCGGGGACGATCGGCGCATGCGGGAGACACGATTGAGCGGGTGGTGGTGGAAGATCCCGCTGCTCCTGGCCATCGTCGTCCCCGTGGGCTGGTCGGCCTACGGCCTCGCGGTCCACGAGCCGGCGCACCCGCGCGAGCGCACGGCGATCGTGCTCCCCGACCCACCGGCGGACGCTCCCAAGGTCCGTCCGCCGACCGTCATCGAGCCCAAGCCACCGGCCGGGTCGCCCCCCGACGACCCGGCCGGTCAGGACCCGCCGGAGCCGCCACCGCCAGGCTCCGGGGGGGAGGATGTCCCCATCGATCCGGATCGCTACCGGAACGGCGACGACGACGACTACGAGGACGATGACGACTACGAGGACGACAACGACGAGGACGATGACACATGAGGCCGTCCCAGCGGCCGCCTCGGTCCGGTCTCAGGCGCGGCTCCGCCCCGCGCTCTCGGTCCGCACCAGGATCACCGCCGCGGTCAGCCTGCTGGTCGCGCTCGCTCTGGCCGGAGCGGGGCTGATCGCCGCCGCGATCCAGGAGCAACGGCTCGAGACCCAGGTCATCGCGTCGGTGGACCAGGAGTTCGAGGAGTTCGGCATCCTGCAGCAGCAGGGCATCAACCCGGAGACCGGTCGACGCTACGAGGATGCCGAGGAACTGCTGCTGGTCTTCCTGAGGCGCAACGTCCCGGATCGAGACGAGCTGATCGTCGCCTGGTGGGGCGACCGGCCCCAGTACCAGTCACCGGTCGCCCAGGGCGAGCTGACCAAGGAGCGCGCCTTCCAGGAGGGGGTCCGTGAGGCGCTCGCCGACGGCCGCACCTGGTTCGAGACCACCTCGCCGCGCTGGGGCGACCTGCTGATCACGACCCAGCTCGTGGGCAACGACACCGGCGACGGCGTGCTGATCGTGGTGAAGTTCCTCGACGAGGCCGCTCGCGACCTCCGGGAGACGATGGCGACCTACGCCCTGGTCGCCACGCTCGCCTGGATCGCGGTGACCGCGATCGCCGCCTGGCAGTCCGGCCGGCTGCTGGCGCCGCTGCGGGTGCTGCGGGAGGCGACCGCCGACGTCACCGCCTCCGACCTGAGCCGCCGGATCCCCGAGCAGGGCAACGACGACATCACCGCGCTCACCCGCACCATCAACGACATGCTGGACCGCCTCGAGGGCGGGTTCGTCGCGCAGCGGCGGTTCCTCGACGACGCCGGCCACGAGCTGAAGACGCCGCTGACGATCATGTCGGGCCATCTGGAGCTGCTGCGCGGCGACGACCCCGACGAGGTCGACGCGACCCGCGCGCTGCTGCTGGACGAGGTGGACCGGATGTCGCGGCTCGTCGGGGAGCTCCTGCTGCTCGCCAAGTCCCGCCGGCCCGACTTCGTGCAGCCGGCCCCGGTCGACCTGGACTCGCTCTTCCCGCTGGTGCTCGCCAAGGTGCGGGCGCTCGGCCCGCGCGAGTGGCTGCTCGACGAGGTGGCCTCCGGCGTCGCGGACCTCGACGAGCAGCGGGTCACCCAGGCGCTGGTGCAGCTGTGCGAGAACGCCGTGAAGCACACCGACGCCGGCGACGTGATCGCGATCGGCTCGGCGTGGTCGGGCGACGGCCTCGACCTGTGGGTGCGCGACTCCGGGCCCGGCGTGCCGGTCGAGGACCGCACCGCGATCTTCGAGCGGTTCGAGCGCTCGAAGGTGGCCGCGACCGACGAGGGCTTCGGCCTCGGGCTGTCGATCGTGCGGGCGATCGCCGAGGCGCACGGCGGGACGGTCGTGGTGGCCGACGCGCCGGGCGGCGGCGCGCTCTTCGCGATGACCTTCCCCCGGGCCGGCCACGCCCGATGAGACGCCCGATGAGACGGACCCGATGAGCCGAGAGGACCTGTGATGGCCAACATCCTGATCGCCGAGGACGAGCAGCGGATCTCCGCGTTCATCGCCAAGGGGCTGCGGGCCGACGGGCACCAGGCGGTCGTCTGCCCGGACGGGCGGCGGGCGCTCGACGACGCGTTGTCGGGACAGTACGACCTGCTCATCCTCGACATCGGCCTCCCCGGCCTGGACGGCTTCGCGGTGCTGGAGCAGCTGCGCGCCCAGGGCAGCCAGCTGCCCGTGATCGTGCTGACCGCGCGCGACTCGGTCACCGACACGGTGTCGGCGCTGGAGGGCGGGGCCGACGACTACATGCCCAAGCCGTTCCGGTTCGCCGAGCTGCTGGCGCGGGTGCGGCTGCGGCTGCGGGGCGCCGCCGAGGGTGCCGGGCCGCGCACCGACGCGATCGAGGTCGGCGGGATCCGCCTCGACCTGCGCACGCGGCAGGCCACCCTCGGCTCGGGCAAGGTCGTCGACCTGTCCGCGCGCGAGTTCACGCTCGCCGAGATCTTCATGACCAACCCCGGCCAGGTGCTCTCGCGCGAGCAGCTCCTCGACCACGTGTGGGGCTACGACTTCGACCCCGGCTCCAACGTCGTCGACGTCTACGTCGGCTACCTGCGCAAGAAGTTCGGCGCCGGCGCCATCGCCACCGTCCGCGGGATGGGCTACCGCTTCAATCCCTGACCGGTCAACGCCTGAGCTTGGAGGTCAGCCGCGCCCGCGGCTGACGTTCCAGCACCGGCTGGAGCAGGTCGGCGATCCGCGCCGGGAGCGGCCGGCGAGCCGGATCGCGCTCCAGAGCGCCGGCGACGACCTCGGCCACCTCGGGCGGGACCCGGCCGCCCAGCGGCGCGGGCTCGTGCGTCAGCTGCGGGTAGCGCCGTACCGGATCCTCGGCGGCGCGCTCGCCCTCCGGGAACGGCCGGTCGCCGGTCACCGCCTCGTAGAGGGTCGCCCCCAGCCCCCAGACGTCGCTCGGGTGGTCGGGCCGGCCCGCCGTCTGCGGCGCGGCCTGCTCCGGCGAGAGGTAGCGGTCGGTGCCGACCGGGTGGGTGAGCTCGCGCGCGGCCGGCGCCGGGCGGGCGATCGAGAGGTCGATCAGCCGGGCGGGCGCGCCCATCACGATGTTGCTGGGCTTGATGTCGAGGTGCACGTAGCCGACGCGCCGCAGGTAGTGCAGCGCCGCCGCGATGTCGATCGCCAACGGCAGGTACTGCTGCTCGGTGAGCGGACCGTGGCGCCGCAGCAGCGTGGAGAGCCGAGGGCCGTCGATGTGCTCGAGTACGACGTGTGGCCGGGCCCCGTCCAGGTCGTGGCGGAGGGCGCGCACCACCACGGGGTGGTTCACCGCCGCCAGCGCGTCGACCTCCCGCCGGAGCCCCGCGATCGTCGCGGCGTCCTCGGTGCGGCCGGGGCGGACCACCTTGACCACGACCGGGGAGTAGGTGATCTCGTCGAAGGCGACGTAGGCGTCGTACGCCCGGCCGCCGCCCAGCCGCCGCACGGCGGTCAGGTCCGGGGTGATCGCCTCGCCCTCGGCGAAGCCCCACGTGTCGCGCTCGGCGTCCATCCGGGCGGTCAGCTCCAGCTGCCGGAGTCGTCGGCGCTGTAGCTGTCGCCGTCGTCGTACGTGACGTCGTGGCTGGTGTCGGTCGTGTCGTGGCCGACGCCGGGGGCGGTCCCGGAGGCGGCGCCACCGGCCTGGGGCTTCGGCTGGCCCATCGCCTTGTCCTGGACTCCCTGCTTGCCCTGCTGCGGTACGGCCGCGCCCGCCTTCCGGCCATCGCGCCCGAACCCGGTCGTGTCGCCGGTCTTGGTGACGCCGGTCTTGGTGACGCCGGTTCCGGTCACGCCGGTCACGCCGGTGCCGGTGGTGTCGTCGTCGTCATCGTCGGTGGTGAGCACCAGGGCGGCTGTCTCCTCGTCGCGCTTCACGGCGTCCTCGGTGGATGCGGCGGCAGCGGTCAGGGACAGCAGCCCGACGGTCACCATTCCGGATACGGCCATGGCGGCCAGTCCAATGATCTTCATGGTTTCCTCCTGAGTCGATGCGCCCATCGTGCCCAGCGGCGGTGAGGTCGCCATGAGGTCACCGTGAGACCACTCTCACCGGGTGGCGACCGGCAGGCGTCGTACCGCCTCGCGCCGCGACAGCGCGGACAGCCGGGGCCCGAACGCGTCGACCTGGCCGCGCACCCACTCCGGGTCGGTGCGGGAGTACTCGCGCAGCGCCCAGCCGACCGCCTTGCGCAACCAGAACGACGGGTCGTCCACGTTGACCGCGACCACGTCGTGGAGCAACCTGGTGTCGGTTCGGTCCTTGTGGCGCAGCTGGCTGAGAACCGCGGCGCGACGCAGCCACAGGTCGTCGTCGACCGCCCATCGGCGGATCACCGGCGTCGCGGGCCCGCGGTCGGCCTCGAGCACACCGCCCACCAGGTGGGCGGCGATCTCGTCGACGAGATCCCACCAGGCGCCGGTGACGACCAGGTGCCGGTAGAGCGGGAGCAGCCGGACCCGCTGCCACTCCCGCGCCGAACGGTGCCGCGCCAGCGCGAGCGCGGCGTAGCGCTCCTCCCGGTACGACGCACCGTCCCACAGCTCCCGGATCGACGCCTCCCACTCCGCGCGGTCGGGCGCCCAGCCGGCCAGCAGCGGTCGGACCGCTGCGCGCACTTCGGGAACCGCCACGCCCCGGAACGGCATCGCCGACCTCATGTAGGCCTGCTGGCCGGCCGCCCGCACTGGGTCGGCCCGCTCCTCCAGCGCCATCCGGATCGGCTCGACCACGTCCATCGGTTCCATCGTACGCCGCCGAAGCCCGACCCCAAGGCGGTCGAGCAGATGCTCAGCGCACCAGGCAGGGCCGCTTGGGGTCGAAGGTCCAGCCGGGGATGAGGTACTGCATCGCGAGCCCGTCGTCGCGGGCGCCGAGCCCGTGCTCGATGTACAGCTCGTGCGCGGCGGCGACCTTCTCCCGGTCCAGCCGGATCCCGAGCCCGGGCTCGGCGGGCACCTCGATCGCGCCGTCGCAGATCTCCAGCGGCGACTCGGTGAGCCCCTGCCCGTCCTGCCAGATCCAGTGCGTGTCGAGCGCGGTGATCTCGCCGGGCGCGGCGGCGCCGACATGGGTGAACATCGCCAGCGACACGTCGAAGTGGTTGTTGGAGTGCGACCCCCAGGTCAGCCCGAAGTCGTGACACAGCCGCGCGACGCGGACCGAGCCGGCCATCGTCCAGAAGTGCAGATCGGCGAGCGGGATGTCGACGGCGTTGGTGCGTACGGCGTGTGCCAGCTGCCGCCAGTCGGTCGCGATCATGTTGGTGGCGGTCCGCAGCCCGGTGGCCCGCTTGAACTCCGCCATCACCTCGCGCCCGGAATAGCCGCCCTCGGCGCCGCAGGGGTCCTCGGCGTAGGCGAGCACGTCGTCCATGCCCCTCAGCAACCGCACCGCGTCTGCGAGCGGCCAGCCGCCGTTGGGGTCGAGGGTGATCCGCGCGTCGGGGAACCGCTCGTGCAGCGCGGTGACCGCGGCGACCTCCTCCTCCCCGGCCAGCACGCCGCCCTTGAGCTTGAAGTCGGCGAACCCGTAGCGCTCCTGGGCCGCCTCGGCCAGCGCGACGACGGCCTCCGGGGTGAGTGCGGCCTCCCGGCGCCGCGTCTGCCAGGCGTCGCCGGAGGACTCGCGCAGGTAGGGCAGGTCGGTGGCGTCGGGGTCGCCTATATAGAAGAGGTAGCCGAGCATCGGCACGCTGTTGCGCTGCTGGCCGTCGCCGAGCAGCTCCGCGACGGTGACGTCGAGCTTCTGGGCGGAGAGGTCCAGCAGCGCCGACTCCAGCGCGGTCACCGCGTGCACGGTGGTGCGCAGGTCGAAGGTCTGCTGCCCGCGGCCGCCCGCGTCGCGGTCGGCGTAGGCCGCCGCGACCTCGCGCAGCAGCGAGCGGAAGAGCGCGACCGGCCGGCCGACGAGCAGCGAAGCGGCATCGGCGATGGTCGCGCGGATCGACTCGCCGCCAGGCACCTCGCCGAGGCCCTCGCGGCCCGCGCTGTCGGTGACGACGACGATGTTGCGGGTGAAGTACGGCGCATGCGCCCCGCTCAGGTTGAGCAGCATCGAGTCGTGGCCCGCGACCGGGATCACCTCGACCCGCTCGATCATCGCGCGCACGGGAGCTCCAGCGATCCGTCGATGCGGCGGGTCAGACCCCACGGGTTCTCCTCGCGCAGGGGCTCGGGGAGCAGCTCGTCGGGCACGTCCTGGTAGCAGACCGGGCGCTGGAAGCGCTCGATCGCGAGGCTGCCGACGCTGGTGGTGCGGGAGTCCGAGGTCGCCGGGAACGGCCCGCCGTGCACCATCGCGTGGCACACCTCGACCCCGGTGGGCCAGCCGTTGAAGAGCACCCGCCCGGCCTTGGCCTCCAGCACGGGCAGCAGCTCGCGGGCGGCCGCGACGTCCCCGGCGCCGTCCGCCGGGTCGGCCAGGTCTGCGTGCACGGTCGCGGTGAGCTGGCCCTCGAGCGACTCGAGCTGGGCCACCAGGTCGTCGAGGTTGTCGTACCGCGCGATCACCCCGGAGGCGCCGAACACCTCGTCGGTGACCGGCGCGGCGAGCGTGCTCGCCTCGACCACCTGCGGCGCGGGTGCGTGGTCGCCGCCGTCGGCGCCGCGGGCGACGACCCGGACCCCGTCGGCCTCCCGCAGCTCGGCGGTGCCGCGCACGAAGGACGACGCCATGCCGGGGGTGAGCATCGGCTGGCCGGTCGCGTCGGCGATCACCGCGCCGGCGGCCTCGACGAAGGCGTCGCCGGCCGCGCCCGCGGGGAGGAAGAGCAGGCTGGGGTTGGTGCAGAACTGGCCCGAGCCCATCGTGAGGGATCCGACGTACGACGCGGCGAGGGCCGCGACGTCGCCCGTCAGCGCCCCCGGCAGCACCACGACCGGGTTGATCGAGGACATCTCGGCGTAGACAGGGATCGGCTCGGGACGGGCCGCGGCGGCCCTGGCGAGCGCGATCCCGCCGCCGCGGGAGCCGGTGAAGCCGACCGCCTTGATCCTCGGGTCGACGACCAGGTCCCCGCCGAACCGGATGCCCTCGCCCAGCAGGAAGGAGAACGTGCCCGCGTCCAGGCCGCGGGCCGCGACCGCCCGGGTCACCGCGCGGGCGACCAGATAGCCGGTCAGCGGGTGCGCGGAGTGGCCCTTGACCACCACGGGACAACCGGCGGCCAGCGCCGAGGCGGTGTCGCCGCCCGCGGTGGAGAAGGCGAGCGGGAAGTTGCTCGCCCCGAAGACCGCGACCGGCCCGACCGGGATCATCCGCTGCCGGAGGTCGGATCGTGGCAGCGGGGTGCGGTCGGGCCGGGCGCGGTCGATCCGGACGCCGAGGTGGTCGCCCAGCCGGGCGACGTCGGCGAACATCCGCAGTTGGCCGGTGGTGCGGCCCACCTCTCCCGCGAGGCGCGCCCCCGGGAGGTTGGTCTCGGCGACCGCCGCCGCGACGATCGCGTCGCGGTCGGCCTCGATCTCCTCGGCCACCGCCTCCAAGAAGGCGGCCCGCTCCTCGGGCGTGGTCTGGCGGTACGTCGTGAACGCGGCCGCCGCGGCGGCGGCCGCGGCCGCGACGTCGGGGGCGTCGGCCTCGGCGCCGGCGATGATGGATCGGGGTTCGGTCACGGGTCGCTCCTTCAGGAGATCCGGGCGATCAGGTCGCGCAGCTCGTCGATCTCCTCTGGCCGCAGGTCGATCAGCGGCGGGCGGACGGGCCCGGCAGGCCGGCCGACCGCGGCCAGGCCGCCCTTGACGATCGAGACGGCGTAGCCGGACATCCGGTCGCGGATGTCGAGGTAGGGGATCACGAACTCGTTGAGCCGCCGGTAGACCTCCTCGCGGTCCTGCGCGCGCACCGCGTCGTAGAACTCGATCGCCCAGCCCGGCAGGAAGTTGAACAGCGCCGAGGAGTAGGTGCTGACCCCCAGCTGGAGCAGCGGCAGCGCGAACGTCTCGGCGGTCGGGAGCCCCCCGACGTAGGTGAGCCGGTCGCCGACACGGGCGTAGGTGCGCGTCATCTGCTCGATGCTGCCGATGCCGTCCTTGAAGCCGATCAGCGTCGGGTTGCGCTCGGCCAGCACCGCGACGGACTCGTCGTTGAGGACGGCGTTGGCGCGGCTGTAGACGACGACGCCGAGCCCCGTGGCCTCGCACACCCGGCTGACGTGCTCGACGAGCCCCGGCTGGCTCGCCTCGGTCAGGTAGGGCGGCATCAGCAGCAGCCCGTCGGCGCCGGCGGCCTCCGCCGCCCGGGCCTGGGCGATCGCGTTCGCGGTGTTGCCGGTGGCGGGCGCGAGCACCGGCACGGCACCGTCCACCTCGTCGACCGCGACCCGCACCACCCGGTCGGTCTCCTCCAGCGTCAGCGAGAAGCCCTCCCCCGTGCCGCCCGCCGCGAAGAGCCCCGCGACGGGGAACTCCGCCAGCCACGAGAGGTGCTCGCGGTAGCCGGCCTCGTTGAAGCTCAGGTCCTCGTTGAAGTGCGTGACCGGGAAGGAGAGCAGCCCGCTCTTGAGCTGGGCGGCCAAGTCGGTCGGGCGGTACTGGGTCACGGGGGCGTCCTCTTCGTCGTGGGCGTGTCCGAACACGTTAGGGAGCCCCGACGATGCCTGTCCAAGCCCGTTTCTGTATCCCACGATGCGCCGAGCACATTGACCCGGCGAGGCGAGTCAGGAGAGCGCCCGGATCTCCTGCAGCACCCGCTGGATGACCGGGGTCGTCGTGTCGCGGACCCAGATCGCGTGCAGCTCCACCGGACGGTGCGGGTCCGCGTCGAGCCGGGTGTCGCCGCCGCCACCGGCGAGCTCCTTGAAGACCACGCCCTGCACCCGCAACGACGCCGCGGACGCGGGTGCCAGGGTGAGTCCGCGCCCGGCCGCGACCAGCAGGATCGCGGTCAGCACCTGGTGCACCCGCTGCTCGATCCGCGGATGCGCGTTGGCCAGGAACCGGGCGGACAGGTCGTGGAAGTAGCGCGCCTGACGCGCGTCGTACCCGATCACCGGCTCGCCGTCGAAGTCCTGGGAGGTCAGCGGCCGGTCGGCGGCGGCCAGTGGATGCGAGCTGGGTACGACGGCCATGAACGGCTCCCGCAACACGATCTGCGAGGACAGCAGCCCCGTGTCGAACGGCGGCCGCGCGAGCCCGATGTCGAGCTCGCCCCGCCGCAGCCCGTCGACCTGCGCCTCGGTGACCCGCTCGGAGAGCACCACCTGGACGTCCGGCAGCTCCTCGGCCAGCCGGCGCAGCAGGCCGCCCACCGTGGAGATCGCGGAGACGGCGGTGAAGCCGAGCCGGATCACCCCGGCCGCGCCGGCGTCGATGCGCCGCGCCAGGTCGCCCGCCCCGTCGACGAGGTTGAGCAGCCGGTAGGCGTCGTCGAGGAAGGCGGCGCCCGCACCGGTCAGCTCGACGTGCCGGTTGTCGCGCTCCAGCAGCCGCGCCCCGACCGCCTTCTCGAGCTTCTGGATCTGTCGAGACAGGGGCGGCTGCGTCATCTGCAGCCGCTCGGCGGCCCTGCCGAAGTGCAACTCCTCGGCCACCGCCACGAACGAACGCACCTGGTCCAGCGTGATCACGATGCAAAGCGTAGATCACTTCATGCCCAATCGGGCTTGGACGTGCATCATCGGACGCTCCTAGTGTCGGGGGTCACACCAGTTCTGCCCAAGGGAGTCATCGATGCGCAAGCAGATCATCCGCCTCGCCGTGCTCGGCGGCGCGGCGAGCCTCACCCTCACCGCCTGCGGCGGTGTCAAGACCTCGACGGGAGGAGGCGGCGACAGCGACAGCTACCCGTCGGGCACCGTCGAGATGCTCGTCGGCCAGTCCGCCGGCGGCTCCTCCGACCTGATCAGCCGCGCGGTCTCCAAGGGCCTCTCGGACTCGCTCGGCGGCTCCTTCCCCGTGATCAACCGGGAGGGCGCCAACGGCGCGCTGGCCGCCGCCCAGGTCCGCGACGCCGAGCCCGACGGCTCGACGATCGCGATCCAGAACGCCTCGCTCTTCACCATCACCCCGCTGGCCGTGGCCGAGGACGAGGTCACCAGCATCGACGACTTCGAGGTCGTCCACGGCGTCTCGCGCGACGACTACGTGCTGGTGACCAACAAGAAGAGCGGCTTCGAGTCGGTCGAGGACCTGCAGAAGGCCGGCACGAAGGTCACCTACGGTACGACGGGCGTCGGCACCGGCTCGCAGCTCTCCTGCGCGCTCACCTACGCGGCGGGCGAGGTCGACGCCGAGGCGGTGCCCTTCGACGGCGGCGCTCCCGCGCTGACCGCCGTGCTCGGCAACCAGGTCGACACCGCATGCCTGCAGATCGGCGAGGCGATCGAGAACATCGACTCCGGCAAGCTGGTCCCGATCTCGGTCTTCGGGCCGGAGCGCGTCGCGTTCCTCCCCGACACCCCGACCGCCCAGGAGCAGGGCCTGGACGTCGAGGTGACCCAGTACCGCTTCATGACCGTCCCGGTGGGCACGCCCGACGAGGTCAAGGACGCCCTGGTCACGGGCATGACCGAGACGTTCGAGACCGAGGAGTACAAGACCTTCAACGAGCAGAACAACCTCACCCCGCTGGAGATCCCCGGCGACGAGGTCGTCGAGCTCATCAAGGCCGACCAGAAGCGCTACGCCGACCTGACCGCCGAATACGGCATCGACCTCGGCGAGAGCTGAGCCGGGACCGCGAGAGGACCCCATCCCATGAGTGACCAGCGCAACGAGCGCAACCAGGGCGCGGACGAGCATCCGGCGCAGGCCGCCGGCGAGACGGACATCCTGGCCGAGATGAAGGCCGAGATGGCCGCCGAGCTGGCCGAGGAACGCGCGGCCGCCGGCGGTCCGGCGTACCAGATCGTCGGCGCGCTGGTCGCTCTCGGGATCGGACTGACCGGGGCGGCGCTCTCGGCGGGCTACGGACTCGGCAGCCTGCAGCGGCCGGGCCCGGGCCTGTGGCCGTTCCTGGTCAGCGTGCTGATCGCCGGGCTCGCGGTGCTGCTCCTGGTGGTCGGCCGCGGCCTGACCGACGCGGAGAAGTTCACCCGCTCCAGCGTGCTGCCGGTGATCGGGATCGCGACCTTCATCGGGCTCGGCGTGCTGATGCCGATCATCGGCTTCGAGCTGCCCGCGCTCGCGCTGTGCGTGGTCTGGCTCCGCTTCCTGGGCGGCGAGACCTGGCGCAGCACGGTCGTGGTCTCGGTCCTCACCGTCGCGGCGTTCTACGCGCTGTTCATCTACGGCCTGCGGATCCCGCTGCCCCACCTCTTCTAGAGCCACGAGGGAGACACGAACATGGACCTCACCGCCTTCCTCGAAGGCTTCGCGCTGGTCGTCCAGCCGGGGAACCTGCTCTACTGCCTGATCGGCGTCCTGATCGGGATGCTGATCGGCGTGCTGCCCGGCCTCGGCCCGGCGGCGACGATCGCGATCCTGCTGCCGATCACCTACACCGTGGACCCGGTGTCGGCGATCATCATGCTGGCCGGGATCTACTACGGCGCGCAGTACGGCGGCACGATCACCTCGGTGCTGCTGCGGCTGCCCGGCGAGGCGTCCTCGGTGGTCACCGTCTTCGACGGCTTCGCGCTGGCCAAGCAGGGCAAGGCCGGCACGGCCCTCGGCATCGCCGCCATCGGCTCCTTCATCGGGGCCACGATCTCGATCATCGGCCTCACCTTCCTGGCGCCGGTGATCGCCGGCTGGGCGCTCAGCTTCGGGCCGCCCGAGTACGCCGCCCTGGCGCTGCTCGGCGTGCTGCTGGTGGCCACGATCGGCAGCGGCAACGTGATCAAGGCGCTGATCGCGGCCGCCATCGGGCTGCTGCTGGCCACGGTCGGCCGGGACAGCTTCACCGGCGCCGAGCGGTTCACCTTCGGCAGCCTCCAGCTCGACGGCGGCATCGACTTCGTCGTGGTCGCGATGGGCCTCTTCGGCGTCGGCGAGATCCTCTACAACCTCGAGGAGCGCCACGGCAAGGCGCACTCCCCGGCCGAGGTCGCCAACGTGTGGCCCTCGCGCAAGGAGCTCAAGCAGTCCTCGGGCGCGATCGGGCGCGGGTCGCTGATCGGCTTCATCCTCGGCGTGCTCCCCGGCGGCGGCGCGGTCATGGCCTCCCTGGCGGCGTACGCCACGGAGAAGAAGCTGGCCAAGGAGCCCGAGCGGTTCGGGCGCGGCGCGATCGAGGGCGTCGCGGCGCCCGAGTCCGCCAACAACGCGGCGGCCACCTCGTCGTTCATCCCGCTGCTGACCATCGGCATCCCGGCCAACGCCTCGATGGCGATGCTCTTCGGCGCGCTGCTGATCCTCGGGATCACCCCCGGCCCGCAGCTGGTCGAGGAGCGGCCCGACCTCTTCTGGGGCGTGGTCAACTCGATGTACATCGGCAACCTGATGCTGCTGATCCTGAGCATCCCGCTGGTCGGGATCTTCGTGCGGATCCTGCGGGTGCGGCCCGCGATCCTCGCGCCGATCACGGCCCTGATCACGATCCTCGGCGTCTACACGATCAACAACTCCACCTTCGACATCTTCGTCATGATCGTCTTCGGCATCCTGGGCTACCTGATGAAGAAGGCGGGCTACGACCCCGGCCCGATGGTGCTCGCGTTCGTGCTCGGCGTGATCGTGGAGGCGAGCACCCGGCGCTCGCTGCTGATCTTCGAGGGCGATCCCACCGGCTTCCTCACCCGGCCTATCTCGGGCACGATCCTGGCAATCTTCGTGCTCGTTGTCACACTCCCGGTGGTCAAGCGGCTGTGGACCCGGCGGAAGACCACCGACACCCAACGAGAGGATGTATCCCGATGACCGTTGTGATCGGCTACCTGCCCACCCCCGCAGGCGAGGCTGCGCTCGACGCGGGCCTGGCAGAGGCGGCCTCGAGGGGAGACGACGCTGTCATCCTGAACAGCCCACGCCGCGGTGTCTTCGTCGACTCCCGCCTGGTCGACGACGCGGACGCCGCCAAGCTGGTCGCGCGCGCCGCCGAGCAGGGGGTGACCGCGCGGGTCGACACCACCGACCACGACGCCATCACGGACACGCTCCAGGACCTCGTCGAGGCCACCGGCGCCAGGCTGGTCGTCATCGGCGTCCGCCACCGCACGCCGGTCGGCAAGCTGATCCTCGGCAGCTCGGCACAGCGGATCCTGCTGGAGTCGGACGTCCCCGTGCTGGCGGTCAAGCCGGCGTCATGACGTCGCGGATCTCGCGCGTCGAGATCACGCCGGTCGCATTCTCCGACCCGCCGCTGCTGAACGTCGTCGGCGTCCACCAGCCGTGGGCGCTGCGCGCGATCGTCCAGGTGCACACCGACGCCGGGTCGCTCGGGCTCGGTGAGACCTACGCCGACGAGACCCATCTCGCGCGGCTGGAGGCGGTCGCCGCGGCCCTGGGCGGCCACGACCCCTACGACCTGCACGGGCTGCGCCGGCTCGTCTCCGACGTGCTCGGCCGCGAGACCGGCGGGGCCGGCGCCTCCTTCGGGGGGATGCTCGACGTGTCGTCGGCCGTCGACACGGTCTACTCGCCGTTCGAGGTGGCCTGCCTGGACATCTGCGGCCACGAGGCCGGCCGGCCGGTGAGCGACCTGCTCGGCGGCGCCGTACGGTCCCGGGTGCCGTTCAGCGGCTACCTCTTCTACCGGTGGGACGGGCACCCGGGCCTCGCGCCCGACGGCTGGGGCGCCGCCCTGGACCCGGCCGGGGTCGTGGCTCAGGCGCGGCGGATGGTCTCCGAGTGGGGCTTCGGGTCGCTCAAGCTCAAGGGCGGCGTCTTCTCCCCCGACGCCGAGTGCGAGGCGATCGAGGCGCTCCGAGACGCGTTCCCCGGGCTGCCGCTGCGGCTGGACCCCAACGGCGCCTGGACCCCTCAGACCTCGGTAGGCGTCGCCGACCGGCTGGCCGGCGTGGTGGAGTACCTGGAGGATCCCACCCCCGGCATCCCGGGGATGGCTCAGGTGGCCGCGCGCACCGACGTACCGCTGGCGACCAACATGTGCGTGATCGCCTTCGACCAGCTCAAGCCCGCGATCGCCGCCGACGCCGTCCAGATCGTGCTCTCCGACCACCACCTGTGGGGCGGGCTGCGGCGCTCGGCGCTGCTCGGCGGGATCACCGAGACCTTCGGGCTCGGGCTGTCGATGCACAGCAACTCCCACCTCGGCGTCAGCCTCGCCGCGATGGTGCACCTGGCCGCGGCGACGCCCAACCTGACCTACGCCTGCGACACCCACTACCCCTGGAAGACCCAGGACGTGATCTCCCCCGGTGTCCTCGGCTTCGAGGGCGGGTCCGTGGCCGTGCCGACCGGCCCCGGCCTCGGCGTCTCGCTCGACTCCGACCAGCTCGGCGTGCTCCACGAGCAGTACCTGACCTGCGGCGTCCGGCGCCGCGAGGACACCGTCTACATGCGCTCCATCGACCCCGGCTTCACCCCCAACACCTCCCGCTGGTAGCCGGTCAGACCAGGCGGCGCAGGGTGTTGCCGAGGTGGACGCGCATCGCGGCGCGGGCGGTGTCGGGGTCCCCGGCGAGGACGGCGGCGGCGACGGTGTCGTGCTCGCGCCGGACCCGCTCGACGTGCTCGGCGTCGGCGCGCGAGTAGGCCTCGGCCACGCTGGTGCGCGGCAGCAGGATCATCATGGGGCCGAGCGAGTCCACCAGGTCGAGGTAGTAGCGGTTGCGGGTCGCGGCGGCGAGCGCCCGGTGGAAGGCGAAGTCGGCCTCGACGACCTCCTGCGGGTCGGCGGACTCGAACGCCGCAAGCGCGGCCCGGACCTGGTCGGCGGCGGCCGCGGTGAGCCGGGAGGCGGCGAGCGCGGCGGCCTCGCACTCGACGCCGACCCGGAACTCGATCATCGCCACCACGTCGCCCTGCGTGCGCACCGCGCTGGACTCGACGGTGAACGGCGTCGGCTCCGGTACGGCGAGCACGAACGACCCGCGCCCCTGGAAGGTCTCGACCAGCCCCTCCGCGCGCAGCCGGGTGACCGCCTCGCGGACCACGGTCCTCGAGACGCCGTACTCCTCGATCAGCTCGGCCTCCGACGGCAGCTTGGCTCCGGGCGGGAGCGAGCCGTCGAGGATCGCGGCCTTGAGGCCGGCCACGACCCGCAGCGCGAGCGAGGTGGTCACGACCCGAAGGTAGCCGTCTCCACGGTCAGCGCGCGCATCCGCTCCGACAGCGTGAACCCGAGCCCGGGACGCTCCGGCAGCCACATCCGGCCGTCGCGGATCTCGATCCGCTCGTCGAAGAGCGGGTTCAGCCACTCGAAGTGCTCGACCCAGGGCTCGGTCGGGTACGCCGCGGCGAGATGCAGGTGGATCTCCATCGCGTAGTGCGGCGCCAGCGCGAGGCCGGCGTGGGAGGCGAGCGTCGCGAACCGCAGGAACGGCGTGATCCCGCCGATGCGGGGCGCGTCCGGCTGCACGATGCCGCGGTAGCCCGCGTCGACCAGCGCCATGTGCTCGGGCACCGAGGTCAGCATCTCGCCGGTGGCGATCGGGGTGTCGAAGGCGCGGGAGAGGTCCGCGTGGCCGACCGCGTCCCAGGCGTCGAGCGGCTCCTCGATCCAGACCAGGTCGAAGGCCTCGAGCTCACGGCACATCCGGCGGGCGCGGGCGCGGTCCCACTGCTGGTTGGCGTCGACCATGAACGGCGCGTCGCCGAGGTGCTCGCGGATCTCGGCGACCCGGTCCAGGTCGATGCGCCAGTCCGGCTGGCCGACCTTGATCTTGATGCCGCCGATCCCGGCCTCCAGGGAGGCGGTCGCGCGCTCCTTGATCTCGGCGACCGAGGCCTGCAGGAAGCCGCCGGAGGTGTTGTAGACCCGGCAGGAGTCGCGGTGCGCGCCGAGCAGCTTGGCCAGCGGCAGCCCGGCGCGGCGGGCCTTGAGGTCCCACAGCGCGACGTCGAGCGCGGCGATCGCCTGGGTGGCGACCCCCGACCGGCCGACCGACGCGCCCGCCCAGAGCAGCGAGGTGTAGATCCGGTCGATGTCGGAGGGATCCTGGCCGATCGCGACCTCGGCGATCTCCTTCAGGTGCTGGTACTGCGCCGGTCCGCCCGCGCGCTTGGAGTAGGAGAAGCCCATGCCCTCGTGCCCGTCGGCGGTCGTCACCTCGACGAAGAGCAGCACGGTCTCGGTGAGCGGCTTCTGCCGCCCGGTGAGCACCTTCGCGTCGCTGACCGGCTGGTCGAGCGGGAGTACGACGTGGGACAGGGTGAGCTGGCGGATCCGGTCGGCCATGGGGTGATGTGCTCCTCGGGAATCGAAACTTGTATGATGAATCAGAAGTTATCGCATAAGTAGGAGTGCAGTCCAGTGATCGACCGCCGAGCGCCCCGCCTGGGCGACGTCAAGCCGTTCCTGAAGGTGCGTCCGATCCCCCGCACCCGGGTGGACCGGCGCCTCGCCCGGTGCGTCTGCGTCGCCGATCTCGAGCGGGCGGCGCGCCGCCGGGTGCCGCCGGCGGTCTGGGACTACGTCGCCGGGGGCGCGGACGGCGAGACCGCGATGCGCCGCAACGCCGAGGCGTTCGACCGTGTCGAGCTGCGCCCGACCGCGTTCGGGCAGGTCGCCGCGCCGAGCCTGGCCACCACCTTGCTGGGGCGTCCCGCCGCGGCCCCGATCGTCCTAGGCCCCACCGGCTACACCCGGCTCTCCCACCACTCCGGAGAGCGGGCCGTCGCGGCGGCGGCCGAAGCGGCCGGCATCCCGTACACCCTCGCGACCTACGGGACGACCTCGATCACCGATACAGCGAGCGCCGCGCCGGCCGGCCGCAACTGGTTCCAGCTCTACCTGATGAAGGACCGGGAGGTGAGCCTCGCCCACCTCGCCCAGGCACGCGCGTGCGGCTACGAGGCGCTGCTGCTGACCATCGACACGACGGTCTCGGGGATGAAGCGCCAGGACCGGCGCAACGGCTTCGCGATCCCGCCCCAGCTCACCGCCCGCACGCTCGCCGGACTCGCGCGCCACCCGGGCTGGCTCGCCGACGTCCTCACCACGGAGCCGCTGCGCTTCGCGACCTTCCCCGAGGGCTCCCACTACGCCCAGTGGGGCGTCTCGAACGAGCTCCGCGAGCAGGCGATCCGGCCCGCCGACATCGCCTGGCTCAAGGAGCGCTGGCCGGGGCCCGTGGTCGCGAAGGGGGTGCTGTCGGTGACCGACGCGGTGACGGCCGTCGACGCCGGCGCGGACGCGCTGGTGGTCTCCAACCACGGCGGCCGCCAGCTCGACCGCGCGCCCGTCCCGCTCGAGCTGCTCCCCGACGTCGTCGCCGCGGTCGGCGACCGGGCTGAGGTCTACCTCGACTCCGGTGTCCGGACCGGCGGCGACATCGCGGCGGCACTCGGGCTCGGCGCCCGCGGCGTGCTGCTCGGCCGCGCGTACCTCTACGGCCTGATGGTCGGCGGCCGCCGCGGCGTCGACGCCACCCTCGCGATCCTCACCGCGGAGCTGCGGCGGGCGATGGGCATGCTGGGCGCGCCCACGATCGACGCGATCGGGCCGGAGCACGTCCGGCTGCGCGCGACATGATGCGCCTATGGGACGGGCGTGAGCAGCCGCCCCTCGGCGAGGAACGCGGCCACGTTGGCGAGCACCAGCTCGGTCATCGCGGCGCGGGTCTCGACGGTGGCGCTGCCCACGTGCGGGAGGAGTACGACGTTGTCGCGACCCCGCAGCGACTCGGGCACGTGCGGCTCGTCGGCGAAGACGTCCAGGCCGGCCCCGGCCACCAGGCCGGCCTCCAGCGCGGCGACCAGGGCAGCCTCGTCGACCACCGAGCCGCGGGCGACGTTGATCAGGAAGCCGTCGGGCCCGAGCGCCTCCAGCACCGCGGCGTCGACGAGTCCGCGGGAGGCCGCTCCCCCGGCCGCGGCGACGATCAGCACATCGCTCGCGCTCGCGAGCTCGCGCACGCTCGCGGCGTAGTCGTAGCCGACGTCGGCGCGGGGCCGCCGGTTGTGGTAGCGGATCGTGGCGTCGAACCCCTCCAGGCGGCGCGCGATCGCCAGGCCGATCCGGCCCAGTCCGAGGATCCCGACGCTCGCGCCGCTGACCTTGCGCGCCAGCGGCACACTCCGGCCGGCCTCCCAGTCACCCCGGCGCACGAACCGGTCGCCGGCGCTCAGCCCGCGCATCACGTCGATCACGAGCCCGACCGCGAGGTCCGCGACGCAGTCGGTGAGCACGTCGGGGGTGTTGGAGACCACGATGCCGCGGCGGGCGCACTCGGCGACGTCGGTGGCGTCGTACCCGACCCCGAAGTTGACCACGGCGCGCACCGCGGGCAGCCGATCGAGATGCTCGGCCCGCACCCCCCAGGTGCCGCTGGTCACGGCGACGACGGCGGGGCTGGAGGCGTCGGCGAGTTCGCGCGCGTCGTACCGCTCCTCGAGCGCGGCGCGCAGCTCGCTCCGCAGGCTCCCGACCATCACCACACGCTCGTCCACGATGGGACCGTAGGCAGAGTGTGCGGGTATCGTCCAGTGCCGTCGAGGCATCGGGAGGAGCCGGCGTGGGGCTGCTGATCGGCTTCACGACGATCCTGGTCGTGATCGCGTGCGGCATGGCGCTGGCGCAGGCGGGCGTTCTCGACGCGCGGTCGCAGCGCACCCTCGCCGAGATCGCGTTCTTCGTCGCCTCCCCCGCGCTGATGATCGTCACCATCGGGGAGCTCGAGATCGGCGGCGCCCTGCCCAACCTGGCCACCTCCGGCCTCGCGCTGGCGGCGGCGTTCGTCGTCTACGCGCTGATCGCGCGGCTGTGGTGGCGGCTCGGCGCCGGCGAGGTGCTCATCGGGTCGCTGGCCTCCTCCTACGTCAACGCGGGCAACCTGGGCCTGGCGATCGCGGCGTACGTCGTCGGCGACATCACCATCGTCGTGCCGACGCTGCTGATCCAGATGCTCCTCGTGCAGCCGCTCTTCCTGGTCCTGCTCGACCGCCGCGCCGGTCACCGCGAAGGACACCGCTCCGGCACCCTGGCCATCCTGCGCCGGCTGGTGACCAACCCGCTCACCGTGTCCGCGGTGATCGGCGTCGTCCTCGCGCTGACCGGGTGGGAGCTCCCCGCGGCGATCGACTCACCGCTGCGGCTGCTCGCGGGGGCGGCGATCCCGCTGATGCTGATGTCCTACGGGGCCGCGTTGCGTCTCAGCCCGCTGCCCGGCAAAGCGGGCCACAACCGCGAAGTCGTCACGATCACGGTGCTCAAGCTCGCCTTCATGCCGGTCGTGGCGTGGCTGATCGCGCTGGCCCTCGGACTGGAGGGCACGATGCTGCTCGGGGTCGTGATCACCGCCGCACTGCCGACGGCGCAGAACATCTTCCTCCACGCCACCCGCTACCAGGTCGGCGAGCACGTCGCCCGCGAGGCGATCCTGACCACCACGCTCTTCTCCCTGCCGGTGGCCCTGCTGGTCGCCGTCCTCCTCGGCTGAACTCCTATGCTCGGGTGACCATGACCGTTCCCCTCGATGCGCTCGCGGCCCTGCTGGGCCCGGCCGGGCTGCTGACCGACCCGGCCGACGTGGCGTCGTACACCACCGACTGGACGGGCTCGGTCGTAGGCGAGGCGGCCGCGGTGCTCCGGCCCGCCTCCACCGAGCAGGTCGCCGCCTGCGTCCGGCTGTGCCGCGAGACCGGGGTCGCGATCGTGCCCCAGGGCGGCAACACCGGGTTGGCGGCAGGCGCGGTGCCGACGACGACCGGCGAGCAGGTGGTGCTGTCACTGACCCGGATGCGCACGATCCGCTCGGTCGACCCGACCGCGGACACGATCACCGTCGACGCGGGCGTCGTCCTCGCCGAGGTGCAGGCCGAGGCCGCCCGGGCGGGCCGGCTCTTCCCCCTGTCGCTGGGCTCGGAGGGCTCGTGCACCGTCGGCGGGAACGTCGCCACCAACGCGGGCGGCACGGCGGTGCTGCGCTACGGGATGATGCGCGAGCTCGTGCTGGGGCTCGAGGTGGTGCTGCCCGACGGCCGGGTCTGGGACGGGCTGCGGCCGCTGCGCAAGGACAACACCGGCTACTCGCTCAAGGACCTCTTCGTCGGCTCGGAGGGCACGCTGGGCATCGTCACCGCGGCGGTGCTGCGGCTCTTCCCCGCGACGCCGCGACGGGCCACGGCGTTCCTCGCGCTGCCCTCGGTCGAGGCCGCCGTCGGGGTGCTCGGGGCGTTGCGCGAGCACGCCGGCGGGTCGCTCGCCACCTGGGAGCTGGTCTCGCGCGAGGCGCTGTCGTGGGTGCTGCGCGAGAGCGGGCGGGACCCGTTCGCCGAGGCCCACGAGTGGTACGGCCTGGTCGAGCTCGCGGGCGCCGGCGCCGACGATCTCGACGCGCCGCTCGAGGCCGCCCTGGGCGCGGCCTTCGACCGGGGGCTGGTGACCGACGCCGTCGTCGCGGGCAGCCCCGGGCAGCGCGCCGACCTGTGGCGGCTGCGCGAGGGGATCTCCGAGGCCCAGAAGGCCGCCGGCGTCGGCCTCAAGCACGACGTGACGCTGCCGATCTCCTCGCTGGCGTCGTTCGCCGCCGCCGTCGCGCCGCGGCTGACCGCCCGCCTGCCCGGCGTGCGGCTCGTGATCTACGGCCACGTCGGCGACGGCAACCTGCACTACAACCTTGTGCAGCCGCCCGGCGACCCCGCGGAGTTCCTCGCCGCCCGGGCCGAGCTGTCGCAGATCGTCTACTCCGAGGTCGCCGCCCGCGGCGGGTCGATCAGCGCCGAGCACGGGCTCGGGTCGCTCAAGCGGGCCGCCGCCGCGTCGTACAAGTCCGACGTCGAGCTCGACCTGATGCGCGCCCTCAAGCACGCCCTCGACCCCGACGGCCTCATGAACCCCGGCAAGGTCCTTCCCGACTGACGCCCCCCTCGCGCAACTGGTCTTGAATGGCATGCTCCTCTCGCAACTGGTCTTAGATGGCGGATTTTGAAGCCAAAACCCGGCCATATGAGACCAGTTCCGCCGCGAGGCGGCCACATGCCACCAGTTCCGGGTAGGGCGGGCGGCACGGGTCGGCCCTCAGCGGAGCATGAGCTCGGCCAGCTCGCGCAGGGCCTCCCTCTGGGCAGGGGTCAGCGTCCGCAGGACCGTCGCCTCGCGGGCCACCTTCTCCGCGATCCGGCCGCGCAGCCGCAGGCCGGCAGGGGTGAGCGCGAGCAGCTTCACCCGCCGATCGGTGCCCGTGACCCGCTCGGCGAGGCCGGCGCGTTCGAGCAGGTCCGCGACGTTCGTGACGTACGACGGATCGCAGGCCAGATGCTCCGCGATGCCCCGCATCGGCGTCGGCGTCGCGAGCAGCAACACCGTGCGGGCCATCGGAGCGGTGACGCCCAGCGGCTCGACGGCAGCCGCGAAGTCCCGCTGGGCGCGCTCGGAGGCGCGATGCAGCAACACGGACAGGCTCCTGGCCTCGGCCAGCTTGCGCTCCACGCTCGACACGTCGCCGAGGCTACTACGACAACTCAATGGTTGACCAGAACAAGCGTTTGTGTCAGGCTCAACTCCTTGACTAGATCAATTATTGGAGGAGTCATGGAAAACCTGACAACGACCACCGGCACGGCAACAGGTCGCTCCGCCCTGCCGGCGGTCGCGATCGCGGCGATCGGCGCGATCGCGGTCAACCTGATCGTGCTGACGATCGGCACGGCCGCGGGCGCCGAGATGGTGGCGGCCCCCGGCGGCGAGCCACAGTCCGTCGATGCGCGCGCGGTCGTCGTCGCCACCCTGATCCCCTTCGTCGCGGGCGCGCTGCTGCTGCGGCTGGTCGCGGGGCGCTGGGCCGGCGCGCGCCGAGCGCTCTCCTGGGTAGGGCTTGCCGTCGGCGTGCTGAGCACCGCCGCGCCGCTCACGCTGAGCGTCGACCTCGCGACCGGGATCACCCTCGCGGCCATGCACGTCGCCGCCGGCGTCGCGTGGTTCGTCGCGGTCGCGCGCAGCCGTTGACGGTGCCCCCGGTCACCTGACTCCGCAACTGGTCTTGAATGACATGCTGCCTCTCAACTGGTCTTAGATGGCCTGAAATTTGCCCGAAAGTCTGCCAATCAAGACCAGTTGCGAGGACGGCTTGCCGAATGACACCAGTTGCGGCGGCGGGTCGCTCGGGCCGACCCCGGCAAGGTCCTTCCCGACCAGTCTGTGCACATTCGTTCATTGTGTACGTCGAGGACAGCCGTTCTACCCGCAGTTTGTGAGGCGCTTCACAGGGAAAGCCGCCAAGGACGCATCGGCGCCCGAACAGATGTGCATCGGACGAGTGCCCACGGCCCTCGCGCGGACTTACAGTGCGAGAGGTTTCGGCCCCGCACTCAATCGGAGGTATCGCCCATGGCGTCCACAGCCAACCAACCCGCGCCGGACATCACCCGACCGTCGGGCCTCACCCGCTACCGCTACGTGATCTTGCTCTTCATGTGGCTGGCGGTCTTCCTGAACTACCTGGACCGGGCCACCTTGTCGGTGGTCCTCGACGACGTGAAGGCCGAGATCGGCGCCAGCGACGCACAGATGGGCGTGATCCTGTCGGCGTTCGCCTGGTCGATCACCGCGGTCATCGTGATCTTCGGCTACCTGATGCAGCGCTTCGGCGCCCGGCTCATCGGCACGATCAGTCTGGCCGGCTTCTCGATCATGACCCTGCTGACGGGAGCCGCGACCAGCTTCTTCACGCTGTTCTGCGCGCGGCTCGGGCTGGGCGTCTTCGAGGCGCCGACCTTCCCGCTCAACTCCGCCCTGGCCCGGACCTGGTTCCCGAAGGCCGGCCGCGCCAAGGCGGTCAGCGTCTACATGACCGGCTCGTTCTTCGGCCTCGCGTTCGCGGTGCCGATCCTCGGGCTCATCCTGAGCATCTTCGGCAACTGGCGCTCGGTCTTCATCTTCGCCGGCCTGCTGGGCCTGCTCGTCTCGCTCGCGTGGTTCATCGTCTTGCGCTCGACCCCGCTGGAGTCCCTGCGGGTCTCCCAGGCCGAGCTCGACCTGATCAACAGCGGCGACGAGGAGGCGACGGTCTCCAAGCCGCCCAAGCCCAACGGGCTGGACTGGATCTCGATCCTGACCGAGCGCCGGCTGATCGGCCTCTACCTGGGAGCCTTCGGTACGTCGACCGTGGTGTTCTTCTTCATCACCTGGTTCCCCAGCTACCTCACCAGCGAGCTCGGGTTCGATTTCAAGACCGGCAGCGCCGTGCTCGCCGCGCTGCCCTACATCTGCGGCATGGTGGGCATGCTCACCGCCGGCGTGCTCTCGGACAAGCTGATCAGCTCCGGCCGCAGCCCCGGCCAGGCGCGCAAGGTCACGGTCACGACCGGCCTGCTCGGTGCCACGATCATCGCGCTGGTGCCGCTCCTGGACAAGCACCAGACCTCGCTGATCCTGCTGCTGCTCTGCATCTGCTTCTTCTTCGCGGGGATGGCCAACACCGCATGGCTGCTGACCGCGGAGATCGCCAAGCCGCGGCTCCTCGGCCTGACGGTCGGCATCTACGGCTTCTGGGTCAACCTCTTCGGAGCGATGACGCCGATCGTCGTCGGCATCCTGCTGGACGCGACCAACCGCAACTTCGGCGTGGTCTTCGGGTACGTCGGCGGCGCCGCCGCGCTCGGCGTGCTCGGCTACCTGGTCCTCATGGACCGCGTCGAGCCCAGCCCCGACAAGCGGTTCCCCCACGGCGTCCCGACCGACGCCGCGTGACCCGCACCGAGCGAGCACGCTGACGACTCGGGCACCACGGCAGGTCGAGGCCGGGTCCGGAGTGGGAGAGATCCCGCCCCGGGCCCGGCCTCGACCCATGTTGCCGCCCCCGGGCCCGCTGCGGCGATGAGACCGCCGCTGCGCACATCCGTTCACATGGCACGTCGATGTGGCACCGAGTACCCCCGATTCACGGGCACAAACAGGTCACCGCTGCACGTACGTTCACACGAAGCGTGACGTGGGCCACTTCCGGTGACTAGCTTCACAGTCACGGGCAGCAGCCAAGCCGCCCGTGGAAGGAGGCTAACGACATGCCTGACGACAACTGTGGGGAGCTTCACCGATGACCTACGACCTGACCACCCTGGGCGAGGGCCAGATCCGATTCACCGCGCACCGCGGCGACCGACTCTCGACCTGCCAGACGGTGCGGATGAGCCCCGCCGGCTCCGAGGCCAACGTGGCCGGACTGCTGTCCCAGCTGGGCCGCGACACGGCCTGGGCCTCAGTGCTCCCCGAAGGGGACCTGGCGACCCGCTTCATCCAGGAGTACGCCAGCGTCGGCGTCGACCTGTCCCACGTCGTCCACGTGCCCGAGGGCCGGATCGCGCTCTACTTCATGGAGCCGGGCTCGCCGCCGATGCCCTCCCGCGTGGTCTACGACCGGCTGCACACGCCGTTCCGCTCGATCACCCCGGAGATGCTCGACTGGGACGCGCTGCTCGACACCCGGCTCGTCTTCCTCACCGGCATCAC
>JBDHZS010000029.1:0-27645 GCA_039812025.1 Nocardioides sp. | reverse complement strand
CCGACCTCACCCGTCCCCGGCTGCAGATCGCCCTCGACACGGTCGATCTGCCGTCCGCGCTGCGCCCGCTCAACCAGGCGATCGACCGGATCGACGTGATCGAATGCGGCACCATCCTGGTCCTCACCGAGGGCCTCCGGGCGGTCCGCGTGATGCGCACGCTCTACCCGGAGAAGACCATCCTCGCCGACGTCCGGATCGCGGAGGCGGGCTCGCTGATCGCCCGGCACAGCTTCGAGGCCGGCGCCAGCTGGGTCAGCGTCGTCGCCGGCGCCTCGATGACCACGGTCGAGCAGGTGGTCCAGGTGGCGCAGAGCCACGGCGGCCAGGTGCAGGTCGAGCTCGGCGAGCACTACCGCTCCGAGCAGGCGCGGCAGTGGCGCGACCTCGGCGTCGACCACGTCATCGTCAAGCGCTCCCGCGACCTCGAGGCCGCCGGCACGCTCACCTGGGGTGCCGAGGACGTCGACCGGATCCAGGAGCTGGCCGGGCTGGGCTTCACCGTCACGATCACCGGCGGCGTCACCGCCGCCGACCTAGACGTCTTCGCCGGCGTGCCGGTCGGGATCGTGATCGCGGGCCGCGCCATCGTGGCCGCCCCCGACCCGCTCGCCGCCGCCACCGAGCTCCAGGACGCGATCGGCCGGGTGTGGCCGTGACCGAGGGCGTCAGCCTGGGCATCTACGAGAAGGCCCTGGCCTGGACCGGCGACTGGGACGGCTTCTTCGCCGGCGCCTGGGAGGCGGGGTTCGCGTTCGTCGACATCTCCGTCGACGAGACCCCCGAGCGTCGCGCCCGGCTCGGCTGGAGCGCCGAGGAGCGGCGCGAGGTCCGCGACGCCGCCGCCCGCCAGGGCGTCGACCTGGGCGGCATCTGCCTCTCGGTGCACCGGGCGGTCGGGCCGGGCTCGGCCGACCCCGAGGTCCGGGCCGAGGCCGACCGGATCTTCGCCGAGGGCATCGCGCTCTGCCGCGACCTCGGCATCCCGGTGCTCCAGGTCGCCGGCTACTACGCCTACTACGAAGAGCGCGATCCCGGGCAGCGGGAGCGGTACGTGGCGTCGCTGCGCCGCGCCGTACCCCTGGCGGCGCGGGCGGGCGTCCTGCTCGCGATCGAGAACGTCGACGGCAACGACGTCACGTCGATCTCGCGCGGCATGGAGATCGTCGCCGAGATCGACTCCCCCTGGCTCCAGCTGTACCCCGACATCGGCAACATCGCCGAGCAGGGCCTGGACGAGACCACCGAGCTGGCCCGCGGCGCCGGGCGGATGCTCGCCCTGCACGTGAAGGACGTCCGCCCCGGCGAACCGCGCCGAGTGCCGATGGGCGAGGGCGTCGCCGACTTCCCGACGGCCTTCCGCGAGCTCGTCCGGCAGGGCTGGTCCGGCCGGATCATGATCGAGATGTGGAACGACGACGCGGCCGACTCGGTCGAGCGCTGCGTCGCCGCACGGGTCAAGGTCGAGGGCTGGCTGCGCGACGCCGGGATCAACGTCATCACCCGCAACGACAACCCCGACCACACGAGGAGTAGGTAGTGCTCGAGCAGCTGAAGGAAGAGGTCCTGGAGGGCAACCTGGCCCTGGAGCGGGCCGGTCTGGTCGCCTGGACCGGCGGCAACCTCTCGGCGCGCTCCGAGGACGGCGAGGTCATCGTGATCAAGCCGTCGGGCGTGCGCTACAGCGAGATGACCGCCGCGGACATGGTGGTCGTCGCGATGGACGGCCGGGTGGTGGAGGGCGCCCGCGGGCCGTCGTCGGACACCCAGTCCCACCTGGGCATCTACGCCCACCGCCCCGACGTCAACTCCGTCGTCCACACCCACTCGCGGTATGCGACCGCCTTCGCGGCCGTCGGCCAGCCGATCCCGTGCTGCCTGACCGCGATCGCCGACGAGTTCGGCGGGCCGGTCCCCTGCGGCGACTACGCGCCGATCGGCGGCGACGCGATCGGCAAGGAGGTCGTCGCCAAGATCGGCCGATCCCCCGCGATCCTAATGCGCCAGCACGGCGTCTTCACGATCGGGAGGACGATCGCCAAGGCGCTGCAAGCGGCGATCATGGTCGAGGACGTCGCGCACACCGTCGCCGTCGCACGGGCGCTCGGCGACATCGAGGTGCTCCCGGACGAGGAGATCGAGTCCAACTACGACCGCTACCACAACCGGTACGGCACCATGGCCGCCAGCCACGGCGTGAGCTCCTAACGCCCTCTGGCAAGTTAGGCTTGCCTAATGACCTTCGTCAACATCACCGCGCTGACCTTCCCGGACGGCGCCGCCGCCGAGATCGAGCGGCGGTTCGCGGCACGCCGGAAGGCCGTCGACGCGGCGGACGGCTTCCAGGGGTTCGAGCTGCTGCGGCCGCAGTTCGGCGAGGACCGCTACTTCGTCATCACCCGGTGGGACTCCCGCGAGCAGTACGACGCATGGTCGGCCGCGCGCGCCGCCGGCGGCCACGCCGACGACGAGCGCCGCGGCATGAGCGTGGAGGTCTACGGGTTCGAGGTCGTCGAGTCCTGACCCGGGTGTGGGGGCGGTGTGTGCCCAGCGTGTCTGTCGCGCCGGGACACGGCCGACCAGGCTGGAGGCACGCCACCGACCGGCGTCCGCATCCGACCAGGAGAACCGCCATGACGACCACCACCATGCCCCACCGGACCACCCGCCACACCGCCTACCGCACGCAGATCGCCGCGATCATGCTCGCCGCCTTCAGCCTGTCGATCGTGCACACGGTGTATGCCTGGCTCGCCGGGATCGAGGACCCGACCTTCACCGTGACCACCCCGCTGGCCTGGGGCTTCTACGCCGTGGCACTCGCGATGACGGCCCTCGCGCTGCGAGGCGAGCGCTGGGCCCAGGTCACCGTCTCGGGGTTCCTCCTGACCGTCCTGGCCATCGGGATCTTCTACTACCCGACCGTGTTCGAGGCCCCGCAGCAGACCGTCTTCGGCTGGTTCGAGAACGACGTCTACCTGGGCCTGCTGATCCTGGCCCTCTACCTGAGCCTGCAGCGCTTCCGGGGCGTCACCCTGACCGACTAGATTCGTCCGAATGGAGGGCGATGCGGGCAGCGCCGGGCCGTTCGCGCGCCGGTTGCGGTCCCTGCGAGAGGCCGCCTCCCTCACCCAGGAGGAGTTGGCCCACCGCGCCGGCCTGACCAGCAACGCCATCGGGGCGCTCGAGCGCGGCGAGCGGCGCCGCCCCTACCCCCACACGGTGCGGGCCCTGGCCGACGCGCTCGGCCTGGACGACGCCGGGCGCGCCGCGCTGGCCGCCGCTGCCCGGCCCGGGCCCGACCCACCACCGGAGCCTGGCGAGGCCGCCGCGATGAGCGCGCCCGCGGTGCCATCGACCCAGCTCTTCGGACGCGACGCCGAGCTGGCGGAGCTCGACGCCCGGCTGCGATCCGGCGACGTCCGGCTGCTCACCCTCACCGGCCCGGGCGGCGTCGGCAAGACCAGGCTGGCGCTCGCCGCCACCGAGCGGCTCGCGCCGGGCTTCCCCGACGGCATCGCGATGGCTGAGCTGGCTCCGGTGACCGATCCGGATCTCCTGCTGCCGACGATCGCCCGCACGCTCGGCCTCCCCCAGGTCGGCCGACGCGACGTGATCGGGCAGGTGACGACCCATCTGGTCTCGCGGCGCCCGTTGCTGGTGCTCGACAACGTCGAGCATCTCCTGCCGGCAGCCGGCGACCTGGCCGAGCTCGTGTCCCGATGCCCGGGGCTGACGATCCTGGCCACGAGCCGGTCACCGCTGCGGATCCGTGCCGAGCACGTCCTCCCGGTCTCGCCGTTGGCGCTCCCCGCGGCTCCAGACCCGACCTCGGTGCTGAGCTCGGCCGCCGGCCAGATGTTCCTCGACCGAGCCCGGGCGATCGCGCCGGACTACTCGATCACCCGCGAGGCCGCGCCGGCCATCGCCGCGATCTGTCGTCGCCTCGACGGCGTGCCGCTCGCTCTGGAGCTGGCGGCCTCGCACGCTCGCCTCCTGGCTCCGGAGACTCTGCTCGACCGCCTGGACCAGGCGCTGTCGGTGAGCCGGAGCCGAGAGCTGCCGCCGCGCCAGCGCACGATGGGTGCGACGTTGGACTGGAGCCACTCGCTGTTGACCCAGCCGGAGCAGGTCCTGCTGCGACGCTTGTCGGTGTTCGCCGACGGCTTCACGCTGGCGGGGGCCGAGTCGGTCCTCGACCGCGTCCCGGGGAGCGGCGTCGACGTGTTCGCGGCACTGGGCGGCCTGGTCGAACAGTCCCTGGTCGTCGTACCCGATCGAGACGGGAGATACCGACTCCTCGAGCCCGTGCGGCAGTACGCCGCGCTCCGGCTCGCCGACGCCGACGAGGCCGCGACGATGTCGGCGGCCCTCGCCGATCATGTCGCCGAGCTGGGTCATCGTGCGCGGGCCGGGCTCTGGGGCGGTGACCAGCGCGAATGGCTCGACCGGTTGAGCGCCGAGCACGCCGATCTGCGCACGGCGGTGACCTGGTCGCTCGGCCACTCCGAGCCCGGCCGCGCCGCCCGGCTCCTGGCCGACACCTGGCTGTATTGGGCCCTGCGCGGCCATGCCGCGGAGGCGCTGGCCGCGCTCGATCAGGTCCTGGCTCGCGGCGCCGAGCAGCTCGGATCGGGAGACCGGGCGGCTGCCTTCGTCGCGCTGGCGGGGCTTCGCTACGCCACCGGAGACGTCCCCGGCACTCGCGACGCCGCAGCGGAGGCCGTCGACCGCGCCACCCCGATCGATGCGCCGGCCCTGCGCAGCGAGGCGCTGGTGCTCGCCGCCTCGGGGGCCGCGTTCGCGGGCGACCTCGCGGCGGCCGCAGCCCGGCTCGACGAGGCCGCTCGGTTGGACGCGGGCTCGGAGTCCTGGGTCGTGGTTCACCTTCGGCTGTTGCAGGGGCAGATCGAGGTGATCGCCGGGGACATGGAGGCGGCCCGGGCCACGCTCCGCGACGCGGAGGGCCTGGCGAGGCGGTTCGCCGGGCCGTTCACGTTGGCCACCGTGCTCAACGTGCAGGCGAGCCTGGCGACGTTGGCCGGGGAGGATGCCGACGCGCTCGTGAAGCTGGTCGAGGCGGCCGAGGTCGCAGCCGAGGCGGGGATCTTCTGGACCCAGGTGTACACGCTCCCGGGGCTCGCTGATCTGGCCGTACGACGTGGCGAGCCCGAGCTGGCGGCCCGGCTCTACTCGGCCGCCGCGACCCTCGCCGCCGGCACCGGCCTGGCGGTGTCCTTCCCTCCCGATGTCGAGCGGGGAGCCCTCGGCCTCGCGCAGGCGCGCGCGGAGCTCGACCCGCGGGCCTTCCAGCGGCTCTGGGAGTCAGGGCGCATGCTGCGCCCGGACCGCCTGGCGTCGCTGGTCGGGAGGTTGTCCGTGCGGGACGAGGACTGAATCTCGGGCCGCGCCCGGGTCAGCTGCCGCGGATGCACCGCACATACCGACGGTACTGCCATGTGCCTACGGTCCGCACCAGCATCCGAACGGTCAGCGGCAGCCCGCCGAGCATCATGGCCCGCTCGTTGGGTGTGGCGTCCTCGAGCACCGCGCCGAACAGGATCGGCAGCTCCGCCTTGTCCATCGCATTCGTCCCGTGCTCACCGAGCTCGGCCCACTCGGTCGGAGTCAGATGCCGAGCCGCGAGCGGCAGGATGTGGTTCTCCTCGTCGTCGAGGTGCTCGACGAGCGCCGCGCGCAGGTCATCGATCGCCGCGCAGGCCTCCGCGGCGACCGCCGGCCGCGCCTCCGCCTGCCACCGGTCCAGGATGTCGGGCAGGCCGTCCACCAAGCGCTCGATCCGCTGGTGCTGCTCTTCCATCCTGTGGATGAGCGCCTCGTCGGGCGCGGCGCGATCGAGCAGCTTCGGCCACAGCAGCTCGTCCTCCCCCGTGTGGTGCAGGTGCAGGCCGGTCAGGATGAGCCGGAGGTGTGCCGCGATCGTCGCGGCGCGCACGGTGTCGCCGGGTGCGACCTCGCGCACGAGGCGGGATGCGAGGGCGAACTCACGTCGGAAGGCGCGGTGCACCACCACCATGTCGTGGACGTCGGTCAGTTGGACGGCAGGTGCCTGATTCGTGTGGTTGGTCATGACGCCAAGCCTGCCGATCGCCGGCGCGGACGAACACGAACAGCAGCCACACACCAGCCCCACACTGCGGGGGGTGTGCCCTGGCGCGAACCCGGCTCAGATCAGGGCGTAGCGCAGACCGGCGAGCAGCTGGCCGTTCCAGATGTCGGCGTGGATCTCGCCGGGCCGGACCGCGTGCACCTCGCCGCCGTTGGCCAGGACCAGCAGCGCGATCGCCGCCAGCAACTCCTCGCCGTCGGGGTCGAAGTCGACGGCGCCGGTCGCGGGATCGATGAGGCCCCGGACCTCGGAGGTCATGTCGTAGTAGAGGGTGCCCACGGCACCCGCCGCCGCGGCACGGGCCACCTGCGCCACGTCGGTGGCGGCCAGTCCGGCGGCGAAGCCGTCGCCGATGGCGTCGGCCGCCCGGCTCAGGCCACGGGCGGTGATGTCGCTGATCCGCGCCCGGATCGCCTGGTCGATGTCCACGGGACGCAACTCGTCGGAGGCGCCGCGCACCACGACGACCTCGCCCGGGAGCCCGTGCGCGACCACCATCGACGCGAGCGGTTCGTTGGCGAAGACGAAGAGGGGGGTCTCCCCGTTCGGGTCGACCTGCGCGAGCTCCTCACGGACCGCGCCCGCCACCACCTGCGCGTACCGGTCGAGCAGCACCTTCTGGCCCTCGTCGCCGCCCAGCCGCCGCAGCAGCTTCCGGCCGCGCACGCTCATCCGGTTCGTCGCGTCGGCGGCGTCCTCGGCGTGCTCCCCCACCAGCGGGAGCTCCGTGGCCCGCGAGGACTCGGTCGCCTCCCAGAGGTTCCAGCCGTTGCCGGAGATGGTGAGGGCATACGCGCGCTGGGGGGTCGTCACGGCCCGGATGAGCGGCCCGACGTCGAACCTGCTGCCCAGGTGGGTGTGCGCCTCGAAGTCGTTCGGGAGCACGTACTCGTCGGTGAAGCCGGGGGCGATGAAGATCACCAGCGAGCTGGCGAGGTTGGCCCACAGCTCCGAGTCCTCGGCGACCGCCGCCCACTGCGCACGCAGCCACTCCTGCTCGCCGTGGCTGCGCCCCGCCGCCCGCAGGTGCCGCACCGCCTCGTCGACCGCGCTCTTCGCCGTGGTCAGGGCCAGGTCGCGGCCCGCCGGGGTCGGCTCGGTCGCCAGGTAGATCGACAGCGCGTCCGCGCGCGGAACGCCGAGCTCGAGCAGGTCTGCGGTGGTGGGGAGTACGTAGTGGATCATGTGCTTCCTTCAGGATCGGGCGGTCGTCGCCGCCAGGGCCGTCAAAGTCGGCTGCCGAGATCACCCCGGAGTCAAGTGAACCCTAGCCGGACGACACCACACCGACGGACGTGTCGGCTCCTCAGTCCTGCCAGTTGGGCACCCGCGGGTGGTCGCCGGGATGCTCGCTGTTCGGTCCGACGTTCATCGCGCCCGTCAGCGGGCCGAGCGCGAGCCACCACTCGGGCATCTCGCTCGCACGCGGGTCGAACAGGTCGAAGTCGAGGTCCGGCGTGGTGATCTTGATGGCGACCGTCTCGACCCGGTTGTAGGTCTCGTTGTCGTGGTAGCCGAGCAGCCAGAGCACGCCCGGCCGGTCGGCGGTGGCCAGGGTCCACCGCGCCACCTGGTCCTCGGTCCACGCGAAGCACATGCTGCCGTCGTCGAGCCGCACCCGACGGTTGAGATCCGTGCAGGGCATCGGGTCGACCAGAGGAGCGCGGCCGGCGACGGTCAGGATGTCGACGGACGCCGGCGCCCAGCGACGGGTCGCGGGCACTTCCAGATGAGCCCCGACCGCCTCCGGCCCGAGGTCGTCGAGCGCGGACGGCCCCGCGGCGGAGGGCGTGAACTCGGCGTACCTGATCACCTCGGCGGCGAGTGCCTCCGGCTCGGTCGCGCCGGCCGCTGGCTCTTTCGGCGGGGCCTCGGGTCCGCGGTACGACGGGATCCGCGCCCCGGCCGCGATAGCGTCGTCGCTCGTGTCGAGGGCGAAGTCCGGGTCGAGCACGACCGCTCGCAGCTCGTCGAGGTCGAGGTCGAAGTCCGCGTCCGAGCGCGGATCGGCCTCGATGTCCGAGCCCTCGACCATCGCCACCGCGACCTCGTCGTCGTGGGTGAAGGTGTAGCTCGCCGACCCGGGCTCTTCCTCGGGCACCTCGGGCGCCCACGCGTAGACCAGGGTCCCGCCGTCCACGCGCTCACCCCGGCACTCGCCCCGCTTGTGCTGCGCGGGCCGGCACGAGAGCGACTCCTGCGCGTCGGCCGGCAGGTCGGAGAGCCGGGAGACGCGCAGGCGCACCGTCAGTGTCTCGCCGGCCTCGCTGCCCTCGGGGTCGACGCCGTAGTCGACCTCCGCCGCGACGTACGACGGATCGCCCCACCCCGAGTACTCCCCCCGCGTGCGGTGGGGGTCGTTGGTGATGTGACCGATGGCGACCGCGGCCAGTGCGCGCGGGGTTGCCGGGCTGGTGGCGGCCGCCGGGTCATCGCCGGCGTCGCCGTTGTCGCCGCACGCCGCCACCAGCACCGCCGCGACCGTCAGTGCCGTCGCGAGTGCCCCCGTACGCATGGACACATCCTGCCGCTTCGATCAAGCAGGGGCCGGGTCCCGCGGCTCAGCCCTGCGGGTAGAACTCCGTGCTGCCCACCGGGCCGTCGATGGCGAACTTGCCGTCCTTGTAGACGACCTTCGTCACGCCGACGTTGGGGTATCCGGCCGGAGGCTGCTCGGGGATGCCGCCGTCGACCGTGCGGATGTCGGGGTGGCTCGTGAAGCAGCCGATCGAGATCCCGCTGGACACGACGAGGACCTTGTCGTCGTACCCCCTCTGGGCCTTCCTCGCGACGTCCTTGAGCGACTCTGTCATGCGGGCGTTCACCTCGGTGCAGTCCTCGGAGGTGAGGCCGAGCTCGGGAGCGGCCGCAACCACCTTCATCGCCGCGGTGACGTCGTACAGGCCCCTCTCGGTCATCGCGATGATCTGCATGGTCTGCCAGCCGCCGTTCTGGCCGTTCTCATCGGCGGGAGCCGTCGGTTCCGCGTCGTGATCGATCTGGTAGCCGAGGTGCTCCACCGCGGCGCTCCACAGCTCCTTGTTCTCCAGGCCCTCGAACTTCCCGAAGTTCATCTCGCGCAGCCGCTCGTCCTGGGTGACGCGGAGGCCGGTCTGCCGGGCGCCCTTGAGGATGTAGGTGGCCGTCTCGTAGTGCCGCTTGCCGTCCCCGCAGTAGGCGGCATCGAACCTGCCCACCTGCGCACGGAGGTTGATGCCGACGGCGGCCGCCAGAGGTCGGCCCTGGTCGAGGCGCCCGACCGGAGCGGTGGCGACCGGCTTCGTCCCGATCAGCAGGGGTGAGTCCGACCAGCCCTGCACCGCATCGGTCTGGTTGAGGATCGTCCGGCCGTGCCGCGTCAGGTAGATCACCACGGTCCGCTTGTGGTGCTTGTGGTGGTAGCCGGCGCTGGTCGCCTTGGTCGTCTTGCTCGCCGTGGTGGCCTCGGTGGCCTTGGTGGGCTGCCCGGGGTTGGCCGTGGCCGAGAAGCCGGTCAGCGTCAGGGCCGCGACGATCGCGGCGATGCCGATGGCGTTGCGTTTCATGATGTTCCACTTCCTTCAGCACCCGCCACGACGTTGTGGCGGCGCGGGTGCGGCTATAGGGGACGACGACGGCGGCTGCCGCCTGAAGCAACACCTGTCACGCTTAGGTATTCACCGCAAGGGTTGCCGTCACCCTCGCCGACCCCGCGTCGGCGTGGACATCAGCCGCGTTCTGCCCCGGACCTTCACCTACGCCGGCCGACCTGCCTCGGGTCGTCGTGCGGGCCTGCCCGGCGCCCTGTCCGGCGCCCTGTCCGGCGCTGTGTCCGGCGCGGAACTGGTGGCAAATGGCGCTGGCTGCCGGGTCTGGGCGAGCTTGCTCCCTTTTGCACAGTCTGCACCCCTTCGTAGGGGGAGCAGACTATTCAAAAGGGAGCAAACACGTCGCCAGCCGGGGTTCTTGCAGTGAACCGGTGACTACGTGTGATTTCGCGAGATAACGAGCGTAGTCGCTGGCTTTCGTACGAATGTTCGGGTAACATGGGTCCATGGACATCCCCACCACCCTCGACCCGGGCACCGAGCCCGGGATGGTCGGGCGTATCCAAGCGTGGACCACGGCGTTGGGTGCCGACACCCCCTCGCCGGTCGCCGAACCGGCCTCGCCTGGGGGTACGGCGGCCGCGGCGGACCTCGTCGACGAGCTGCGTGCTCTGGAGGAGCTGGTGTGTGCGGCCCAGGCTCGTCAGGCCGCGCTCGCCGCGGCGTTGCCGGAGTCGAAGGCCACCGGCTCCCAGGTCGGTCTGGCTCGTCGGGTCTCTCCGGTCAAGGGTCGGATCCAGCTCGGACTCGCCCGCATCCTCACCGCCGGGGAGCTGCCGTATACGTGGGCCGCGTTCCGTGCCGGGGCGATCTCCGAATGGCGGGTCACGATCATCGCCCGGGAGACCGCGTGCCTCACCCTCGAACACCGCTCCGTGTCGACGCCGAGGTCGCCGGCAACCAGGACCGCCTGTCCTCGATGGGCGACGGCGCGTTGGTCGCCGCGTGTTCGGAGTGGGCCCAGCGGCTCGACCCCGCCGCGGTCGTCGCACGGCGCCGTAAGGCCGAGGGGCAGCGCCACGTGGGCTTGCGTCCCGCGCCGGATCAGATGACGTGGCTCTCCGCGCTGCTTCCGGTGAAGGACGGGGTCGCCTCGTATGCGCGGCTGCAGGCCGCCGCCGAACGAGCCCGCCTGGCTGGTGACGAGCGGACCCGGGGCCAAGTCATGGCCGACACGCTCGTGGAGGCGATCACCGACAAGGCCGACGCTGCCCGTGCCGAGGCCTACCACGCCGCCACCACCTGGGAACCCACCAGCCCCGACACCCCCGACACCCCTGAGACCACCGAGACCGCCGGCGCGACCGGCAGCACTGGCGCCTCCCGGGCCGACGGGGGGCACCGCCCCGCCGCCAAGTCCGACACGATCGCGGACACCCGGCCCCGCCCCGAGCCCGCGGCCGACACCGCCGAGACCACCGCAGCCGACACGACCGCGGACGCCCGGCGCGAGCCCGAGGCTCGGCCCGGCGCCGCCGAGGCGACGGATGAGCCGGACACCACCGAGCCGGAGCGCGAAGACGACGCCGAGCCGATGGAGGGCACCGTCCCCACGGTCGTCCGCCTCGCCGGGGAACTCACCGACAGTGAGCCCGATGCGGCTGGCCAGGCCGATCGGGCGCGGTCGGATGTGTGCCTGAACCTGATCATGACCGACCGCACCCTCTTCGGCACCAGCGACGACCCCGCCTGGGTCGAGAGCTACGGCCCGGTGGACGCCGACCTGGCCCCGCGAACTCGCCAAGAACGACCGGGTCTGGCTCCGAAGACTCTTCGCCGACCCCGACACGGGTCAGTTGGTCGGGATGGACGCCAAGACCAGACGCTTCCCCAACGGGTTAAAGACACTCATCCGGCTACGAGACCGCACCTGCCGCACCCCCTGGTGCGACGCGCCCGTCCGTCACATCGACCACATCACCCCCGCCCACGCCGACGGCAACACGTCCTACCAGAACGGCCAAGGACTCTGCGAGGCCTGCAACCAAGCCAAAGAGACCACCGGCTGGACCGCACAACCACTCCCCGAGCATGAGCGCGGCGCGTGGCGACACGGTCATGCGATCCTCACCCCGACCGGGCACCGCTACCCCAGCCGACCCCCCGCCGCACCCGGCCACCAACGCAACAGACCCCACCGATGCACCCAACCCTTCCGCATCGAACTCGCCTGGACCGGCTGACCCGATCGGCGACCGGCCTACGCGCGTACCTCGCCTTCCTGTTCGCGGTGTTCCTGTGAAGACGATGAACCCCTAGGAAATGGTTCATCGCCACGCGGCAGTGAGGGCTTCGACGGCGTTCCAGGTGTCCCGTTCGCGGGCGGGGTCGTAGGACTCGGGTGAAGACTGGGCGACCTGGTCTCGGTCGATGTACGCCCCGCTCGGGGCGTCGACGATGCCCAGCGCGGCGTCTGCGAGGTTCCGCCCGGCGTGGGCCAAGGAGGTCGCCAGCGGGGTCGCCGTCAGGAGCGGCAGGATCCGGCGCATGGCGAACCGTGAGAACGGGTCGGCGTCACGGGCCAGGTCGGTGCCGGGCACGAAACCGGGGTTGTAGCTCGCCACCGCGATGCCGGACGGAAGACGTCGCGCGTACTCGTGCACGAGATAGATCGCGGCGAGCTTGCTGGTCGAGTAGGCCGTCCGCCCGGCCGTGGTGCTCTCGGGGTTCCGGAACGCCCCGGTGCGGGCGAGCACCTCGGCCGGGCGCCACCGAGGCCCCGGCACCATGCCGAGGTTGTGCCGGAAGTCGCCGAAGTGGGTGTCGCTGACGGTGACGACGATCCTCGCCGAAGCCTGCAGGCGGTCGTGGAGCCGCCGCACCAGCACATGGTTGGCGAGCACGTTGACGGCAAAGGTCGCCTCGAAGCCGTCAACGGTCTCGGTGAGATCGTTGGTGTACTGGATGCCCGCGTTGCAGACCAGCGCTCGCAGAGGCGGCAGGACACCCGCATCGAGCCGCTCGGCGACCTCGGCGGCGGCATCGACAGTGCTGCGCAAGGAGGCGAGGTCGGCGTGGATCACCGACACATTCCGGCTTCTCGCGGCCAGATCGTCGGCCGGGCCCCGCGCCAGGATCACCAGATGCGTGTCGGGTTCCTCGGCGAGGAGGTGCTCGGCGGCGACGCGCCCGATCCCGCGGCTGGCCCCGGTCATCACGATCGTCCGATCCACGGCCATCACCCCCGCCCGCCCCGCATCGTGCGCGCGAAGAGAGACATGGCCGGTCTTCCTCTTGTCGCTCACGACCGGGCGGCTACCCATCGGTGCCGGTCACGGGTTGCCTCAGAAGGGTGCGCAGCCGTTCGGGCGCGACCTTCCGGAAGTCGCTGAAGTAGACCTCGTGATGCTTGCCGCTCAAGTGGTAGCCGTGACCGGGGATGAAGTCGCGGTGCATCCGTGCCAAGACGCCTGCCTCGTCATCGAAGGAGCCGATGTGCAGCGTCTGCACGCAGCGCCCCTCGGACAACGACTCGAGGCGAACCTCCCCGATGCGCGCCGGCGACGATTTGGAGGTGACCTGACCGACAGCGGCCTCGAACATCTCCTGGTCGATCCAGTCGGGAACCATGAGCATCATGCTCCAGTCCCATTGCGACTTGTCACGCCGCGTCGTGAAGGAGTCCATGTCCTCGGCCCACCACAACCCCTCCAGGGGTGGGACCACGTAGTCGCGGCCGAGGTCGCGCTTGCTGGCGAACTTCACCTTGTAGGCCACCGGGTAGAGAGCGGAGAGCGCCTCGGCATACGCGGGCGAGGAGTTCGGGTCACCGTGGCCGTCGATCATCAGGTACTGCGTCAGGGGGACGTCGACGATCCGGAACTCTCCCGGCTTGGCGCGATAGCTGTCGAGCGTCTTCTTGAAGTCGATCTTGTCGGTCATCGGACCCTCTCGGGACTAGCCGTTGTTCCTCGAAGCCTTCCACGTTCGCCGTCGAATTCGGCCTGGATGGCATCGAGGTCCGCGCGCAGTTGCCGCAGCCTGTCCTCGCCGATCGCGCCGACCACGCGACGTTCGATCTCGGGCACAAGCGCCTGCGCAGCCGCGAGCACCCGCAATCCCCGCTCCGTGGGCAGCACCAGCTTCGCCCGGCGATCCGTGGGGTCAGGGACCCGCACGACGTACTGGTGCTCCTCAAGGTGGACCACCAGCTCGGCCATCGCCTGCTTCGTGATGTGCGCCCGCTGCGCCAGGACGCTCACCGTCGTTCCGGTGTCATCGACGTGCTGGAAGACGGCTGCGTGCGCCGGACGGAGGCCGTCGAACCCCTGCTCGGCGAGGTGTGGGATCACCAGATCGTTCAGCACGGTGAAGGCGTCCCGCAGCGCCACCGCGAGGTTGCGAGGGCGGGGGTGACCGCCGAGTCTCGGAACCCGGTTGACATGGACAGGTCCCTTGTCTATCTTGGTCATATGGACATGCTACCTGTCGAGAACGACCACTGCATCGAGACACTCCAGGTGGGCTCCGAACTCGCCACCGTGCTCGCCACCACCCAGGAGACGAACGGCGACCTCTTCGCTGTCGAGCTGCGGATGCCCCCGGGTGGGGGACCGCCCGTCATGCACCGCCACGCGCCGAGCGAGATCTATCGGGTGCTGTCCGGAGAGTTCACGTTCTACGTCACCGGGTCCGACGGCGCCACCACGCGTCGCGTCGCACGTGCGGGCGAGACTGTGACCTTGGCCGGGAACGTCCCGCACACGATCCGCAACGAGTCCGCCGAGGACGCGGTCGCCTTCCAGGTGCACGCACCCGGCGGACCGATGGAGGGATTCATCCGTAGTGCCGCGCAACTGGCCGCCGACCACCCCCCGACGATCGAGGAGGTCCTCGCGATCGCCGAGCGCCACGGCATCGAGATGCTGGGACCGGTGCCCGACCTCGGCCACAGCTGACGGGTGTGCATAAGCCAGTTGGTGTCGGAGCGGTTGTCCGCGATGTTGGTGTCCGGTGTGGGCCGGTTCACCAACCGGCCCGCCCCGTGGCTCATCCTGCGATCCAGGCGATGCTCACGCCAGCAATGGTGATGAGCATGTTGAGGATCGCGAAGACCAGGCCGACGATGCCGAAGACACGCGGCGCGCCGGTGGTGGGGGTCCGGCCGCGGGTGAGGCCGGCAAGGTAGGCCGCGGTGGCGCCGAACATGCCGGGGGTGCCGGAGAAGAACAGGATGATGGTCGGCACGGCGAGCGCACCGAACACGATCGCGCCGACTTTGGCACGTGCGTCTGTGCGGGAGAACCACCAGGCGCCCAGCAGCGAGACGGTCAGGCCCCCGATGCCGAATCCGATCACTCCGGCAAGCTGCTCGTGCAGGGTGCGGGGTCCTTCATCGACCACATCGGTGGCGATAGCGGCCACGAGGTTCAGGGCCATCCCCACGGTGCAGATGGCGAACACGATGCCCAGCAGGACCGGATAGGCGAGGATGACGCCTCGTCGGTGTGTGGTGGCGGGTGGCTGGGTCATGGGAGTTCTCCTCGGTTCATCATCCCGTCTGTTCGGGAGGCCGCTGATGGTCGACTCCCAGACTCGATCGACCGATGGCCTGTAGTCGATGCCGTGCGTGGCCGTGGGTGTCCCGGAGTTGTCCCGGCGGTTCCCGGAGTCGTCCCCGACTTGGTGGTGGCCGGTGACCGCCGTCTGCTTGCGGGCGACAATGGTGTGGTGACCACCGTCTTGACTGCATCGCACGCACCGCTGGAGCAGACTCCGCCAGCGGTGCCGATGAGCGTCATCGTGGGGTCGCTGCTGTTGGCTGCCAGCGGTGTGCCGCTGGTGGCTGAGTTCCCGCGCGAGGGGACGCCTGCCGGGGCGACGTTGCCGCTGGTCGCGTGGCTCATGCTCGGCGTGGCGGGTGTCGTGCTGCTGGATCGGCGGCCTCGATCACCGATGGGTTGGGCGTGTGTGGCGGCGGCCGCGACCCCTGCGGTGGTCATGGGCGCCGGGTACCTCTGGCCGGGCGGGGAGCCGGGTGAGCCGCAGATGGTGCGGTTCGCGGCCGAGTGGGGGCCGGTGACGCTCGTGGCTCTGCTGCTGCCCGCCCTGGCCGCGATGCTGACCCGCGACCCGTCGCGGGGCGATCGACGCTGGCGGGTCTGGATCGTCGCGTCCTGCGTGGGCGCGCTTGGCGCGGCGTGCCTGACGTGGTTCACGGCAACACCAGAGGGCTATGGCAACACCTCGGCAGCCGGGATCGGAGTCGTGGCGTTGGTGGTTGCCGCCTCGGGATTCGTGGCCGAGCCGCGTCCGGTCATCGAGCCGCTGGTTGACATCGGCCTCGTAGCGGCGGGTATCGCGGTCGCTGCCGGGGCTGGAGGCGTCATCGTGCAGGTCGCCCGGCACGAGCAGATTTTCGGGGCCGAGGCCCTGGGAGCGTTCGCGACGGCCGCGACCTTGGCGCTCACGATCCCGGCAGTGTGGTGGCTGCGGCGGGAGTTCGTGACCCGCCGCTACGGGACCGGTGTGCTTGCTGCCGACGAGATTGCCGCGCTGACGGCCGACCTGAAGACCGCGGCCGATCCTCGTGTGCTGTTGACCAAGGCCGGTGCGATGGTGACGGCCACCAGCGGTGTCAAGGACACGCAGTTGGTACTTGACGACGTTCCTGCGCCGGACGGGTGGGACTGCTGGCCGTTGCTCGTCGGTGACGAGCTGGTGGGCACGATGCTGCTGCACCCGTCGCATCCGGGCGGTCTGGAAGCACGCCAGACCCGCGTGTGCCGCCAGCTGCTACCCACCGTCGCGCTCGTCGCCCGGGCCGTTGCGTTGGCGATCGACGCCGAGTACGCCCGTCACGATGTCGCCCATCAGCGCGACCTCGAACGGGCGCGTATCCTGGCGGACCTGCACGACGATCTCGGCCCGGTACTGGCCGGCATGAGCATGCGCGTACAGGCGGCACGGGAGGCACACCGCCTGCCCGAACTCGACGCGCTCGCCAGCGACCTCGCGACCTGCCGAGCCGACCTACGTCGCATCGTGTCCGGACTCGCCCCGACAGCGCTGCACTCCGGCGACCTGGCCGCCGCCATCACGGGGCTGGTCGAGTCGTTCAACAGCACTGGCAACGGTTCGGGCACCCGCGTCGCGCTCACGACCGCGGTTCCCGACCGGATCGACGCCCACTCGTCGGTCGTGCTCTACCGAGCCATCGCCGAAGGCATCACCAACGCGATCAAACACGCCCACGCCGCGCAGGTGCTGATCGGCATCGAGTCTGACGCAGACGGCCTGCGGGTGTCAGTGACCGACGACGGCCCCGGCGGTGCCGTCGTACCCGGCGTCGGCCTGCAATCGCTACGCGGCCGGGCCGCCGAAGTCGGCGGAACACTGTCGATCGAGCCGATGCTGCCGACCGGCACGCGGCTCCTGCTCACCATTCCCACGGCGCACGATCCAGCAGCGCACGATCAACCTGGGGCGCGATGATCCGGGTTGTCGTGGTCGATGACCACCCGGTCGTGCTGGCGGGCCTGACTGCCCTCATCGAAGCCGACCCGGCGATGACAGTGGTCGGGAGCGCAGCGAGCGCACAAGCGGCGGCGGCGTTGACGGAATCGCTCGCGGCCGAGGCCGAACCCGACGTGTGCGTGCTCGACCTCCAGTTGCCAGACGGCGACGGGATCAGCCTCGGTGCAGCGTTGAAGCGCCGATGGCCTGCGACCCGCGTGCTCGTGCTGACGATGACCTCCGATCCGGGCGCGGTGATCCGCAGCCTCGGCGCCGGACTCGACGGCTACCTGCTCAAAGACTCCGACCCGGCCGAACTGTGCGCCGCAATCCACTCCGCCGCGCAAGGCTCCACCGTGCTCGGGCGAGGCGCAAGCGGCCCCGTCGTGGTCGCCGCGACCGTGCTACCCGACGCCAACCCCCTTGCCGCCCTCGACGCCCGCGACCGCGAAATCCTCACCCTCCTGGTGCAGGGCCTCGGCCCATCGGAGATCGCCGGACGACTCTTCCTCGCCCCCAAGACCGTCCGCAATCGCGTGTCCGCGATGCTCGCCAAACTCGGCGTCGCCACCCGAGAAGACGCCATCGCCATCGGCGTGGCCGGTGGCCTCGGCGCCTGACCCGCCGAGGGGTGCTTCCGAAGGGTCTCCGGGTCGTCCAGTGGCCGATCGGCGTGGTCAGCCTCGGCACGCTCTTCCTCGGCTTCTCGGCCGGCATCGTCTTGCTGATCCCGTACCTGCTCGCCCTCGGCATCTGGGGCCTGCGTGCGGCGAAGCGCGAAGCGCGAAGCGGCGAGCGCTACCGTCTGACCGCCCGTGCCTGATGATCCCGTGCCTGATGGTCCCGCGCCCGTGATCCCGCGCCCGTTGATCGTGGGCATGATGGCGGAGTGGGAATGCTGACCGCGCAGATCATCGTGCAGGTGGTGTCGTGGCCGCTCGTCGGACTGCTCTGCTGGACGGTCCTGCGGCGGCGACGTACTACCGCCGCGGCGCGGGACGTCCCGGCGGTGCCGGTCATCGCGACCGTCGTGGTGGTCGGGGCCAACGCGATCCTCGCCCTCGACGCCACGGGGGAGACCACCGTGTCACGCGTCTGCGCGACGCTGATGGGCTGGGGCACCGCGCTGCTGTTGGCGACCTACCCCACCGGCGGCCCGGTCCCGCGCTGGACGATCGGAGTCGTTGCCCTGGTGTACGTCGTCGAGACGGCGAATCTGATGACCGGATTCGGCCTCGAAGCCCAGCCGTGGTGGCCGTGGCATCACTTCGCATGGGTGCTCCAGCTGCTGTTCGCTCAGCTTCTGCGCTACCGGTTGCGCTCCGACGCGCGTCAGCGTCAGCAGGTGCGGTGGGTGCTCGCCACCTATCTGTCGATGATGGCGGCCTTCATGGTCATGCTGTTCGCCGAAACCGGCGGGCTCATCCGGGTCGGGCACACCTCACCGATCGCCGTGGTGTTGCTGGTGCTGCCCGGCCTGGGATTCTCGTTCGGGCTCCTCGCACCGGGATCGGCCAACGTGGACCGGGCGCTGCGCTGGATCGTCACCGTGGGCGGCTGGCTGTTCATCGTCTCCGGCACCATCGCTGCCACGGGCGGTTGGCCGGGCGAGCGTGGCCGGTGGGCGTCGGCGGCGCTGATCGCACTCGCGGCACTGGCAGGCTGGATGGTCATGACCTGGTTGGGCCGACGCATCGTCTACGGCGCCCGTCCCGATACGCTGCGTGTTCTCGACGATCTCGATGAACTCCTCGCGGCCCATCATGATGCAACCGCTGTGCCCGAGTAGGTCGTCAGCACGCTGGCTGCGGCGCTCGGCACCGACTACGTGGCGCTGTACGACGGAGATGGGCAGGAGTTGGCCCGCCTCGGTGACCCGGCAGAGGCGGCAGGACCAGTTGCGACCTTCCCGGTGACCTATCGCGGCGAGGAGCTGGCGCGGGTTTGCGTCCACCCCCGTCGCGGCGAACAGGTGCTGACCGCCGCCGATCACGCGGTGATCCAGCGGGTGTGCGCCTACGCGGGACCGGCTCTCGACGGTGCTCGGGCGCTGGCCGAGACCATCGCATCGCGCAGCCAGATCGTGCTGGCCCGCGAGGAGGAGCGCAAACGCATGCGCGCGATCCTGCACGACGACCTGGCCCCCTCGTTCAGCGGGCTGAGCCTCACGGCGTCGGCGCTGACCCGGTACGTCGGCGACGGAAACCCGCGCACCGCCGAGGTTGCCGCCCGGCTCGCCGAGGAGTTCAGCGTCGCGATGCGGCAGCTCCGGGACCTTGCCTACGACCTGCGCCCGCCCGTCCTGGACGACCGCGGGCTGGTCCCCGCACTGCACGACCGGCTCGTCGGTGGAGACCGCCCCACCGTGGTGATCGAGGCCGATGCCGCAAGCCGTTCATCGCTGCCTGCCGCCGTCGAATCCGCCGCCTTCCGCATCGTCTCCGAAGCTGTGACGAACGTGCGCCGCCACGCCGCCGCCAGCACCTGCACCATCGAGTTGTCCTGCGACAAGCACGCCCTGCGATTCCGGGTCACCGACGACGGCATCGGACTGGCTTCCGGCGCCACTCACGGCGTCGGCCTGACGTCCATGCGCGAACGCGCGACAGAGCTGGGCGGAGCCCTGCGGGTCGGCGGGGCCGGGCAGCACGGCACGTTGGTCGAAGGCTGGTTGCCGCTCGGCGCCGCGGGAGAGGGTGAGTCATGAACCGACTTGTCGTGGTCGATGACCACCCGGTGTTCCGTCACGGACTCGTCGCCCTGTTCGAGGCCAACGGCTTCTCGGTCGTCGGCGAGGCGGCGGGTGCGGCTGAAGCGTTCGCGGTCGTCGACCGCGAACGACCCGACGTCGTACTCCTCGATCTCGGCCTGCCCGACGGCAACGGCGTCGACGTGTGCGCGAAGCTCGGCGGGCTTCATCCAGCGGTGCGTGTCGTGGTCGTCACGATGTACGACGACGACGGCTCGGTGCGCGAAGCGCTCGCGGCCGGAGCCGCCGGCTACGTCGTCAAGGACGCACCACCGGCCCAGATGCTCGCCGCCGTGCAGGCCGCCGAGGCCGGTGCAGTCGTGTTCAGCTCGGGTGTCGCGCCCGAGGCCGGGTTCAGGCCTGCCGCGCGCGATGACCCGTTCGGGCTGACACCACGCGAGCACGACGTGCTCGACCTGCTCGTATGGGGGCTCTCCAACCCCCAGATCGCCGCCCGTCTCGGGGTATCCGGCAAGACCGTCAGCAACGTCGTCTCGGTGATCTTGACCAAGATCGGCGCCACCGATCGCGCCGAGGCCGCTCAGATCGCCCGCGAGACCTACTCCGGTTGAGCTCGGGCAACCGGCAGGGGCCGCAGCCGACATCGACGATGCGGCCGCATACGCCGCGCGCCCAGGCGAGAGTCCGTCCGCGATCCTGCTCGGCGGTGGCGTCGATGCTGCCGAGAAGCGGGATTGATCCGGAGATACATCCGACCGGGAAAGGCACTAGTCCGTCCGATCGGGTGGACGCAATCCGGTCGGCCGGTGCGGTGCCGACCATGCGTCGTCGGTGACGATGATCGAGAGCGTGGATTCTCGTCCATGAATAGGTGGCGACCATTTGCCGCATCGGTGTTCGACGACGGTCGTCCCGTGGGTGGGGTGCTCGAATTGGAGCCGGAGATTGTAGTCTCGAACTTCACCAGGGTTTTCGGTGAAGTCGACGATATGGGCGATGATGCGGGTGCCATCGCGTCTGAGACGTTCGGTCTCGGCGGCGTTCTCAGGGGCGCTGTACCAGAGCGAGAGGCCCCCCAAGCCGAGGAGGAGCGCGCCGGGAAGGATGAGGAGCATCCACCACCAAGCTGCGCCGCCCTCACTCATACCGAGCCAGATGCCGAACCCGAGCAGCCCAATGCCACCAAGCCCCGCCAACTCGGCACCGAAAAACCGTTCCGATCGCACGTCAGCTGCGGTGGTCCATGGCACTTCACGCAGTTCCACCGGCCCTACAGCATCTACATCCTCCATCTTCAGATGGTAGTCGCAACCCCCGCACGGTGCGCCGAGGCAGATCGCAAGATCACGTTGGCACGCTTGAGCTCGGCGTTCTACCGCTTCAACCGCTTGAGCTCCGACAATCCGGTGGTCCTCCGTAGGTGCTTCTCAAACCCTCGGAAGCCCGATTCCTACGCCACTGGCGTGCCCGTGCGAGAACTGGCCGACCGCTTCGGAGTGCACCTGGCGACTGTCAGCGAGCTGGTGCGCCGGGCGGGCCTGCCGACCTGATGCATGGCTGTTGGGATCATCCCGGAGGCGCCCGGGCCTCCGGGATGATCGGTGCTGGATGGGTCAGTCTTCGGGGACGACTTCGAGGGTGTTGCGCCGTACTGGCTCGGTCGACATCGTGACGGAGTATTCGCTGTCCGCGTACTTCTCCCGGAAGGAGCCGTCCACGGCCTGGTTCGTCTCCTCGTCCTCGGGATCTACCGGGACGAAGCGCACTGTCTTCTCCACGCCGCCAGCGGAGATGCGGCCGCGGCCGGTCTCCAGCGCGGGGCCGTACCACTTGCCCTGGGTTCCGTTGAAGGAGCGGATGAAGATCCGATCCTCGACCGGCACCGACCAGATGTCGACGGTCTTCGGTGTCGTGCCGTCGGGCAGGGTCGCCCCAACGGTGAAGTAGGACTCGGCGTTGATGCGGTCCAGTTCGTCCTTGGTCCAGGCAGCCATGGCTGCTCTCCTTTCGTTCGGTGCTGGGCCATCCGGCCCGCCCCTGCGGTGCCGCCCGACAGGCGGCTCCTGGGGGTCCTCTCAGAGCTTGTCGGTGAAGAACCGGGCCAGCTTGCTGACGGCCTCGGCGACCTCGTTCTCGCCGTCGTAGAGCTCCATATGGTTCGCGCCCTCGACGACGTGGAGGGACTTGTCCTGGCTCGCGGCCCGCTTGTAGAGGTCGTCGCTCATCCATTTCGATCCGGCCTCGCTGCCCGCGATCACCAGCAGCGGCTGGGTGAAGAAGGCCTCGGCCTTGTGGAAGGCGTCGTAGGTGATGATCTGCGAGAGGCTGCGTGCGGTCATGTAACCGGGAGCGTTGGGGCGTTCGCAGCGGGGCGTGTGGTAGTACTCCCACGCCTGGCGCAGCTCCTCGTTTGTCGCGTCCTCCTCCTTCATCGGGGCCAGCGGGAACGGGTTGTCCTTGTCCTGGGCGTCGGTGGTGCGGGCCTGGGCGGCCTGTTCAAGGATCGGTGCCGCATCGGCGTCGGCGACGGAGCCGTCCCAGCCGTTGCGGAACATCTGTCCGATGTTGACCATGCTCACGGTGCCCACGGCCCTGATGCGGTGGTCGTTGATCGCGGCGTTGGCGGTGTAGCCCGCGCCCGCGCAAATGCCCATCGCCCCGATGCGGTCGTTGTCGACGTAGTCGAGCGTGGTCAGGTAGTCCACGACGGCGCTGACGTCCTCAGTGCGGATGTGCGGGTTCTCCAGCTGACGCGGCTCGCCGGTGCTCGCGCCCTGGAAGGACGCGTCGTAGGCCACGGTGACGAACCCGGACTCGGCGAGCTTGCCCGCGTACAGGCCCGCGGTCTGCTCCTTCACCCCACCGCCGGGGTGGGAGACGACGATCGCGGGGTAGGTCTTCGAGGCCTCGAAGTCCGGCGGGAAGTTGATGACGGCGGACAGGGTGGTGCCGTAGCCGTTGAGGGTGGCGATGTCGACGTTCTCGCTCATGATTCTCCTTGGGTAGAGGTTCGAGTGGGTACCTGGGTGAGTCGAGTTCACAGGTGGGTGCCGAAGAACTCGGTCGCGGCCGCGATGGCCTGACGAGTGGGCTCCGGCTGGTCGTACGGGTCGTAGTGGGATGTGTCCGGCACGACGAGCAACCGCTTGTCCTTGGAGGCGGCGCGGCGCGAGAACGCGGTGCTGGTCGCGCCGCCGATTGCCTGCCCGCAGTTGGTCTTGTCGTGCCCGGTTCCTGCAACGACTTCCACTCTGCGTGCCGTGGGCTGTAGGAGGAAGGTTGCGATGGAACCCCCCTGATCGGGGTCTTGGCGGAACCTGGCTCCCAGCGTCGGACGTCCATAGGCTTGATTGCATGGCACCGAAGGACGACAGGGTGCGGGAGTTCCTGGCGACCCGCCGCGCGAAGATCACCCCCGACATGGCAGGCATACCCAGAGGCAGCGGGATACGTCGGGTGCCCGGCCTGCGCCGCGAGGAGGTCGCGATACTCTCCGGCGTCTCGGTCGACTACTACACCCGGATCGAGAAGGGCGACCTCGCCGGCGTCTCCGACGAAGTCCTCGACGCCCTCGCACGCGCCCTGCGACTGGACGAGGACGAGACCGCCTACCTCTACGACCTCGCCCGCACCGCGCGCAGGCCTGTCCGCGCCCACCGCCAGCCGAAGACGACGACGTCGGTGCCCCAGCAGGTGCAGTTGCTCATCGACTCCATGAGCGCCTCGCCCGTGATCGCCCTGAGCGGGCGGCTCGATATCGTCGCAGCCAATGCGCTCGGCCGCGCCCTGTTCGACATCGTCTACGCCAGCCCGACCCGGCGCTCCTCGGCGACGGCGCCAAACCTGGCTTCCTTCGTCTTCCTCGACCCCGCCGCAGCGGACTTCTATGACGACCTCGACGACGCAGCCGCGACCTGTGTGCGCATCCTCCGCGCCCAAGCCGGCGCGACCCCGCACGACAGACAGCTGACCCAGCTCGTCGGCGAGCTCTCCACGAGGAGTGCTGACTTCAGTGCCCGTTGGGCCGCCCACGATGTCAGCGTCCACCGCTCAGGGAAGAAGACCCTCCACCACCACGAGGTCGGCGAACTCGTCCTCGGCTTCGAGGAACTGACCCTGGATTCACGTCCCTCGATCTCACTCTCGACCTACATCGCCGAACCCGCATCGCCCACGGCCGAGCGCCTCCGGCTACTGGCCGCGTGGGCCGCAACCCCGGCGCTTGCAGACTGAGCGCCCATAGACACTTTCTATCGCCGGGGTGGCTTCCTTGACGACCCAGTGTTCCGCTTACCCGGTCTCGGCATCCCGGTGACTCCCATGAGCAGGCGCTCGTGCTCTTTTGCGCTGTTCGCGGTTCTCGACATCTTGATTGTCGACTGGCTCATCATCTGCACCTTGCGCCCGCGCAGGCTCGTCTATCCCGGCACTGAGGACTGCGCTGGCTGGCACGACTACGGCTTCCATGTCAGAGAACAGCTCCGCCCTCGGGCGGTGGTGGGTGCCTCGCAGATGTACGAACTAGCACATGTGCTAGTTCTGTTGGTATGGTCTTCTCATGATCGTCAAGAGCCCGAAGCGTGACACCCGATCCCAGATCCTGAGAGCGGCGCGGGAGATCGCTGAGCGGCAGGGCATGCGGGCGGTGACTGTGCGGGCGGTCAGCGAAGCGGCCGGGGTCGGGATGGGCACCATGCGGCATCACTTCAAGTCGCAGCGAGAACTGTTCGCCGTGTTGGTGGCGGAGGTCGTCGATGACCGCGTCGACGACTCGGTCATGCTGGATTCCTCGATGTCGGGTGCTGACCGACTTGCGGACGCGGTGGGTCAGCTCATCCCATCCGAGTACGCGGACGTCTCATCGCTTGCCGCATGGTTCGACGTCTACGCGTCGGCGTTCGCGCATCCGCCGTCCGACTACAGCAATCAGCTTCTCGAAGCGGCCAGCCGTCGTACTCATCGCCATGTGCGGTCGTGGCTGGTGCGGCTCGCGCGCGAGGGTTGGGTGGAGCCGGCGCGCATCGATGGGGTCGCGGACACGCTGGTCGCTCTCACCTCGGGGCTGCTCCTCGAGGTGCTCACTCCCGGATCCCCGGTGACGTTCGACACGGCTCGATCGACCCTTGCTCTCGCCGCGCGTTCGGTCGTCCGAGAATCGCCCGTGCCTTTGGGCGTGCTCGGCCCCGCCGCGCGTGAGCGCTTCACCAGCCCGACGAGCACGCTGCCGGTCGCCGCTCGCGACAACCCCGATCGCGCGGTCATCGTGTCAGACGACTCCGGGGCCTTTCAGGTCTACGCCTGGGATCGGCGCAGCGGCGTCCGTGTTCCGGTGACGAACACGGCCCATGGTTCGTTTCTCTGCGGCATCAGCCCGGACGGCTCCTGCATCTGGACCTTCGAGGACCAGGCCGGGGGCGAGGTCGGGCGTTGGAGCACCAGGGCGTTCCCCGCCGGCGGCGAGGATGTCTCCAACGACGCACGAGTGCTCGGCATAGATCCCGGCATCCCGCTGGGGCACGCGATCGGCAACCGCCGGGCCGTGGTCGGTGTGATGTCCGACGCCGGATCGACGGTCTGGATCGTGGACGACCCCTCCGGCGAGGCGCGAGTGCGGATGCTCCACCAGGCCCCCGGGATAGTGAGCGTCTACGGCATGGACCCTTCCGAAGAACTCGTCGCGCTGGGGTGCTCCGAGGGCGCCACCGCGCTTCGGCCTCGCATCGCGATCATGCGCATCTCGGACGGCGTCGAGGTCGGGAGCCTGTGGGACGGTCCGGGCAGCGGTCTGGAAGCCAGAGGGTTCTCACCCGTCGCAGGAGACTCACGGCTTCTGATGACTCACGAACGAGAGGGATGGAAGACCCCCTTCGTCTGGAATTTCACCACCGACGAGCGCTCCGCACTGCCCCTGGATCACGCCGGCGACACCTGGGCGCGCTGGTATCCCGACGGCGAGGCGCTGCTGCTCGCCCACACGGAGAACGGACGCACGCGCCTGTCTCGTCACGAGCTCGACGGCGGCAGCAGCGAGATCCTGCCCACGCCGCCCGGCTGGATCGGCACCGGTGCGGTGCGCAGCGACGGCGTGATCGAGTACCTGTGGTGCGACGCCGCCCATCCGCCGCAGCACCGCATGCGGCTCCCCGACGGCTCCGACGATCCTGTCGCGACGACGCCCGGGAGCCCGACCGCGCCGCAGTCCGAAGCGCTCCACGACGCTTTCCTCCCGGTCGGCGGACAGCCGGATGCGCGGCTCCACGTCCTCTATGCGACCCCGCCGGACGGCCGTGCCCCCCACCCGACGGTGTTCCTGATCCACGGTGGGCCGTACGCCGCCGACGAGGACTTCTACTCGCCGACGCGGGCGGCCTGGCTCGACGCGGGATTCGCCGTGGTGCACGTCAACTACCGAGGCTCCATCGGGTACGGGCGCCACTGGCGCGACGCGATCATCGGCGACCCCGGCCGGCTCGCGGTGGCGGACATCGCACGGGCCCGCGACTGGGCGATCGAGCACGGACTGAGCGTGCCCTCCCAATGCGTCGTCGAAGGATGGTCGTGGGGCGGGTATCTCGCGCTTCTGACCGCGGGCATCCACCCCTCCTCGTGGATGGCGTGCATCGCCGGTGCTCCCATCGCCGACTACCGCCTGGCCTACGACGAGCAACTCGACGTGCTCAGAGAGTTCGACCGGGAACTCTTCGCGGCGACGCCACACGAGAACCCCGAACTCTACACGGCATCCTCGCCCTCCTCCTACGCCGACGCTTTCGCCTGCCCCGTCCTCATCCTGTTCGGACGCAACGACCCCCGCACCCCCACGGGCCAGATCCGCGCCTTCACGGAACGGCTCGCCGAACACGGCAAACCCCACGAGACCTACGAATTCGACGCCGGCCACGGGTCGCTCGACGTCGCCGAGACCATCCGGCAGACCGAAACCGAGATCGGATTCGCCCTCAGACGGCTCCTCGACACGCGGGACCTGCCGGACGCATCACACCCGGAACCCGCAGGAAGCGACCGATCATGACCCCACTCGCTCCGGAGAACTCCTCTTTCGTCCTCCGTCAGCCGGGAGGTCGCGGCTCCGACCACTTCGCTATCGACCCACACGAACCAGCATCGTGGTCGCACATCACCGTGAACAGGCTAAAGAGACGGGCACCAATCTCGCCTTGCATCCCGCGAGAAACGCGTCACGCCGCGCCGCGGCCGCTCGGGAGCAGAAGCTCTCCGCCCGACCCGGGGCCGCAGAGTCAGCGCGCGCCATCGCCGGAGCCTTCGACATCCTCGACGACCGCGGCGAACTCCTCGCCACCACCCGGAAGAACCTGCTGCGCAGCATCTTCCGCACGACCTGGGAGCTTGAGCTCGCCGATGGGTCGGTGATCGAAGGCCGGGAGACGAATCCGGCCAAGATCGCGCTCCGCCGCCTGCTGATGCTCGCAGAGCTGGTCATCGACCTGCCCATCCGCCTGAGCAGCGACTTCGCATTCCGCGGACGGGGCCGACTGCTCTTCACCGTCGCCTCCTCGCGCGGATCAGAGGACGGCATGAAAGTGACGATCCATCACCCCGTAGACGAGCGCGTCGCGCTACTCCAATCGGCGCTCACCCGCGCAAGATAGCGCGACGATCCGGTGGACGCAATGGAGCACTACGGGAACAGGCGACCGCGGGTTGAGCGGCTGGCTTCCGCGTGGAATCAAGGAAACCGGGAGGATGCCGAGCCTGTCGGAGAGCCGGACGATCCGCTGATC
>JBDHZS010000028.1:0-27753 GCA_039812025.1 Nocardioides sp. | reverse complement strand
CTCGCCGGGCGCGGCGCCAGGGTCAGCGTCTTCATCCGGCCGAGGCGGCGCGACGGTCGTGTACGGCGCGAGCCGGCCGGGCGAAGGCTCGTCGGCGGCCGGAGCGTCCGACTGCGGGAGGGAGCGCGGCGCCTCGGGCGGTGCCGACACCTCGGAGGGCGCCTCGTCGTCCCGGCGCGGCGGCCAGACGGCAGGCTTCTTGTCGGCGTCCTCGCGCCCGCGGTCGCCCCGGGTGGGCAGGGGCGGTGGCGTCGTACCGTCGAAGAAGTGCTTGGCCGGGGTGAGCCACAGCATCATCACCGAGGCCGCGACGACGGCCGACATCAGCCCGCCGGAGATGAAGCCGCTGGCGAAGAGCGGCACCGCCAGGATGCTCGCGGCGACCCGGGCCTGGCGGTGGCCGCGCAGCAGCCAGAAGCCCAGGATCAGGATCGCCCCCGCGCACGCGACCGACACCATGGTGCTGAGCCGGAGCACCTCGAGCGCCCCCGTCAGACTCAGCCCGGTGGCGCTGCCGGGCGGCTCGGCCAGGAACTCCCGGACGCTCTCCTTGGTGTCCAGCGACCGCAGCCCCGCGACCTGCTCGAAGCCGGTCGCAATCACCATCGCGCTGCCGACGATCGCCGCCCAACTGAGGAAGGTGACCTGACCGGGCCGCGGAGCGCTCATGGGATGAGTCTGCCAGGCTGCCGATCAGCCCTGCGAAAGCGTGAGCCCGTCGGTCCCCTTGACGTGGTCGACGTGGACCGTGCCGCCGTCGGAGATCTGCCCGGCGATCAGCATCCTGGCCATCGGGTCGCCGATCGCGGTCTGGATCAGGCGGCGCAGCGGCCGGGCGCCGTACGCGGGATCGAACCCCTTGTCGGCGAGCCAGGCCCGGGCGGCCTCGGTGACCTCGATCGTGATCCGGCGGGCGGCGAGCCGCTTCTCGAGCAGCGCCAGCTGCAGGCCGACGATCCGGGCGAGCTCCTCGCGGGTGAGCGCGTCGAAGAGGACGATCTCGTCGAGCCGGTTGAGGAACTCCGGCTTGAACGACGCCCGCACGACACCCATCACCGACGACTCGCGGGCCTGAGGGGAGAGCGTCGGGTCGACCAGGAACGAGGAGCCGAGGTTGCTGGTCAGGATGAGGATCGTGTTGCGGAAGTCGACCGTGCGGCCCTGGCCGTCGGTCAGCCGCCCGTCGTCGAGCACCTGGAGCAGGATGTCGAAGACCTCCGGGTGCGCCTTCTCGACCTCGTCGAGGAGTACGACGCTGTAGGGGCGCCGCCGCACGGCCTCGGTGAGCTGGCCGCCCTCGTCGTACCCGACGTAGCCCGGGGGCGCGCCGACCAGCCGCGAGACCGAGTGCTTCTCGGAGTATTCGCTCATGTCGATGCGCACGATCGCGCGCTCGTCGTCGAAGAGGAAGTCCGCGAGCGCCTTGGCCAGCTCGGTCTTGCCGGTGCCGGTCGGACCGAGGAAGAGGAAGGAGCCCATCGGCCGGTTGGGGTCGGCGATGCCGGCGCGCGAGCGTCGTACGGCGTCGCTCACGGCGCTGACCGCCGTGCGCTGCCCGATCAGCCGCTTGCCGATCACCGACTCCATGTCGAGCAGCCGGGCGCCCTCGCCCTGCAGCAGCCGGCCGGCGGGGATGCCGGTCCAGGCCTCGACGACGTCGGCGACCTGCTCGGCGCCGACCTCCTCGCCGACCAGCGGTTCGGTCTCGAGTGCCTCGGTTTCCTCGAGCCGCTGGATCTGGCGCTCGAGCTCGGGGATCCTGCCGTACTGGATCTCGCTCGCCGTGGCGAGGTCGCCGTCGCGCAGCGCCCGCTCGGCGTCGATCCGCAGCGCGTCGAGCTGGCGGCGCAGCTCGCCCTCGCCCTGGAGCTGCTCGCGCTCGCGCTCCCAGCGCAGCTCCAGCCCGCGCAGTTCCTCGGCCTTGTCGGCGAGGTCGGCGATGAGCGCGGCGAGACGCTCGCGGCTGGCGTCGTCGGTCTCGTTCTCCAGGGAGTACTGCTCCATGGTCAGCCGGTCGACCTGGCGGCGCAGCTGGTCGATCTCCTCGGGGCTGGACTCGATCTCCATCCGCAGCCGGGAGGCGGCCTCGTCGATCAGGTCGATCGCCTTGTCGGGCAGCTGCCGGCCGGTGATGTAACGGTCGGACAGGGTGGCCGCGGCGACCAGCGCACCGTCGGTGATCCGCACGCCGTGGTGCGCCTCGTACTTCTCCTGGATGCCGCGCAGGATCTGGATCGTGTCCTCCACGGTCGGCTCGCCGACGTAGACCTGCTGGAAGCGGCGCTCCAAGGCGGGATCCTTCTCGATCCGCTCGCGGTACTCGTCCAGCGTCGTCGCGCCGATCATGTGCAGCTCGCCGCGGGCCAGCATCGGCTTGAGCATGTTGCCGGCGTCCATCGCGGAGTCGCCGCCGGCGCCCGCGCCGACGACGGTGTGCAGCTCGTCGATGAAGGTGATCACCTGGCCGCCGGCGTCCTTGATCTCCTCCAGCACGGACTTGAGCCGCTCCTCGAACTCGCCGCGGTACTTCGCCCCGGCGACCATCGCGGCCAGGTCGAGGCTGAGCAGGCGACGGCCCTTGAGCGAGTCGGGCACGTCGCCGGCGACGATCCGCTGGGCCAGCCCCTCGACCACGGCGGTCTTGCCGACGCCGGGGTCGCCGATCAGCACCGGGTTGTTCTTGGTACGACGGCTCAGCACCTGCACCACCCGCCGGATCTCGGAGTCCCGCCCGATCACCGGGTCCAGGCGGCCGTCCTCGGCCGCCGCGGTGAGGTCGACGGAGAACTTCTCGAGCGACTCGTACGTCGACTCCGCGTCCTGGCTCGTCACCCGCCGGTTGCCGCGCAGCGCGGTCAGGCTCTCGCGCAGCCCCTCGGCGGTCAGGCCGGCGTCGAGCAGCACCTTGCGCGCCGACGACTCGACGGTCGCGAGCGCGACCAGCAGGTGCTCGGTGGCGACGTACTCGTCCTGCATCGACTTCGCCAGGTCGAGCGCGCTGGCCAGGACCCGGGTCAGCGCGGCCGACGCGGTGGGCTGCTGGACGGTCGAGCCGGACGCCGACGGGAGCGCGGCCATGGCGGCCTCGGCCTTCTGTGTCACCGCGGCGGGGTCCAGGCCGGCCTTGGCGATGAGCGTGCTCGCCGTACCGTCTTGTTGGCGCAGCAGCGCGACCAGCAGGTGCGCCGGCTCCAGGTGGGCGTTGCCCGCGGTGGTGGCCGCGAGCTGGGCGGCCTCGATGGCCTCCCTGCTACGGGTTGTGAACTTGTCGGCCCCGAACTGACTCAACGTTCCTCTACTTTCCTTAACGGAGAAGGCCACCCATTGTGGCCACATGTAGGTACAACACGCCAGAGGTTGAGTCGATTCCTTTCAACTTTGGCGTCTTGGCCCGGACCTCGTATCGGAGTGGCGTGCGCGGGCGGAGAGGCCGGTGGCGCAGGATGTGCGCCGTGGATTTGTACGACGCGATCAACACCCGTCGAGACACTCGGGCCGAGTTCACGGGCGGACCCGTGCCTGCGGCCGTGCTCGACCGGGTGCTTTCCGCCGCGCACGCCGCCCCGAGCGTGGGCCTGAGCCAGCCGTGGGACTTCGTGATCGTCCGCGACCCGTCGGTGCGCGAGCGGTTCCGTGAGCACGTGCTCGCCGAGCGCGAGGTCTTCGAGGCCGGACTGCCGGCCGACCGCGCCAACACGTTCCGCCGGATCAAGGTCGAGGGCATCTGCGAGGCCTCGCTCGGGGTGGTCGTCGGCTACGACCCGTCGCGCGGCGGGACGCACGTGCTCGGCCGGCACGCGATCGACGACGCGGGCCTCTACTCGGTCTGCTGTGCGATCCAGAACCTCTGGCTCGCCGCCACCGCCGAGGGGCTCGGCCTCGGCTGGGTCAGCCTCTACCGCGAGGAGTTCCTGCGCTCGCTGGTCGGACTGCCGGAGCAGGTCCGCCCCGTCGCGTGGCTGTGCCTCGGGCCGGTCAGCGTGCTGCCCGACGTACCCGATCTCGAGCGGCACGGCTGGCGCCACCGCTCGCCCCTGGCCGGCGCCGTCCACACCGAGCGGTACGGCGCGTAGGCCCTGCCCGTTCTTCGGGATCGATCGCGTCCAGGCCCCACCCCGGGACGTCATACGAACTAAGGGCTATGAGCCAAGATTCGTATGACGCTATCCGCGGACGGCCCGGGACGTCATACGAGCCGAGGGCAATAGGCCACAGTTCGTATGACGCAAGCCGGGTTGGGGCGACTTCTCAGCAGTTCCGGCAGGTACGACGCCGGAGCGGGCGACTAGAGCTCCGAGGTGAGCACGGCGCGGGCGTCGGCCAGGGTGGGCCGGTCGGCGGGGTCGATGGCGATGCAGGCGCGCAGCAGCTGGTCGAACTCCGGCGAGAGCCCAGTCGGCATCCGGCGGGGGCGGCTCGGGACCCGGCGGGGCACGAGCGGCACGCGGCGCCCGGTGTCCCAGGTGGCCTCCTCGCCGTACGGCAGGTCGCCGGTCAGCGCCTCGATCAGCGTGATCCCGAGACCCCAGACGTCGGTGGCCGGTGCCAGGCCCGTGCCGCGCGCCTGCTCGGGGGCGAGGTAGCCGCGCGTGCCGGCGCCCGGTCGGCCCTTCCCGAAGCGGTTCGCCAGCGACAGGTCGATCAGGATCGCGATGCCGTGGCGCACCACGACGTTGGCCGGCTTGACGTCGAGGTGGAGCCAGCCGTGCCGATGCAGGTAGCCCAGCGCGGAGACCAGGTGCAGCCCCAGCTGGGCGGCGTCGGGCGGCGCCAGCTCGTCCTCCTCGAGCAGGGCGGCCAGGGTCGCGCCGGTGAGCGTCTCGAGTACGACGGCGGGCGGGTCGGCGAAGGCGGCGTACCCCCGCACCAGGTGGGGATGCGAGAGCGTGGTGACGATCTCGCCCTCGGTCAGAACGGCTCGGCGCACCCGCTTCTCGTGCCGGCGATCCGGTCGCAGCACCTTGACGATGACCCGGCAGTCGCGGTCGAGGTCGTAGGCGTCGTAGGTGTCCATCCGCCGCCCGTGCGTCAGCAGCCCGACCACGCGATAGCCGGGGAGCACCTCGACGCCCGGCTCCACGATGCTGCCCGCGGGCGGGTTGTCCGAGCTGGATCCGCTCGCGGCGAACGGGAGCCGGGCCCGGAGGTGCGACACGATCGGCTTCATCCCGCGACCCCCTCGCCCACGTCGGCCGGGATGTCCGCGGACCCCTCCACGGGCGCGTCGAGGTGGACGACGTGGTCGGCGTACTCCAGCACGACCGGGTCGTGGGTCGCGACGATCACGGTCCGCCCGGCCGCCCCGGCCACGAGGGCGTCCAGGAACCGCCGGCTCGCCGCGGGGTCCAGCCCGGTGGTCGGCTCGTCGAGCACCAGCACGGGGGTGTCGCGCAGCAAGGCCCGGGCCAGCGCGAGCCGCTGCCGCTGCCCGCCCGAGAGCAGCCGGCCGCGCTGGCCGATCCGGGTGTCGTAGACCTCGGGAAGCGCGGCGATGAAGTCGTGCGCCGCGGCGGCCCGGGCGGCGGCCTCGACCTCGGCGTCGGTGGCCTCGGGCCGGGCGAAGGCCAGGTTGTCGCGCACGGAGCCGTCGAACAGCATGGTCTCCTGCGGTACGACGGTGACCGACTCGCGCACGGACTGCGCGGTGCACGAGGCCAGGTCCTGGTCGTCGATGGCGACCCGGCCGGAGTCGGGCGCGAGCTGGCGGACCAGCAGCCGCAGCAGGGTCGACTTGCCCGAGCCGCTGTCGCCCACGACCGCGGTGATCGCGCCGGGCCGGGCGTCGAGATCGACGCCGTCGAGGGCGGGTCGGGGCGCATCCGGATAGCGCGCGGTCACGCCGCGCAGCACCACGCGCCCGGACGTCGCCACCAGCGGCACGGCTCCCGGGGCGTCGGCGGGCGGCTCCTCGTCCAGGAGCTCGACGACCCGCTCGATCCCGGCGGTGGCGGAGAACAGGTCGGGCAGCAGGTCGGCGAGGTCCCGGATCGGGCGGTAGCACTGCATCAGCAGGGTCAGGAAGGCGAGCAGCCCGCCGAGGGTCAGCCGGTCGGTGACCAGCGCCCAGACCCCGAGCGCGACCACGATCAGCACGCCGGCGAGCTCGATCAGGTCCACCATCGGCCCGAAGACGCCGCGGACCCGGCTGCTCGCGAGCTCGGCGCGGGCGATCGCGCGGTTCTGGCGGTCGTAGGCGTCGACGGCGCGCGGCTGGGCGCCGTACGTCTGGACGAGCGTCGCGTTGGCCAGGTGCTCCTCGGTGATCGCGGTCAGCGACCCCCCGCGGCGTCGTCGTTCACGCGAGAGCGCCTTGGTGAAGCGGGCGAAGCGGGTGCTGATCCACCAGAAGCCCGGCACCGCGATCAGCGACACCAGGGCGAGCTGCCACTGCAGGTAGAAGAGCGCGCCCACGAAGAAGACCAGCCGCAGCAGCGAGCCGATCCCGTCGGTGAGCTGGCCGATCATGAACCGCTCGACGGTGGCGACGTCCGAGGTCAGCCGGGCCAGCGAGTCGCCGAGCCGGCGCCGGTCGTGGACGTGGCTCGGCAGCGCCAGCACGTGCGCGAAGACGTCGCGGCGCAGGCCGACCAGGAACCGTTGGGAGGTCCAGGTGCCCAGGTAGTCGTCGAGGCTGGACACGATGCCGCTGGCGAGGCCGAGCCCGAGATAGGCCAGCGCGAGCCAGACCAGAGGCTGCCAGTCGGCGGGGACGAGTACGTCGTCGACCAGCCGCTGGAAGAGCAGGATCTCCACGACCTCGATCAGCGGCGCGAGCGCGAGGAAGACCAGGCTGAGCGCGAGCCACCAGCGCAGCGGCCGCAGCCGCGGCCAGAACCGCCGGAACACCTCGCCCAGCGTCATCCCCCGCGCCGCCGCGACGAGCGGGTCGACATCGCGTGCGTCGGGGCGCAGCGACGCCAGCGCCCGGTGCCACAGCTTCCTCACGACACTTCCTCCTTGACCTCACCCTGACACGGACCACCGACAGTTGAGGCTGGCTGTTGGGGCTGGCGTGCGGCCCTCTCGCGTTTGCTCCCCTTAGGCGAGTTTGCACCCCTTGGTAGGGGGAGCAAACTGCTCCAAAGGGTGCAAACGCGCCGGAGGCAAGGCCCGGACGCGACGCCGGAAGCCCCGGACGCGACTGAGGGTGGGCGTCCCGGGGGAGGCGCCCACCCTCAGCAAGCCCGCGAGGGGCTGCCGCGTCAGCTGCTGCGGCTGGTCCGGCGGTTCTTGCGACGACGACGCCGCTTGCGCCGCTTGCGCCGCTTCCTGCGGTCGTCGGTGGTGTTCGAACGTCCGGCCGTCGCCATCCTGGCGGGCTGGAGCGCGGTGAAAAGGCCCGAACGTGCCATCGTGCATCTCCTCCTCGTCTCGGCCCCGAGGCGGTTCCTCGAGGTCGTGTCCTCACACTGACGAGGAGAGGTGAAGTCAGCGTGAGGCGACGATGAGAGGGCTCACATGTTCCCCTGCGAACTCCGATTCGCCTGCGGGCCACCCGCTCAGACGACCTGCCAAGGCGCAGGCGAATCGGAGTTGGGGGGTTGACGCAGCGCGGGGAGGTTGGAGCGCTTGGCCCGGAGCGCGTCGGCGGCGGAGGCCAGCAGCGTCTCGAGCTCGGCGTTGCGGCGCCGCAGCTCGGTGTTGCGCGAGCGAAGCGCGGCGACCTGGCTCTCGAGCTCGAGGATCCGTCGTACCCCCTCCAGCCCGATCCCCGCGGCCGTCAGCTCGGCGACGGAGCGCAGCAGCTCGATGTCGTTGAGCGAGTAGCGCCGGCCCCCGCCGCCGGTGCGCCCGGGCGAGACGAGGCCGACGCGGTCGTACTGGCGCAGCGTCTGCGGGTGGAGCCCCGTGAGCTCGGCGGCGACGCTGATCACGTAGACGGGGGCCGTCGGCGCGGGCGGCGCCCCTCGCGCCTGCCGCCGCGGCATCACGCGCCCCCGAGCAGCGAGGCCCGCGGGTCGGTCCCGCCCTGGGCGACCCGGAAGGCCTCCATCGCCTCGCGGGCGGCGTCGTTGACCCGCGCGGGCACCTGTACGTCGACGGTGACCAGCAGGTCGCCCTTGGAGCCGTCGGTCTTGGTGGCGCCCTTGCCGCGGACTCGGAAGGTGCGGCCGCCCGGGGTCCCCGCGGGGATCTTGAGCCGCACGGGCGACCCGCCGAGGGTGGGCACCTGGATCTGGGCCCCGAGCACCGCCTCGTCGACAGTGATCGGCACCTGGAGGGTCAGGTTGGAGTCCTTGCGGCCGAAGACCTTGTGAGGGGTCACCGTGACCCGGATGAAGAGGTCGCCTGCGGGGCCGCCGTTCTCGCCGGGGCCGCCCTTGCCGCGGAGCCGGATCTTCTGGCCGTCCTTGACGCCGGCCGGGATCCGGGCCTGCACGGTGCGGGTCGAGACGCCGCGGCCGGAGCCGCCGCAGGTCGGGCAGGGCTCGTCGTAGACGAGCTGGCGTCCGCCGCAGCCGGGGCAGGTCTCGTTGATCGAGAAGGCGCCACCCATCGACTCCACCACGTAGCCCGCGCCCTCGCAGACCGGGCAGACGTGCGGCTTGGTGCCGGGCTTGCCGCCGGTGCCGTGGCAGGTGGGGCAGGCTCCGTCGGAGCTGAGGCGGATCGAGATCGTGGTCCCGTCCAGCGCCTCGTTGAAGCCGATGGTGGTCGTCGCCTCGACGTCGGCGCCCTTGACGGGCCGCGCCTGCCGACGGCTCGCGCCGCTGAAGAGGTCCCCGAACATGTCGCCGAGACCGCCCCCACCGCTCCCGCCGCGCTGGCCGCCGTACTGGCTGAAGAGGTCGCTCGGGTCGAAGCCGCCGCCGCGCTGGCCGCCCCCGAAGCCTCCCCCGAAACCACCGCCGGAGCCGCCGAAGCCCATCCCGAGCGCGCGCATCTCGTCGTACTTCTTGCGCTTCTCGGGGTCGCCGACGACGTCGTACGCCTCCGCGACGGCCTTGAACTTCTCGTGCTTCGCGGCGTCATCGGGGTTGGAGTCGGGGTGGTTGGCGCGCGCGAGCTTGCGGTAGGCCTTCTTGATCGCGGCCGCGTCGGCGTCCTTCGCCACGCCCAGCTCGGCGTAGAAGTCCTTGTTGGCCCAGTCGGGCCGGAAGCCCTCGTTGTCACTCATTCGCGCTCACCTCCTCGGGCTCCTTCTCGCGCGCTTCGTGGGATTCGTCGGGTACGTCGCATCGCATGTGCGTCGTGTTGTGTCCTTCCATAGTGTGCCGTGCCGCCGCCCGGGGCCCCGCACGACGCGGGGCCCCGAGCGGGCGACATCTCAGCCGTCGGCCGGGTCGACGACCAGCACCTGGGCGGCGCGCACGACGCGGTCACCCATCCGGTAGCCGCCCTTGGCGACGATCTTCACGGTCGTGACCTCGACTCCGGGATCGGTGCCGATGTGGGAGAGCGCCTCGTGCAGCTGCGGGTCGAACGCGTCGCCCGCCTCGCCGAACCGGGTCAGCCCCCGGCTCGCCACCGCGGCCGCCAACTGGTCGGCGACCGCCTTGAGGCCGTCCTCGAGCGGGCCGTGCTCGCGAGCCCGGTCGATCGTGTCGAGGACGTCGAGCACCGGGACGAGGGCGGAGTACGTCGCCGTGTCCCGCACCAGGTCCCGGTCGCGGTCGACGCGCCGCTTGTAGTTGAGGAACTCGGCCTGCAGTCGCTGCAGGTCCGCGGTCCGCTCGGCCAGCTCGGTCTGAAGGCCCTCAGCGGGGTCGCCGGGCTCAGCCTCAGCCTCGGCGTCCCCCCCGACAGCGGCGGCGTCGTCCGCGAAGACGGGCGCGCCCTCCTCGACCATGTCCGCCTCGACCTCCCAGTCGGGCTCCTCGTGCGGGAGCGGGTCCGGGGGCAGGTCGGTCACTTCTTGTCACCCTCGTCGTCGACGATCTCGGCGTCGACGATGTCGTCGTCGCCCTCGTCAGCGGAGCCGGCGGCACTGTCAGCGCCACCGTCCTGTCCGGCGCCCTCGGCCGCGGCCTGCTCGGCCGCCGCGGCGGCGTACATCGCGGCGCCCATCTTCTGGCTGGACTCGCCCAGCTTGGAGATGCCGGCCTGCAGGTCCTCGGGGCTCGCCTCGGCGTCCTCGAGGGTGGCCTTGAGGGCCTCGACGTCGGCGGTGACCTCGGTCTTCACCTCGTCCGGGATCTTGTCGCCGTTGTCGGCGAGGAACTTCTCGGTGGTGTAGACGAGCTGGTCGGCCTGGTTGCGGGCCTCGACCGCCTCGCGGCGCTTGGCGTCCTCCTCGGCGTACTGCTCGGCCTCCTTGACCATCCGGTCGATCTCGTCCTTGCCGAGCGCGGAGCCGCCGGAGATCGTCATCGACTGCTCGCGGCCCGAGCCCATGTCCTTGGCGGAGACGTGCACGATGCCGTTGGCGTCGATGTCGAAGGTGACCTCGATCTTCGGGATGCCCCGGGGCGCCGGCGGCAGGCCGGTCAGCTCGAAGTTGCCGAGGGGCTGGTTCTGCGCCCACATCTGGCGCTCGCCCTGGGCGACCTTGATCTCGACCGACGGCTGGTTGTCGTCGGCCGTGGTGAAGATCTCGCTGCGCTTGGTCGGGATCGTGGTGTTGCGCTCGATGAGCGTGGTCATCACGCCGCCCTTGGTCTCGATGCCGAGGGAGAGCGGGGTGACGTCGAGGAGCAGCACGTCCTTGACCTCGCCCTTGAGGACGCCGGCCTGGAGCGCGGCGCCGACCGCCACGACCTCGTCGGGGTTGACGCCCTTGTTGGGCTCCTTGCCGCCGAGCAGCTCCTTGACCAGCTCGGTCACCGCGGGCATGCGGGTCGAGCCGCCGACGAGGACCACGTGGTCGATGTTGGCGACCGCGACGCCGCCGTCCTTGAGCACGGAGCGGAAGGGCGCCTTGCAGCGGTCGAGCAGGTCGGCGGTGAGCTTCTGGAACTCCGCGCGGGTCAGCTTCGCCTCGAAGTGGAGCGGGCCGTTCTCGCCGTGGGTGATGTAGGGCAGGTGGATGGTGGTCTCGCTCGAGCTCGACAGCTCGATCTTCGCCTTCTCCGCGGCCTCCTGGAGGCGCTGGGCGGCGATCTTGTCCTTGGCGAGGTCCACGCCGTTCTCGGACTTGAACTTCTTGACCATCCAGTCGACGATCCGGGCGTCCCAGTCGTCGCCGCCGAGGTGGTTGTCACCGGAGGTCGCCTTGACCTCGACCACGCCCTCGCCGATCTCCAGCAGGGACACGTCGAACGTGCCGCCGCCGAGGTCGAAGACGAGGATCGTCTGGTCCTCGCCCTTGTCCAGGCCGTAGGCCAGCGCGGCCGCGGTCGGCTCGTTGACGATACGGCTCACGTTGAGGCCCGCGATCTCGCCGGCCTCCTTGGTGGCCTGGCGCTGGGCGTCGGAGAAGTACGCCGGGACGGTGATCACCGCGTCGGTGACCGTCTCGCCGAGGTAGGCCTCCGCGTCGCGCTTGAGCTTCTGCAGCACGAAGGCGCTGATCTGCTGCGCGTTGAACTTCTTGTCGTCGATGTCGACGCTCCAGTCAGTGCCCATGTAGCGCTTAACGGAGCGGATCGTGCGGTCGACGTTGGTGACGGCCTGCCGCTTGGCGACCTCACCGACGAGCACCTCGCCGGACTTGGAGAACGCGACCACCGACGGGGTGGTGCGGGCGCCCTCCGCGTTGGCGATGACGGTGGGCTCGCCGCCCTCGAGGACCGAGACGACGGAGTTGGTGGTGCCGAGGTCGATGCCGACTGCTCGTGCCATGTGTTGTGCCTCTCTATGGTTCGTATCTGGGTTCGTGCTGTGTTCTTGGTCTGTGTTCGTGCTGGGTGTCCGGTTGCCGTGACCGGGCAGCACTGCCATCCTGCGTCAGTGCTGCCGACCTGGCAAACAACTTGAGCCAAGTAGTATCAACTTTGCTTACTCGGTTCAACTCCGGGGTCTGCCGGATCATTCCCGCTGGGCGGGGTCTTTCTGGCGCGAGTACGACGGGTTGCCTCGCCGTACGGCCCGCCTCGCCCCGCCTGCCTCGCCGTACGGCCCGCCTCGCCGGCGCGAGTACGACGGAAGCGTGTGCCTCCGCATGCACCCCGTGAGTACAACGGCACACACTCCGGACGGCCCGCGGAACCGTGTGCCTCCGCACGCACCACGTGAGTACAACGGCACACACTCCGGGCGGGCTGCGGAAGCGTGTGCCTGCGCATGCACCACATGAGTACAACGGCACACACTCCGGGCGGGCCGACGCAGAGCCGACGCCGGGACGGGCGGGGTCACCCGATGGTGACGGTGACCTCGTTGGAGGTGGTGTCGCTGTCGGTGTCGACGGCGCGGAACTTGTTCTCCCCGAGGACGCCGGTCTGGATCGTGGTCGAGAAGCGGCCGGCGGAGACGCGGGTGGTGACCCCGACGAAGCTGATCCACGAGCCGCTCTGGAGCTTCTCGATCGAGAGGATCGCGCCGTCCGCGCCGGGGTAGGTGCCCTGGAGGGTGACCTCCTGCATGCTCGAGGCGTTCTTCGGCGACGCCTTGAGGACGATCTCCTTGTCCTCGGCCTCTTCCGTGGTGTTGTCGGCCGCCGACTTGCGTGGTGACTGCCGCGGCTGCACCCCCGGGGAGATCAGCGGGCCGGGGCCGCGCTTCTTGCTCTCCGATGGCTTGGGGAGGTACATCGACGGACGAGCCCCTCCGCTGTCGCCGACGTCGCTCGCGCCGTCGTCGCCGAGCCCGATCGCGCTGGTCGCGATCCACGCCCCGAGCCCGACGGCGCCAGCGATCACCAGCGTCACGGCGACCATGGCCAGCAGGCCTTGGACCACCGGCCGGTCCCGGAGCAACCTCATGGGGCAAGTGTCCCCGACGACCGGTGACCGAACCAAACGATCGGCGCCCTGACCTCGGGATTCATCGGAAGCGTACGCCGACAACGATGCACTGCGGTACCGGATCCGAGCACCTCAGCGCCCACTGGATGCGAGTCAGCAGCTCTCCCGGACCTCCACGCCCAGCAGGATGTCCGCACGACCGGAGCGTCCGGAGTCGTCCTCGAAAGCCACGCGAACCCCGTCCCAGGTGGCGCCCGGCGCCAGCGCCTGGACGCCGACGAAGACGTGCCATTCGGTCCCCGGATCGATGACGAAACCCTCGGCCTCGTGGACCCGATCCTGGTCCAGTGTCTTCGACGGAAATCCGTGCGTCGCGCCCGGCCCGGTGCCGTCGCTGTCCATCACCCGCGCTCCGAGGAGCTCCGCCTCACTGGGGTCTAGCAGTTCGACAGATGTGATCGTCACGGACCGGTCGCCCTCTGTCTCCAGGATCCCCTGGCCGGTCGAATAGGTGTGGTCCTTCGAACCATCCCAAGGGACGCAGGTCCCCACGGCCGCCTCGTAGCCCCGCAGCGCCCGACTGGGGAGCACGTACCAGACGACCGCCGCGACCACGGCGCCCGCAACCAGCAGCCCGATCCACTTCCGCCTGCTCACAGCGTCCCACCCGTCGTCGGCTATAAGTTCGCTCAGAGTAGCCCGCGGCCGGGCGCCGGCGCCGGACGTGGCTCACAGCCAGCCGTTGCGCTCGGCGATCCGGGCGGCCTCGACGCGGGTGGTGGTCTGGGTCTTGCCGATGGCAGACGAGAGGTAGTTGCGCACGGTCCCCTCGGACAGGTGCACGCGCGCGGCGATCGCGGCCACGGTCGCGCCCGCGAGGGCCTCGCGCAGCACGTCGGCCTCCCGCTCGGTGAGCGGGTTGTGGCCGCCGGCGATCGACTCGGCCGCGAGCGCGGGGTCGATCACGCGCAGCCCCTGGCAGACGCGCCGTACGACGTCCGCCAACTCCGTCGCGGGCGTGTCCTTGACCACGAAGCCGGCGGCTCCCGCCTCCAGGGCCCGCCTCAGGTAGCCCGGCCGCCCGAACGTGGTGACCACCACCGAGCGCACCGACGGCAGCTCGCGCGCCAGCTGCCCGACGACCGCGATCCCGTCCATCCCCGGCATCTCGATGTCGAGCAGACACACCTCGGCCCCAGAGGACCGGGCCGCGTCGAGCACCTCGTCGCCGCGGCCGACCTCGGCCACGACCTCGAGGTCGGGTTCGAGCCCGAGCAGCGCGGCGAGCGCTCCGCGCACCAGCGCCTGATCGTCGGCGAGCAGCACCCTGATCACGACAGATCGACCTCCAACCCCAGCCCGCGGCCATCCAGTCCCGGCCCGATCGTCATCCTGCCGCCCACGGCGGCCACGCGCTCCCGCACCCCGCGCAACCCGTTGCCCTCGGGGCTCGACGGGCTCGGCGGGGACGGGGACGACGGAGGGGACCCGAGCCCGCGGCCGTCGTCGGCGACCTGGAGCAGCGCCGGCCCGAGCGAGACGGAGCATCGCGCCGCGCCGCTGTGCCGTACGACGTTGGTCACGGCCTCGCGGAGCACCCACGCGAGCACGATTCGGTGCCGCGGGTCGACCGCCGACGCATCGGCGGGCACCGACGCCTCGATCCCGGCCCCGGCGAGCGCCTCCCGGGCGGCGTCCAGCTCGTCCGCGAGCCTGGCCACCCGGAGCCCGGCGACGGTCGCCCGGATCTCCCCCAGCGCCTCCCGAGTGAGCGACCGGATCGACTCCAACTCCGCCTTCGCGCGGTCAGGGTCGACGTCGATCAGCCGCTGGGCGAGCTCGGACTTGACCGCGACAACGGTGAGACTGTGGCCGAGCACGTCGTGGACGTCGCGGGCCACGCGCTCCCGCTCGTTGGCGAGCGCCGCCTCCTGGCGGAGCTCCTTGTACATCGCGCCGCGGATCTCGAGATACCGGATCGTGCCGGTGATCAGCCCGACGAAGAAGACGATCGCCGCGAAGTAGCCCCGCTGCTCGAGCTGACCGGCGAGCGCCGTGAGCACCAGGCACGCGGTCACCGCGGCGGCCAGCACCCCGACCGCGGCCCGCAACGGCAGCGAGAACATCGCCAGCGAGACGACGAAGGCCAGCATCCCCAGGCAGTCCAGCCCGATCACGAGCCCGACCGCCCACATCAGGGCGAGCATCACGAGCCCGGCGCTCAGGCCGAGTTTGACGCCGTCGTACCCGCGATCGAGGAGGAAGAACGCCGTCAGGTAGACCGCCGCGAACGCCCCGATCGCGAGCAGCCCGCCGGCCCGGACCGCCACGGGCGCATCCGCGGTGATCACCCCCGCGACCTGGTAGGTCAAGAAGACCAGCCATACCGCGGCCATCAGCCACCCGAAGCGGAGCCAGGGGTCCTGGATTTCTTCGGGCAGGTCCGCAGGCTGGTCCACGTCAGGGGAGCAGTCCGACGACGCCATGGCGGCCATTGTCCTACCCGGGCCCGATCACTGCCGACCGCGGCTGCGGCGGACCAGCGCGACCGCGACGACGGCGAAGATGACGGCCCAGACCGACACGTTCAGCAGCGGCACCCACAGCGGCTCCGGGTCGAGCAGGTTGCCGCGGCCGTCGACCATCACGCCCTCGGTGAGGGGGAAGCGCACCAGCGCGACGTACCCGTAGAGCGGCGTGAACTTCGCGATCGCGAGCAGCGTCCCCGAGAGCGGGACGAAGAGGTTGCCCAGGAAGGCGAGCACGACCAGGATGCCGCTCGCGGCGCCGATCGCCGACTCGGTGCGGAAGGCGAGGCCGAAGACGAGGCCGTAGATCGAGAAGACGCACGCGCCGGCGATCACCGCGAGGCTGGAGAGCACCCATGCCTGCCAGTCGCCGCGCGCGCCGGTGGCGTAGGCGAGCGCGTAGATCAGCGTGATCGGGATCGACGCCACGATCAGGGCGAGCGCGACCTTGATCACGACGTAGCCGGAGTCCGAGAGCGGGGTCAGGCCGAGCTGGCGCCCCCAGCCCTGCATCCGCTCGACCGCCGCCATCGCGCCGATGCCGGTGGTCGCGGTCACCGCGCCGTAGGCCGCCATCGAGATCATGATGTACATCGCGACGTTGCCGTTGCCGGCGCTCTGATCGGAGTAGTCCTGCGCCGCCCCGAAGATCAGGTAGAAGAACGCCGGCATCACGGCGATGAAGAAGATGGTGACGTAGTCCCGGAAGACCCGGCGGATCTCGATGCCGAGGAAGGTCGTGTTCATGCCGGCACCTCCTTGTCTGCGTTGTTGGGTACGGCGTGGTCGGGTACGGCGAGGCTCTCGCCCGTGAGCAGCAGGAACGCGCTCTCGAGAGACTCGGTGGCGATCTCGAGGTTGGCCGCCCCGAGCTGGTTGAGCATCACGCGGGCGACCGCGTCGGAGTCGGCAGAGCGGATCGAGACCCGGCTCCCGGCGACGACGATGTCGGCGTCGAGGCCGCCGAGCGCGTCGCGCACGAGCCGGTCGAGCGCCTCCGCACCCCCGTGGCGGAGGTCGCCCGACACGACCCGGCCGGTGGCCTGGGCGCGGATCTGGGCGGTGCTGCCGTCGGCGACGATCCGGCCGCCCGCGATCATCACGATGCGCTGCGCGAAGGAGTCGGCCTCCTCCAGGTAGTGGGTCGCGAAGACGACCGTGCGGCCCTCGTCGGCCTCGGTGCGCATCGCGTCCCAGAACTCCAGCCGGGCGCTCACGTCCATGCCCGCGGTCGGCTCGTCGAGGATCAGCAGATCAGGATCGGGCAGCAGCGCGAGCGCGAACCGGAGCCGCTGCTGCTCGCCGCCCGAGCACTTGGAGACCTGCCGCTTGGCGAGCTTGGTGATGCCGGCGCGTTCGAGGACCTCGCCGACGGGCTTGGGGCGGGCGTACGTCGAGGCGATCAGCCGCACGGTCTCGTCGACCTTGAGGTCGCGCAGCAGGCCGCCGGTCTGCAGCACCGCCGAGACGCGGCCGTCGACGATCGCCTGCCGCGCACCGCCGCCGTACACGCGCACCGTGCCCGAGGTGGGCTCGGTGAGGCCGAGCAGCATGTCCAGGGTGGTGGTCTTGCCGGCGCCGTTGGGGCCGAGGAAGCCGACCACCTCACCCGGCGAGACCGTCAGGTCGACGCCGTCGACGGCGCGGACCGGGTCCCCGCCGCGGGTGCGGAAGGTCTTGTGGAGCGCCCGCAGCTCGACCGCCGGCGCCTCTGTCTCTCTTGTCTGGCTCATGCCTCCAGCATCGCCGCGCCGCGTCGTACTCCGTCATGCCCGGACGTCACCACTCGGGCATGACATCCGTCAGGGGACGGCGGGCGTCCGTCAGGCGTCCGTCAAGCATCAGGGGACGGCGGGCATCTCCTCGATGCGGACCCGGCGGTGGGTGCGGAAGGTCAGCCACAGGCTGAGGGCGGTGTAGTAGACGAGGTAGCCGACGGAGGCGGCGACGATCCAGCCGGGCGGGTCTGGCAGCTGCGCGGTGATGGCGGCGTACGCGACGAACCACAGCCCGGTCAGCACGAAGGTGAGCTGCCACATCGGCTCGGTGCGGGTGGGGTAGACGTACTTGATCGGAACGAACACCATGATGGCGAAGAAGATCAGGATCGCCGTGATCGTGGGAGTGCTGAGGTCTGCGGCGATGACGTAGAACGCGACGATGTTCCAGTAGCTGGGGAAGCCGAGGAAGAAATGGTCCTCGGTCTTCGCGTCGCTGCGGCAGAACTGGTAGCAGGAGGCCAGGATCGGGATCGAGGCGACGATGGCGCCCCAGTGGCCCTCGGGCAGGTAGCCGTTGGCCCACAGCAGCGCCATCGGGGTCAGCACGTAGGTCATGTAGTCAACGATGTTGTCCAGCAGCGCCCCGTCGAACCACGGGATGACCTGCTTGACCCGCAGTCGCCGCGCCAGCATGCCGTCGGTGCCGTCGATCACCATGGCGATGAAGAAGAGCCACAGCACCGTGGAGACCTCGCCACGGTAGGAGTAGTGGACCATCAACAGCGCGAGTACGGCGCCGATCGCCGTGTAGACGTGCACGGCGGCCGCGGCGAGCCGTTGACCGGCCGTTGGGTTCATAGCGACCCACCCTAGCGAGACCGGGCCGCTTTACCGTGCACGCCGACTCCCCCGAGTCGGCTCGAGAACACGCCGAGTCGACGCATCTGTGCACGTCCAAGACGCCGAGTCGGCGCATCTGTGCACGAAATTCGCGCCGAGTCGGCGCAAACATGCACGCAGCAGCGCGTCTACGCGGGGCGGCCGCCGAGCCAGGTGGCGCTGACGAGGGGTACGCCGGGGCGGTAGGCCAGGTGGATGTAGCTGGGCGCGTCGAGCACCATGAAGTCGGCGCGCATCCCAACGCACAGCCGGCCGACGTCGTCGCGGTCGAGGGCGGCGGCGCCCTCGGCGGTCGCGGCGTACACGGCCTCGGCCGGGCTCATCCCCATGTCGCGCACCGCGACGGCGATGCAGAAGGGGACGCTGGAGGTGAAGCACGACCCCGGGTTGCAGTCGCTGGCGAGCGCGACCCGCACGCCCGCGTCGAGGAGCCGCCGCGCGTCGGGGTAGGGCTGCCTGGTGGAGAACTCGACCCCCGGCAGCAGCGTCGCGATCGTGCCCGAGTCGCGCAGCGCCGCGACGTCCTCGTCGCTGAGGAAGGTGCAGTGGTCGACCGCGACCAGGCCGAGCTCGGCGGCGAGCCGCACGCCAGGCCCGTAGCTCAGCTGGTTGGCGTGCAGCCGGCCCCGCAGCCCCGCCGCGGCGCCGGCCGCCAGGATCGCGCGCGCCTGGTCCTCGTCGAAGGCGCCCTTCTCGCAGAAGACGTCGATCCAGCGGGCGTACGGCGCGGCGGCGGCCAGCATCGGGCCGGTGACGAGGTCGACGTACGCCGCCGGGTCGGTGCCGGCCGGCACCACGTGGGCGCCGAGGAAGGTCGTCTCGTCGGTGAACTGCCCCGCGATCGCGAGGCTGCGCGCCTCGTCGGCGACCGAGAGTCCGTAGCCGCTCTTGATCTCGAGCGTCGTCGTACCCTGCCGCCGCATCTCGGCCACCAGCCGCGCGACGTGGGCCGTGAGCTGCTCGTCGCTCGCCTCGCGGGTCGCGGCGACCGTGGTCCGGATGCCGCCCGCGGTGTAGGGCCGCCCCGTCATCCGGGCCGCGAACTCCGCCGACCTGTCGCCCGCGAAGACCAGGTGGGAGTGGGAGTCGACGAACCCGGGCAGCACCGCACGGCCGCCGAGGTCGACCCTCTCGTCGGCGGCCGGTACGTCGCTCGCCCGGCCCACCCAGGCGACCCGGGAACCCTCGACGACCAGCGCCGCGTCCGTGATCAGGCCAAGTCGGTCATCGCCGCCCCCCGCGTCGTGAGCGGCGTCGTTGGTCACCAGCTCGCCAATGCCGGTGACGGCGATGCTGCGGATTTCGGTGCTCATGCTGTACTCACTTCCACAATGCTCCGATCACGTCGTTGAGTTCCCTGCCGAGGGCAAGCGCGTGCTCCGCGGCGCCCCCGGGCACCACCCGGAAGCGGCCGTCGATCATCACGCTGACCACGTCGGCGGTGCCGGCCGCGAAGACGGCCGTGTGCTCATCAGCCCCGGTGCCGGCGGTGCGCGGCGAGGCGGTGTCGAGGGTGACCAGGTCCGCGCGCTGGCCGACCGCGATCCGTCCGGCGTCGGCCCAGCCGAGGCTGGCGTGACCGTCCGCGGTCGCCGCGTCCAGCAGTTCGCCGGAGCGCCAGTGGCCGCGCTGCTGGGTGGCGAGGCGCTCGTCGAGCTCGGTGGCGCGCATCTCCTCGAAGTGGTCGATGACGGCGTGGCTGTCGCTGCCGAGCGTGATCGCGACGCCCGCCTCGTGGAGGGTCCGCGCCGGCCCGATGCCGTCGCCAAGGTCGCGTTCGGTGGTCGGGCAGAGGCTGACCACGCAGCCCGCGCCCGCCAGCGCGGCGATGTCCTCGTCGGTGAGGTGGGTGGCGTGGACCGCGCTGGTGGTCGGCGTCAGCGCGCCGTGCGCCGCCAGCAACGCGGTGGGCGTGCAGCCGTGGCGGGCCAGGCAGGCCTCGTTCTCGGCGACCTGCTCGGAGAGGTGCACGTGGAGGGGCCGCCCCGTGGCCCAGCGGGCGACGGTCTCGAGCTGGTCCGCCGGCACCGCGCGGACCGAGTGGATGGCGGCACCCAGGATCGCGCCGCCGGGATCCAGGGTCGAGACCCGGTCGGCCCAGGCATCCGCCGTACCGTCGGAGAACCGGATCTGGACGCCCGCCGGCGCCTCGCCGAAGCCGCTGCTCAGGTAGGCGGTGTCGAGCAGCGTCAGCCGGATCCCGGCCTCGGCGGCGGCGTCGAGGAGGGCGTACGACATGGCGTTGGGGTCGTCGTACGAGCGGCCCGACGCGTCGTGGTGGAGGTAGTGGAACTCGCCGACGCAGGTGATCCCGGCCGCGACCATCTCCTTGTAGACGGCGGTCGCGAGGCGGCGGTAGGAGTCGGGGTCGAGGGCGCGGGCGACGGCGTACATCTGCTCGCGCCAGGTCCAGAACGAGCCGCGGTCGGCCTGCGTGCGGCCCCGCAGCGCGCGGTGGAAGGCGTGGCTGTGGGTGTTGGCGAAGCCGGGCAGGGTGAGGCCCGGCAGCCAGGTCGCGTCGCGGCGGGCGTCGCAGTCGGCGTCGGGCGTGACGGCGGTGAAGCGGCCGTCGGCGACCCGGACGAGGACGTCGTCGCGGACGGCGCCGTCCACCCAGGCGCGGTCGAGGAGGTAGTCGGTCATCACCTGATTCACACCGCCACCCGCTCCAGCGAGTCGGCCAGCGCGTGGACGCCGGCGAGGCAGTCGGCGGTGTCGGCATGTTCGGCCGGCGAGTGGGAGACCCCGGTGGGGTTGCGGACGAAGAGCATCGCGGTGGGTACGCCGGCGAGCGCCGTCATCGCCGCGTCGTGGCCGGCCTGGGTCGGCAGGATCGGCCAATCGCCCTCCTCGTGGCCGCGGGCGAGCCGCCCGGCCAGGTCGGCGTCGAAGTGCACCGCCCCGGAGGCGGACTCGACCGACAGCTCGACCCGGGTGCCGTCGCGGTCGGCGCGCTCGGCGGCCTGGCGGCTGACCTCGGCCATCATCCGCTCGAGCACCTCGTCGGTGTCGGCGCGCGCGTCGAGCCAGGCGGTGACCCGCGACGGCACGGAGTTGGTGCTGTTCGGGGTCGCCTCGACGCGCCCGAAGGTGGCCCGGGCGCCCGCGAGCCGCGCCTGCTTGTTGGCGGCCAGCGCGGTCATCGCGTAGGTGAGCATCGGGTCGCGGCGGTCCTCCATGAGCGTCGTACCCGCGTGATTGGGCTCGCCGGTGAACTCCAGCCGGTAGCGGCCGTGGGGCCAGATCTTGCTGGCGACGCCGACGGCGGCGCCGAGGTCGATGAGGCCGCGGCCCTGCTCGACGTGGAGCTCGACGAAGCAGGAGAAGCGCGCCCGGAAGGCGTCGGCGCGCTCCTCGGCGGTCCCCGTCGGCTCGCCGGTGAGTCCCGCGTCGGCCATCGCGTCGGCCAGGTAGACGCCGTCGCGGTCGCGCAGCTCGCGGGCCGTCGCCCAGTCCGTGCGGCCGGTGGCCAGCCGCGAGCCGAGGCAGGCGAGCCCGAAGCGGGAGCCCTCCTCCTCCACGAAGGCGCCGACCGCGATCGGCACCGGCGGGGTGACGCCGCGCTCGCGGAGCTCGTCGATCGCCGCGAACGACGAGACCACGCCCAGCGGGCCGTCGAACGCGCCGCCGTCCAGCACCGAGTCCAGGTGGGAGCCGATGAGTACGGCGGGCCTGTGCAGTGTGTTGTCCGTGCTGCCTGTGTTGTCCGGACCAGCCGGGCGCCACCAGGCGAACAGGTTGCCGAAAGCGTCGCGCTCCAGCTCGAGGCCGCGCGCGACGGCCTGCTCTTCGAACCAGGCGCGGAGCTCGCGCTCGGGCGTGGTGAAGGGCTGGCGGAAGTAGCCGCCCGACGAAGCCGCGCGGCCGATGGGGGCAAGGTCTCGCCACATCGTTTCGAAGCTCATGGCCCCAGCCTGTCGCCCCTCGGCGGCCCCCACAACCCGCCTCCGGCCAGCCCTCGTCTCGGATCCGAGACGGGATCGCGTCCCGGCTCCGTTCACCCTCCTCTGGCAACCTGGACCTGGAGGCGATCACCATGAGCGACCCGCACAGCCACGACTTCCGGCTGCGCGTGCCGGACCCGATCGGCGAGGTCTTCGACTGGCATCGGCGGCCGGGCGCGCTCTCCCGGCTGCTCGCGCCCTGGCAGCCGGTCCGGATCGGCCAGGAGTCGGCCGACCTGCGGGCGGGGACGACGCGGCTGGTCTTCCCCGCCGGCCGCACCTGGGTGGCCCGGCACCTGCCCGAGCAGTACGTCGAGGGCCGGCGCTTCGTGGACCGGCTCGAGTCCCGCCCCTTCGTCGTACCGATCGCGTGGCGGCATCAGCACGACTTCGAGGCCATGGATGAGTCGGGCGGTGGGACCATGCTCTCCGATCGGGTCTTCACCGGGTTGCCTGCGGCGCTGCTGCGCCCGATGTTCGTCTACCGGCACCGGCAGCTGGCCGACGATCTGGCGGCGCACCGGCTCGCCGCGGGATCGCGCCGGCTCACCGTCGCCGTCACGGGGGCGTCCGGCCTGGTCGGAGGCGCGCTCGTGCCGTTCCTGACGACCGGCGGGCACCGCGTGATCAGGCTGGTACGACGGGAAGCGACCGGCCCCACGGAGCTGCGCTGGGATCCCGCGGCACCCGATCCGGCAATGCTGGAGAGCGTCGACGCCGTCGTACACCTCGCGGGCCACAGCCTCACCGGGCGGTTCACCGACCGGCACAAGTCGTTGATCAGGTCCTCCCGGATCGGGCCGACCCGCCAGCTGGCCCGCGCGGCCGCCGCGGCCGGGGTCCGCGTCTTCGTCAGCTCCTCGGCGGTCGGCATCTACGGCGCGGACCGGGGCGACGAGCTCCTCGGCGAGGACAGCCCGCCGGGCGACGGGTTCCTCGCCGGCGTGGTCCGCGACTGGGAGCGCGCCGCGCGCGAGGGCGGCCCGATGCGCCGGGTCCAGGTCCGCACCGGGATCGTCCAGAGCCCCCGCGGCGGCGCCCTGCGGCTGCAGCGCCCGCTCTTCGCGGCGGGCCTCGGCGGACGGCTGGGCTCGGGCGAGCAGTGGCTGCCGTGGATCGCGATCGACGACCTCGTCGACGTCTTCCACCGGGCGCTGGTCGACCCGCGGCTGAGCGGGCCGGTCAACGCGGTCGCGCCCCACCCGGTCCGGCAGCGCGAGTACGCCGCCGCCCTCGGCCGCGCCCTGCACCGGCCCGCGCTGGTGCCGACACCTGCCTTGGGCCCGACGCTACTGCTGGGCGCCGAGGGCAGCCGCGAACTGGCCTCGGCCAGCCAGCGCGTCGTCCCGGCAAGGCTCCAGGAGCTGGGGCACCGGTTCCGGTTCGGCCACGTCGAGCCGGCCCTGCGGCACCTGCTCGGGACCGCCTGAGACCCGCTTGGGCCGGGTCAGACGCGGGCGGCGGGCGGCAGCAGCTCGGGGTCGGTCATCCGGGACATGGGTGGGCGGCGGGGCCGCCCGTCGGTCACGATCGCCCGGAGGGTCGCGACCACCGAGGTGGCCGCGAGCAGGGCCAGCAGGATCACGAAGAAGGTCATGTCATCGATGGTGCCCCGTCGTACCCGGGACGACCAGTGGCAGAGATGCCACCTTGCATTGAATTCCTGCCAGTCGGGTGGGATGCTGGCCGTATGCACAAGGTCGCCGTGGTGGTCCAGGACGGCGTCGAACCCTTCGGTCTCGGCTCGATCTGCGAGGTGTGGGCCGAGCCGCATCATGCGGAGGACGGCAATCCGGTCTTCGACTTCACGGCCGTGACGCCGCGGCCGGGCCGGGTGCGGGGACCGTCCGGCTTCGACCTGCACGTCGAGCACGGCCTGGAGCGGGCGGCCGACGCCGACCTGATCTGCCTGGCCCCCAAGCGCGCCTTCCGCGAGCCGTCCCCCGAGGTCGCCGAGCTGCTCCGGCACGCCGACCGGCGCGGCACGCTGCTCTTCGCGCACTGCACGTCCGCGTTCCTGGTCGGCGAGGCGGGGCTCCTCGACGGCCGCCGGTGTACGACGCACTGGCGCTACCTCGACGAGCTCGCGGCCCGCCACCCCGAGGCGATCGTCGAGCACGACGTCCTCTACGTCCAGGACGGCAACCTCACGACCGGCGCCGGCGCGGCGGCGGGCCTCGACGCGGCGCTCCACCTCTATCGGCAGCACTTCGGGGCGCAGCAGGCCGCGGCGGCCGCGCGCCGGATGGTCGTCGCACCCCATCGCGACGGTGGTCAGGCGCAGTTCGTGGCACGCGCCGTACCCGATCTCGACGCCGAGAGCCTCGGTCCGCTGCTCGAATGGATCGCCCGGCACCTCGCCGAGGACCTCAGTGTCGACCGGCTGGCGCGGCGGGCGCACATGTCGCCGCGGACGTTCGCGCGGCGGTTCCGCGACGAGACCGGGACGACGCCCCACGCCTGGGTCACCCGGCAGCGGGTGCAGGCCGCCGAGGAGCTGCTCGAGCAGACCGGCCGGCCGATCGAGTGGATCGCCGCCGAGGTCGGCTTCGGCAACGCCGCCACCCTGCGCCACCACTTCGGCCGGGTCCGCGGCGTGAGCCCCCACCGGTACCGCCACCAGTTCGGCTGCGCCCGCTGACCACCCCGCGCCAGGGCTTAGCGTGTGATTTGCACGCACCTGGTGCGGGTAGATCACACACTAAGGGGGTCCGGTGGCCGAGGGGCTGGTGTGCGTCGTCATCGCGGGCGGCGGGGGACGCCGGTACGGCGCGGACAAGCTCGCCGCTCGGCTGGGCGGCGCCACCCTGCTCGACGCCACGCTCGCCGGGCTGCCCCCCGACGCCCTGCTGATCGGGGTCGGGCCGGCGCGGGCCACCCTGCGGGAGGTCGAGTGGGTGCGCGAGGACCCGCCCGGCTCCGGTCCGGGTCGGTCCCTGGTTGCCGGGGCGCTCGCTGCGCTGACCCTGCGGCCCGGCGCGCCTGTCGCGGTCGTCGCCGGGGACGCCCCGGGGGCCGGGCTCGCCGTGGCCGGGCTCACCACGACTGCCGGCCAGGACGGTGCCGCGGTGGCGGTGGACGCGCTCGGTCATCCGCAGCCGCTGCTGTTGGGGCTGGCGCCGGAGGCGGTACGGCGCCTGGTCCGGCAGGGTGCCGCCCCGGGTGAGAGCGCCCGGGCCGTCGTCGAGCGGCTCGATCCGGCGTCGGTCGCGGTGCCGCCCGAGGCGCTGTGGGACATCGACACGGGCGAGGACCTGCTCGGCTGGCGGCTCCGCGACACGGCGCCCGCGCGGGAGGTCGCCGCCGCAATCGCCGAGCGGGACGTCCGCCTCGTGGCCATCGACGGGCCGAGTGGCGCGGGCAAGTCGGCGCTCGCCCGGGCGGTCGCGGCCCGGATCGGCGGCGCCGTCGTGTCCGGGGACGATTTCTATGCCGGGCCTGCATCGGACGACCCCGGCATGGTCGATTGGCGCGACGTCATCGACTGGCGGCGGTTGCGGGCGGAGGCGCTCGAGCCGCTGCTGGCCGGGCGGACGGCGCGCTACCGCCGGTACGACTGGGATGCGGATGACGGCTCGTTGGATCCGCGTCCGGCGCGGGTCCGGCCGGGGCGTCCGCTGCTGCTGGACGGGGTCTACGCGGCCCGGCCCGAGCTCGCGGAACTGGTCGAGCTGACGGTCCTCGTCGACGTACCTCCCGGTGTCGCGGAGGCGCGGGTCCGCACGCGGGACGGGGCGGATCCGAGGTCACTCGCGTGGCGGGCCGCCGAGCGCGACTACTTCACCCGCGTCCGCCCGCCGGAGACCTTCGACCTGCGCGTCCCCGGCACCGCGGACCCGACCATGTAGCGCGCCGAGTCGGCTCTAAAGTGCACGAGAAACACGCCGAGTCGGCGCATCTGTGCACGCTGAGAGCGCCGAGTCGGCGTTAAAGTGCACGGTTATCCACAGCGCCTGGCGTCAACCTGTGGACAGGCATGCACGTTAGCGCCGACTCGGCGCGTTTCACGTGCACCTTAGCGCCGACTCGGCGCGTTTTACGTGCACCTTTGAGCCGACTCGGCGCGTTTCTCGTGCACAGATGCGCCGACTCGGCGGGATTTGAGCCGACTCGGGGGGATGCCACACTGGACTCCATGAGCCGACTCGGGACCACGCGCGCGAGGATGTGGCGCACGACGTGAGCCCGAGCGCCTCCGTCACGCCGTCGGCGTGGTCCCATCGGCCTGCCCTCGACGGTCTGCGCACCGTCGCGGTCTACCTGGTGCTGCTCTTCCACGCGGGCCTGGCGTCGTTCGGTGGCGGCTTCGTCGGGGTGGACCTCTTCTTCGTACTGTCCGGCTTCCTGGTCTGCAACGTCGTACTCGCCGAGGTCGACCGCACCGGCTCGCTGCGCGTCGGCTACTTCTACGCCCGGCGGGTACGACGCCTGCTCCCGGCCGCGGTGGTCGTGATCGCGGTGACCTGCGTGGTCTTCGTGCTGGTCGCGCCGGTCGTCGTACGGGCGCCGATGGTCGGGGACGCCCGCAGCGCGCTGCTCTACTACTCCAACTGGCACTTCCTCGCCCAGGCCGGCGACTACTTCGCCACCGACGTGGAGAAGAGCCCGTTCCTGCACTTCTGGTCGCTGTCGATCGAGGAGCAGTACTACGCGGTCTTCCCGCTCCTGATCCTGCTGCTGGTCAAGCTGCGGCGGGCGAGCACGGGCTGGCTGCTCGGCGTCCTGGGCACGCTCTTCGCGCTGTCGCTCGCCAGCCAGGTCTATTGGGGCCTGACCGACACGAGCCACGCCTACTACGGCACGGATGCTCGCGTCTACCAGCTGCTGGCCGGGGCGCTGCTGGCCGTCGTACTCCGGGCGCGGCCGCGACCCGCCGAGGGACCCCGGGCCGCAGCGGCCCTCGCCCTGATCGGTGTGCTGGGCACGATCGCGGTCGGTACGGCGCTGGTCGACGTCTCCCCGTCCGTGCGCGGGATGCTGGCCACGGTCACGTCGGTCGCGGCGCTGGCCGGGCTCAGCCTCGCCCCCGAGGGCTCGCCGGGCGGGTGCTCGCGACGCGCGTGCCGGTCTACCTCGGCCTGATCTCCTACGGCATCTACCTGTGGCACTGGCCGGTGATCCTGGTGCTCGACCGGGTCGGGGTGGAGCGACCCCTCACCATGATGGGGCTGACGGTCCTGATCGCCACGGGGGTCGCTGCGGCGTCGTACCACCTGCTCGAGATGCCCATCCGCTCCTCCCGGCGGCTGGCCGCGTTCCGGTGGCCCAGCGTGGTCGTCGGCGTCGGCACCAGCGCGCTGATCGCGGTGACCCTGGTCCCGGCCGTCCTCACCTCCGAGCGGCGGCCGCTGGTCACCCCGGACTGGCCCGCCGCCGAGCTGGCGCCGACCGGCAAGCCCAAGCCCGTGCCGGCCGACTTCGATTGGAAGGAGGCCGACGAGAACCACGGCCCGACCCGCAGCTGCGGGCCCGACGACCCGGAGGCCTGCACCCTCGTGACCCGCAAGGGGAGGCACGTGCTGCTGCTGGGCGACAGCCAGGCGCAGATGCTGGCGCCGATGTTCAAGCGGCTGGCCCGCGAGCGCGGCTTCCGGCTGTCGGTGAACATCGTCCCCGGCTGCCCGTGGCAGGAGAAGCTGACCAACGGCAAGCAGTCGCCGGAGTACGCCGAGGCCTGCCGGGACGCACGCGTGGGCTGGTACGACGAGACGCTGCCCGAGCTCGACCCCGACGTGGTCGTGATCGTGACGCGCGCACGTGACGACGCCAAGGAGTGGGGCGGGGTGATCGGCCATCGCGGCGGCCGCGAGGGGTCCCTGCGCCGGCTCACCCGGGAGACCAGCCTGGCGACGATGCGCAAGATCACCGCCGCGAC
>JBDHZS010000027.1:0-27812 GCA_039812025.1 Nocardioides sp. | reverse complement strand
GCGGGCGAGCGGCTCGCGCGTGGTGTCGGTGCGCAGCCCGGCGAGGGTGCCGGAGGCGGCGGCCCGGTCGGGCACCCGCTCGCCGTCGAGGTAGGCGGCCAGCACCGGGCGCCGCGGGTCGTGGGCAGGCGCCGCCAGCGCGAGCCGGCTGAGCTCGGCGTGGTCCACGCCGAGCAGCCGGGCGAAGGCGTCGGTGACCTTGGCCGCGTTGAGCGTGCACACGACCGGCAGGTAGCCGCCGGCGGCGTCAGCGTTGCCGTTGACCCATCCGCTCGGGTCGTAGACCGGGTCGGCGCAGCGGGTGTACACCACCCCCGACGTGCCCAGGGAGACCACGGTGTCGCCGGTGCGCAGGCCCATCCCGAGCGCGGCGGCCTGGTTGTCGGCCGCGCCCGGACCGACCAGCGTCGTTCTGTCCAGCTGCAGGAACTCGGCGGCCTCCGCGGTGAGGCTGCCCGCCGCCTCCTCGACGCCCAGGACGCGGGGGAGCAGCGCGGACCAGTCGACGTCCTCGTCGATCAGCGACAGCAGGCCCGGGTCCCACTCGCCGGTCGCGGGGTTGTAGTAGCCGGTGCCCGAGGCATCGCTGGGGTCGGTCAGGTAGTCGCCGACGAGCCGGTAGGTGAGCCAGTCGTGCGGCAGCAGCAGCTGCGCCAGCCGCGCGTAGGCCTCCGGCTCGTGCTCGGCGAGCCAGGCGACCTTCGAGATCGTGAACGCGCCCGGCGGGACGCTGCCCGACCGCGCCGCCCAGGCGGCGGCGCCGAGCTGGTCGACCAGCGCGCGGGCCTGCGGCACCGAGGTGGTGTCGTTCCACAGCTTGGCGGGCCGGATCACTGTGCCCTCGGCGTCGAGCGGCACCAGCCCGTGAGCCTGGGCGTCGATCGACAGCGCGACGACCTCGGCGCCCGCGGGCGCGCCGGCCCTGGCCTCGGCGAGCGCTGCGCCGAGCGCGGTCCACCAGGCGGCGGGGTCCTGTTCGCTGACCGGCGGGGTGGTCGGTGGGTGGGGCGCGCGGCCGGTGGCGATCGTCGTACCGGACTCGAGGTCTCGCAGCACGACCGTGCACGACTGGGTGGAGGAGTCGACCCCGGCGACGAGCCTCATGCCCGGCTCCCAGGGCGCGCCGGGTCGGGGAGCGCGGGCAGCGGGGCGGGGAGCTCGCGGCGCTGGCCGACCGCCCCCGACGGGTGGGCGCCGATCACCTGGTCCCACCCGTAGCCGCTGATCTGCATCAGCACGATGGCCAGGGCGTCGCCCCAGGCGGCCACGACCATGCCCGAGCCCATGGCGACGACCCCGCCGGGATCCGCCTCGGGGGTGCCGGGCAGCACGACGGCGACCTCGGCGAGCCGCGACAGCGGCGAGTCGGCGGTCGCGGTGATCGCGAGCAGGGAGGCGCCGCGGTCGGTGGCGAGCCGGGCGAAGTCGTTGAGCTCGGCGGACCGGCCGCCCTTGGAGATCGCCAGGACCACGTCGCGGGCCTCGATCGCGCCCAGCCCGCCGTGGAGCGCGTCGCCCGGGTGCAGGTAGACCGCCGGGGTCCCGGTCGTCGCCAGCAGGTGGGCCAGCCGGCGCGCGACCGGCCCGGACGTGCCGACGCCGACGGTGACGACCTTGCCCTCGGATTCGCGGATCAGTTGCACGGCGCGGACGAACGATCCGTCCAGCGCGTCGCCCATCGCCCGCAGCGCGGCGGCCTCCTCGGCGATGCGCTGACGACCGGCGGCGACCAGCGCGGACGCCGTCTCTTGATCACTCATATGAGCGCTATCCCTTCACATCTGATTAGACGTAGATCACACCGCATGGAGGCGGGGGTTGTCAACAGTCGGCCTCGAATGAGGATCAGATACGCTCTGATGAGACCGACCCAGGCAGACGGGAGTCGCTACATGGCAGAGGCCGCCCGCGCGGCAGGTCCCCAGGAGATGCTGCAGATCGCTGCCGCGGCGACGCTCTACTACCGGGCCGGGCGCACGAAGATCGAGATCGCCGACGAGTTGGGCATCAGCCGCTTCCGGGTCGCCCGGATGCTCGAGCTGGCCGTGAAGCTCGGCATCGTCCGGTTCGAGATCACCGTGCCCGACGGCATCGACGCCGATCTGTCCCGAGAGCTCGCCGCGGCGTACGGCCTGCGCCGCGCCATCGTCGTCGACATCCCGGACAAGCCGGTGCTCGCGATGCGCACCCAGCTCGGCCGGGTCACCGCCAACCTGCTCCGCGAGATCGTCGAGGAGGGCGACGTCGTCGGGGTCTCGTGGGGGCGCTCCGTCAACGCGATGACCTCCGCGCTCACCGAGGTGAAGCGCTGCTCGATCGTCCAGCTCACCGGCGCCCTGGACGGCGCCGAGGTCAACGACAACCCGATCGACCTGGTCCGGCGGATGTCGGAGATCTCCCGCGGCGACGCCTACCCGATCTACGCGCCCCTCGTCGTCGACGATCCGGGGGTCGCTGCCTCCCTGCGCGGCAAGCCGCAGGTCGCCGCCGCGCTCGAGCACTACGAGAAGGTCACGATCGCGGTGATCCCCGTCGGCTCGTGGGTGCCGCCGAGCTCCGGCCTCTACAGCAGCCTGGCCCCCGACGAGCGGGACCGGCTGATCGAGGCGGGCGTGCGGGTCGACACCAGCACCGTGCTGCTCGCCGAGGACGGCTCGGTGGTCACCACCACGCTGAACGACCGGATGATCGGCATCACCGGCGAGCAACTGCACAACATCCCCGAGGTGGTCGCCGTCGCCGGCGGCGCCGTCAAGGCCGAGGCGGTCCGGATCGCGCTGCGGGCGGGGTTCGTCACCACCCTGGTCACCAACGCCACCGTGGCGCGCGAGCTGCTGGCCGAGGTGGAGCGCCCGGCCGATCGGGGTTGAGACCCGCCCCGACCGGGGGCCGTTGCTCCGGACGGTCGCCCGGCGCTTCAATGGAGGCATGAGAGCGCTGTTCAAGGCCGAGCCGAGCCCGGGGCTGGCGCTGGTCGACCGCCCCGATCCGGTCTGCGGCCAGGCCGACGTGGTCGTCCGGGTGCATCGCACCGGGATCTGCGGCACCGACCTGCACATCCTGCGCTGGGACGAGTGGGCCGCGGGCGCCGTACGCACACCGCTCGTGCCCGGGCACGAGTTCTACGGCGAGGTGGTCGAGGTCGGCCCGCTCGTGGACGACGTCGCCGTCGGCGACCGCGTCTCCGGCGAGGGCCACATCGTGTGCGGCACCTGCCGCAACTGCCGCGCGGGCCGGCGCCAGATGTGCATCCGCACCGTCAGCCTGGGCGTGCAGCGCGACGGCGCGTTCGCGGAGTACCTCAGCCTTCCCGCCGGCAACGTCTGGGTCCACCACGGCGACGTCGATCCCGACCTGGGCGCGATCTTCGACCCGCTCGGCAACGCCGTGCACACCGCGCTGGCGTTCCCGCTCGTCGGGGAGGACGTCCTCGTCACCGGCTGCGGGCCGATCGGCCTCATGGCGATCGCCATCGCCCGCCACGTCGGCGCGCGATACGTCGTCGGCACCGACGTCAGCGCGGCCAGGCTCGACCTCGCCAAGCGGATGGGCGCCGACGCGGTCGTCGACGTCTCCTCCCAGCGGGTGGCCGACGTCCAGCGGGCGCTGGGCATGCGCGAGGGCTTCGACATCGGCTTCGAGATGAGCGGCGCCCCCTCCGCGCTGCCGCAGATGATCGACAACATGAACCACGGCGGGCGGATCGCCGTCCTCGGCCTGCCGAGCGCGCCGTTCCCGGTCGACTGGGGCAAAGTGGTCACCCACATGCTGACCCTCAAGGGGATCTACGGCCGGGAGATGTTCGAGACCTGGAACGCGATGGGCGCGATGCTGCAGAGCAGCGCGCCGCTGCGCGAGGCGATCGCCTCGGTCGTCTCCGACCGGGTGCCCGCGCGCGAGTGGGAGCGCGGGTTCGAGATCGCCGCGTCGGCCGGCGTCGGCAAGGTAGTCCTCGACTGGACGGAGCTGTGATGTACGGAGACCTCAGAGACCACCTCGCCGCCGAGCTCGAGGGGATCGAGCGGGCGGGCCTCACCAAGCGCGAGCGCGGCATCCGAGGCCCGCAGCGGACCCGGATCGTCGCCGACGGGGCGGAGGTGCTCAACTTCTGCGCCAACAACTATCTCGGCCTCGCCGACGACCCGCGGCTGCTCGAGGCCGCGCGCGGCGCGCTCGAGGAGTGGGGCTACGGCCTGGCGAGCGTGCGGTTCATCTGCGGCACCCAGGAGCAGCACCTCGAGCTCGAGCGCCGGCTCTCCGACTTCCTCGGCACCGACGCCACGATCCTGTACTCCTCCTGCTTCGACGCCAACGGCGGCGTCTTCGAGACCCTCTTCGGGCCCGAGGACGCGATCATCTCCGACGCGCTCAACCACGCCTCGCTGATCGACGGCATCCGGCTCTCCAAGGCCCGCCGGCTGCGCTACGCCAACCGCGACATGGCCGACCTCGAGGAGCAGTTGCGCGCCGCCGGCGACGCGCGGTTCCGGGTGATCGTCACCGACGGCGTCTTCTCGATGGACGGCTACATCGCGCCGCTGCGGGAGATCTGCGACCTCGCCGAGCAGTACGACGCGCTCGTGCTCGTCGACGACTCCCACGCGGTCGGCTTCATGGGGTCCGGCGGCCGCGGGACGCCCGAGCTGTGCGGCGTCGCCGACCGGGTCGACATCTACACCGGCACCTTCGGCAAGGCCCTCGGCGGCGCCTCGGGCGGGTACGTCGCCTCCCATCGCGAGATCGTCGACCTGCTGCGCCAGCGCTCGCGCCCCTACCTCTTCTCCAACACGCTCGCCCCGGCCATCGTCGCGGGCACGCTGCGCGCGCTCGACCTGATCGAGGGCTCCGGCGAGCTGCGCGAGCGGCTGCGGGCCAACGGCGCGCTGTTCCGGTCGCTGATGAGCGAGGAGGGATTCGACCTGCTCCCCGGCGAGCACCCGATCGTCCCGGTGATGTTCGGAGACGCCGCGCTCACCGCGCGGATCGCGGACGTCATGCAGACCCACGGCGTCTACGTCACCGCGTTCAGCTTCCCCGTCGTACCCCGGGGCGAGGCGCGGATCCGGGTCCAGCTCTCCGCCGCGCACACCGAGGAGCAGATCCGCCGCTGCGTGGCCGCCTTCGTCGCGGGCCGCTCCGCGGTCGGGTGAGGGCGGCGGGCCCGCGGGTTCGGGCCGCTGATCTGGGCGGCGGTTTGTCGCCTCGTCGGGTCGGACCGTACACTCGACGGCTGGTGGATCTCCACACGCTCCGGCCTGCCCGGGACGAGGGGGATGCCATCGGAGGGCACTAGCTCAATTGGCAGAGCATCGGTCTCCAAAACCGAAGGTTGGGGGTTCAAGTCCCTCGTGCCCTGCAAGACCGGCCGGCAGGAAGGCCGGCCAGCACGACCACTCAGCAAGACCGCAGCAAGACCGCGGAGGGTCCAGCCGGATCCGGCCGAACGGACCAAGGAAGGTGTGTAGCGACGTGACGGAGGCCCGCTCCGACAGCGAGCACAAGCGCACCAGCCCTGTCACCTTCTACCGGCAGGTGGTCAGCGAGCTCCGCAAGGTGGTCTGGCCGACCCGCGAGCAGCTGGTCACCTACTTCGTGGTGACCATGGTGTTCGTGCTGGTGGTGATGGCGTTCATCGCCGCGCTGGACCTCGCCTTCGGGCGCCTGGTGTTCTGGGTGTTCACGGGCGGTTCCTGACGTCGTACGACGCTCGCCGCAGCCCCCCTTCCCCCGAGCCACGAACAGATCTATGACTGAGAGTGACATGACTGAGCAGACCGCATCGACCGACGACACCCTGGCCGAGGAGGCCGAGGCGACGCCCGCCGAGCTGGCGGAGGAGATCGACCTCGATGGCGCTGTCGCTGACGCCGCTTCGGACGCTGCGGAGCTCGACGATGCTGCCGACGGCGGCGAGGATGGCGAGGACGACGGGGAGCTCGACGAGGACGACCCGCTCGAGCAGTTCCGCCGCGAGCTGTGGGCCAAGCCGGGCGACTGGTTCGTGGTGCACACCTACTCCGGCATGGAGAACAGGGTGAAGGCCAACCTGGAGAACCGCATCATCTCCCTCAACATGGAGGACTACATCCACGAGATCGTGGTCCCCACCGAGGAGGTCGCGGAGATCAAGAACGGCCAGCGCAAGATGGTCAAGCGCACCGTCCTGCCCGGCTACGTGCTGGTGCGGATGGACCTCACCGACGAGTCCTGGGCCGCGGTGCGGCACACGCCGTCGGTGACCGGGTTCGTCGGCCACAGCCACCAGCCGGTGCCGCTGTCGATGGCCGAGGTCGAGTCGATGCTGGCCCCGGCCGTCGTCGCCGCCGCCGAGGCCGAGGCCGCCGCCGCGGGCAAGTCCGCCCCGGCCGCCCCAGGCACGCCCGCGAAGAAGCCCGTCGAGGTCGTCGACTTCGGCGTCGGCGACTCGGTGATGGTGGTCGACGGCCCGTTCGCCACGCTCCACGCGACGATCACCGAGCTCAACGCCGAGTCGCAGCGGGTCAAGGCGCTCGTCGAGATCTTCGGCCGGGAGACCCCGGTCGAGCTGAGCTTCAACCAGATCCAGAAGGTCTGAGGCTCCCCGCCGCCCCGCGCCACGTCGTACACGACGAGGGGCGGCACATCGCACATGTGGCAGGGGGAGACCCCGTCATGACCACGAGAGAAAGAGAAGAAGGCAATGCCTCCCAAGAAGAAGATCGCCGCGCTGGTCAAGGTGCAGCTCCAGGCCGGTGCGGCCACGCCCGCGCCGCCCGTGGGCACCGCGCTCGGCCCGCACGGCGTCAACATCATGGACTTCTGCAAGGCGTACAACGCCCAGACCGAGTCCATGCGCGGCAACGTGATCCCGGTCGAGATCACGATCTACGAGGACCGCTCGTTCACATTCGTCACCAAGACGCCGCCCGCGGCCGAGCTGATCAAGAAGGCCGCCGGCCTGGCGAAGGGCTCCGGCGTCCCGCACCGCGACAAGGTCGGCAAGCTGACCAAGGACCAGGTCCGCGAGATCGCGCAGACCAAGCTCCCCGACCTCAACGCCAACGACATCGACGCCGCGATGAAGATCGTGGAGGGCACCGCCCGGTCGATGGGCGTCACCACCGACTGACCCGATCCGTCTGCGGCTTCGCGTGTCGTTCACGCGGCGCAGACGAGCTCACCAACTCTTTTCAGTGGCAGGGCGGCGCTAGCCCGTAGACCACGACCTGGAAGAAAGAAGAACCAGACATGCAGCGCAGCAAGACCTACCGCGCCGCGGCGGCGTCGTTCGACAAGAACGCGCTCTACGCGCCGCTGACGGCGATCAAGATCGCCAAGGACGCCAGCAAGAAGAAGTTCGACGAGACCGTCGACGTCGTGATGCGCCTGGGCGTCGACCCGCGCAAGGCCGACCAGATGGTCCGGGGCACGGTCAACCTGCCCCACGGCACCGGCAAGACCGCCCGGGTGCTCGTCTTCGCCAACGCCGAGAAGGCCGAGGCCGCCCGCGAGGCCGGCGCGGACTACGTCGGCGGCGACGACCTGATCGCCAAGGTCGCCGGCGGCTGGCTCGACTTCGACGCCGTCGTCGCGACCCCCGACATGATGGGCAAGGTCGGCCGCCTCGGCCGGATCCTCGGCCCCCGCGGCCTGATGCCCAACCCGAAGACCGGCACCGTCACCCCCGACCCGGCCAAGGCCGTGGCCGACATCAAGGGCGGCAAGATCGAGTTCCGGGTCGACCGGCACGCCAACCTGCACTTCATCATCGGCAAGGCGTCCTTCTCCGAGTCGCAGCTGGCCGAGAACTACGCCGCCGCCCTCGAGGAGGTGCTGCGGCTCAAGCCGACCAGCTCCAAGGGCCGCTACCTGAAGAAGGTCACCCTCTCCACGACCATGGGCCCCGGCGTCCCCGTCGACCCCAACCGGACCCGCAACGTCGCCGGCGAGGACGACGCCTGACCCGGTCCCCTCACCAACCCTGCCTTTGCCGAGTGCGGGATTTGTGTCGTTCTGAACGCTCAGAGCGACACAAATCCCGCACTCGGCGCGTTTGCGGCCCGGGATTTGGTACGACGCGGCGCGGCGCCGTACAGTCCACGACTGGAAACCAGAGACCGCCGGTCCATCTGCCCCGCAGATGTGAAGGTGCCACCGCAGCGTGGACGGCCAGCGCAGGAGACCAGAGCCAGACCCCGGCCGATCACCGGCCGCGGATCCACGCCCTGAGCCTGCGCTCGGGGCGTTCGTCGTTGTGGGGGTCCTCGCCCGCCGGTCTCGCCAACCCGGAAGGAGACCACATGGCGCGGCCACACAAGGCGGCGACCGTGGCGGCCCTCGTTGAGGAGTTCAACGGGTCCGCCGGCGCCGTACTGACCGAATACCGCGGTCTCACCGTCAAGGACCTGCAGACTCTGCGGCGTTCCCTCGGTGAGCACGCCTCCTACGCCGTGGTCAAGAACACGCTGACCAAGATCGCCGCCAGCCAGGCCGGGGTGCAGGGGATTGACGACCTGCTCACCGGCCCGACGGCCATCGCCTTCATTAAGGGCGATGTCGTCGAGGCGGCGAAGGGTCTGCGCAACTTTGCCAAGGCGAACCCCGCCCTCGTCATCAAGGGCGGACTCCTGGACGGCACGGCTCTCGACGCGGCGGAGGTCGGCAAGCTCGCCGACCTGGAGTCGCGCGAGGTCCTGCTCGCCAAGCTCGCGGGCGCCCTGCTCGCGTCGCTGTCGCAGGCCGTCTACCTCCTCAACGCGCCCCTCGCCCAGGCCGCCCGCGTCGCGGGTGCGCTGCAGGCCAAGGCCGAGGAGGACCCGTCGATCCTCGCAGGTGGTGCCGGTGCGCCGGCCGCCGCGAACGAGGGCGAAACCGCCGACGCCTGACCGGCCGAGGCAACCACACCACCTGATACCCCGGCCCGGCGACGCTGCTCGGGCCACCAACGGAAGGAAACGCCACCATGGCGAAGCTCACCACCGACGAGCTGCTCGACGCGTTCAAGGAGATGACCCTCATTGAGCTGAGCGAGTTCGTGAAGCAGTTCGAGGAGACCTTCGGCGTCACCGCCGCCGCCCCGGTCGCCGTTGCCGCGGCCCCCGCCGCCGGCGGTGCGGGCGGCGAGGCCGCCGAGGCCGCCGAGGAGAAGGACTCCTTCGACGTCGTTCTCGAGGCGATCGGCGAGAAGAAGATCAACGTCATCAAGGAGGTGCGCGCTCTCACCTCCCTCGGCCTGAAGGAGGCCAAGGACCTGGTCGAGGCCGCCCCCAAGGCTGTGCTCGAGGGCGTCGCCAAGGACGCCGCGGACAAGGCGAAGGAGGCCCTGGAGGCCGCCGGCGCCACCGTCGCCGTCAAGTGACGACGACGGCGATCAGCCGCTGAACCACCGCGTGGCGGCCATCCCTTCGGGGGTGGCCGCCACGTGGCATTGGGGCCTGTCTCGTCCGGCGGCTGGGCCGGAGCCTCGTCGTACCCTAAACTGGAGTAAGTTACTAGACAAACGTTATTGGAGTACGACGTGACCGCGGATCCCGGCCCCGACTTCCTGATCATCGGCGCCCCGAAGGCCGGCACCACCGCGCTGCACTCGGCGCTCGCGGCGCATCCGGAGGTCTTCGTCACCGACCCGAAGGAGCCCAAGTACTGGCTGTGCGACGACGCGCCGCCCCCGGCCTGGCGCGGGCCCGGCGACGCCCACTCTCAGCAGGAGTGGATCTGGCGGCGTCGCGACTACGACGCGCTGTTCGGCGCGGCCCGGCCGGGGCAGGTGCGCGGCGAGAGCACGCCCTTCTACCTGTGGAGCCGCGCGGCCCATCGGCGACTGGCCGAGGCGCGGCCGCGGGTGCGGCTGATCATCGTCGTACGCGACCCGATCGACCGCGCCTACAGCAACTGGATGCACCTGTGGTCCGACGGCCTGGAGCCGGTGGCGGACTTCGAGACCGCGTTCGGGTTGCAGGACCGGCGGGTCGCGCGCGGCTGGGCGCCGTTCTGGCGCTATCGCGACCTGGGCAGGTACGGCGAGCAACTGCAGCACCTGCACCGCTACTTCCCCGCGGAGCAGATCAAGATCGTGCGCTACCGCGAGGTCATCGACACCCCGGCCGCGACGGTCGACTCGGTGTGCGAGTTCCTGGGCATCGCCACCGGGAAGGTCTCGCGGATCGCCCGCGACAACGCCCGGCCCTACGTTGCGCCCGGGCCGCGCGCCGCCGTGCTCGGCCGCGCGATGCGTGCCGGGGCCGCGCTCGGCGCCTTCGCGCCGCCGGAGATCTGGCGGGCGGCGAGCGTGCCGCTGGTCGGGGCGCTCGGGCTCGGGCGGCACTCGCCCCGGCCCAGGCTCACCGCCGCCCAGCGGTGGCGGCTGCTGCCGGCCTTCGCCGACGACGTCGAGCTGCTGAGCCGGCTGTCGGGACGCGACTTCACCGACTGGCTGACCACAAACAGCAAGGGCTCGTTCGCCGAGCGATCAGCCCGGCGCGCCAGCTGAGTGGGTGCAACTTAGCGCCGACTCGGCGTGTTTTTTGTGCACGGATGCGCCGACTCGGCGTGTTTGGGGTGCACAGATGCGCCGACTCGGCGTGTTTCAGCTGCACGTTTGAGCCGACTCGGCGGTCTAGGAGACGCTGGTGACCAGGTCGTGGGCCCCGTCGGGCCGGGCGGCCTCGAAGTAGAAGCGGGTCCGGCCGTCGGGCTGGGCGATCGCGGCGGCGTACCGCAGCGCGCCGTCGGAGTGCGGCGACCGCAGCGGCACGCCACCCGCGGGAGCCAGGCGCGCGCCGTCCCAGGTGGCGACCCCGGTGACCTCGTGCCAGTTCGAGGCGGCGTCGGGGCGGCCGTCGTATAGGACGGTCAGCGGGCCGTCCCAGGACGGCACTACCGCGCTCACCCGCGCCCCGCGCGCGTCCCAGGATCCGGGCGTGCCGGCGAGCGCCTGGCCGTGGTCGGCCCACCGCAGGCCGTCGGGGCTCCGCAGCCGCCGGGTGGTCATCCGGTCCTCGGCGCCGGGCACGTCGAGCGGGTGGCAGCACAGCCACATCTCCCAGCCGCCCCCGGGCAGCGCGGTGACCACGGGGTCCTTGACGGCGGTGCGCTCGTCCCCGGGGAGTACGACGTGGCGCTCGCCCCCCGCCAGCTCCTCGGGGCGGTCCACGGTGAGGCTGTCGACCCACCAGTGCTTGGAGCCGGGGGTGGCGCAGGACAGGTAGAGCCGCCACCGGCCGTCGGGCAGCCGCACCAGCGCCGGCCGCTCGAACGACTCGGCCCCGAAGGCCTCCCGCCGCACCATCGCCACCCGCGTGAACCGCTCGCCGTCGACCGAGCGCGCCACGTTGACCGCGACCCCGCGGCCGTCGCGCAGCGGTCGCCGCTCGCGCCAGGCGAGCCAGTAGACCCTGTCGACGAGCAGCGCGCACGGCGCCCCGGCCCAGTTGCCAGGGCCGCTCGCGGGGGCGGGTACGACGACCACGGCATCGTCGATGCGGGGGACGGGAAGTGTCAGCGCCATGGGCCGATGATAGTCGATGGAACCACTAGACAAAGGCAAGCCGCGAGGCGAAGGTGCTTGACCAGGACGCGATCGTCGTTCATGATCGACACAGAGCGCGGGTCATCCGCCCGGCGACTGCATGCCCATTTGCGTTTGGGGCGTTCCGGGCGTACGCTGTGCTTTCGCCCTCTCTCAGATGCCCTGTGGCCTGCCCGGTGGCTACGGCGGTGGTGGTGGGCCGTCTACACAAGCGATCCCGTCGAAGGACGTGTCTTGGCCGCGCGCAGCAACTCCGATACCTCACGCCGCATCTCGTTCGCAAAGATCCAGGAGCCACTCGCGCTCCCGCAGCTCCTCTCCCTGCAGACCAACAGCTTCGACTGGCTGGTCGGCAACGACGCCTGGCAGGCCTCGGTCGAGGCCCGCCGCGCCGGGGGCGAGGACGTCTCGGACAAGTCCGGCCTCCAGGAGATCTTCGAGGAGATCTCCCCGATCGAGGACTTCAACGAGACGATGTCGCTCTCGTTCGAGAACCCGATCTTCTACGACCCGAAGTACACGGTCGAAGAGTGCAAGGAGAAGGACTTCACCTACTCCGCGCCGCTCTACGTCTCCGCCGAGTTCATCAACAACGAGACCGGCGAGATCAAGGGCCAGACGGTCTTCATGGGCGACTTCCCCCTGATGACCCCCAAGGGCACCTTCATCATCAACGGCACCGAGCGGGTCGTGGTCTCCCAGCTCGTGCGCTCCCCGGGCGTCTACTTCGAGCGCACCGCCGACAAGACCTCCGACAAGGACATCTTCACCGCCAAGCTGATCCCGAGCCGGGGCGCCTGGCTGGAGTTCGAGATCGACAAGCGCGACATGGTCGGCGTCCGCCTGGACCGCAAGCGCAAGCAGAACGTCACGGTCCTGCTCAAGGCCCTCGGCTGGACGAACGAGCAGATCCGCGAGGAGTTCGGCGACTACGAGTCGATGATGCTCACCCTGGAGAAGGACCCGACCGAGACCCAGGACGAGGCGCTGCTCGACATCTACCGCAAGCTGCGTCCCGGCGAGCCGCCCACGCGCGAGGCCGCGCAGACGCTGCTCAACAACTACTACTTCAACCCCAAGCGCTACGACCTGGCCAAGGTCGGCCGCTACAAGATCAACAAGAAGCTCGGCACCGACGAGGCGTTCGACCAGCAGACCCTGACGCTGGAGGACGTGGTCGCCACGATCAAGTTCATCGTCGGGCTGCACGCCGGCGAGACCGAGCTGGCCACCCCGTCCGGCCCGATCGAGCTCGGCCCTGACGACATCGACCACTTCGGCAACCGCCGGATGCGCACCGTCGGCGAGCTGATCCAGAACCAGCTCCGCACCGGGTTGGCGCGCATGGAACGTGTCGTCAGGGAGCGGATGACCACCCAGGACGTCGAGGCGATCACGCCGCAGTCCCTGATCAACATCCGCCCGGTCGTCGCGGCGCTGAAGGAGTTCTTCGGCACCTCGCAGCTGAGCCAGTTCATGGACCAGACCAACCCGATCGCGGGCCTGACGCACAAGCGCCGGCTCTCCGCGCTCGGCCCCGGTGGTCTGTCCCGTGACCGCGCGGGCATGGAGGTCCGCGACGTCCACCACAGCCACTACGGCCGGATGTGCCCGATCGAGACGCCGGAAGGCCCGAACATCGGCCTGATCGGCTCGCTGGCCTCCTACGGCCGGATCAACCCGTTCGGCTTCGTCGAGACGCCGTACCGCCGCGTCGACGAGGGTCAGGTCACCGACGAGATCGACTACCTGACCGCCGACGACGAGGACCGCTACGTCATCGCGCAGGCCAACGCGCCGCTCACCGCCGACGGCCGCTTCGTCGAGGACCGGGTCCTCGTGCGGCAGCGCCACGGCGAGGTCGACGCGGTGCCGGCCGTGGACGTGGACTACATGGACGTCTCGCCGCGCCAGATGGTCTCGGTCGCGACCGCGCTGATCCCCTTCCTGGAGCACGACGACGCCAACCGCGCGCTGATGGGCGCCAACATGCAGCGCCAGGCGGTGCCGCTCATCCAGAGCGACTCCCCGCTGGTGGGCACCGGCATCGAGTACCGCGCCGCGGTCGACGCCGGCGACGTGATGGTCGCGAGCAAGGCCGGCGTGGTCCAGGACGTCTGCGCCGACTACATCGAGACGCTCAACGACGACGGCACCTACTCGACGTACCGGCTCTCGAAGTTCGTCCGCTCCAACCAGGGCACCTGCATCAACCAGCGGCCGCTGGTCGTCCAGGGCGCGCGCGTCGAGGTCGGCACGCCGATCGCGGACGGCCCCTGCACCGACAACGCCGAGATGGCGCTGGGCGCCAACCTGCTGGTCGCCTTCATGCCGTGGCAGGGCCACAACTACGAGGACGCGATCATCCTCTCCAACCGGCTGGTGCAGGAGGACGTCCTCACCTCGGTCCACATCGAGGAGCACGAGGTCGACGCCCGCGACACCAAGCTGGGCCCGGAGGAGATCACCCGCGACATCCCCAACGTCGGCGAGGACCTGCTGGCCGACCTCGACGAGCGCGGCATCGTCCGCGTCGGCGCCGAGGTCACCACCGGGGACATCCTGGTCGGCAAGGTCACGCCCAAGGGCGAGACCGAGCTGACCCCGGAGGAGCGGCTGCTGCGCGCGATCTTCGGCGAGAAGGCGCGCGAGGTGCGCGACACCTCCATGAAGGTCCCGCACGGCGAGTCCGGCACGGTCATCGGGGTGCGCGAGTTCAACCGCGAGGACGGCGACGAGCTGCCGCCGGGCGTCAACCAGCTGGTGCGGGTGTACGTCGCGCAGAAGCGCAAGATCTCCGTCGGCGACAAGCTCGCCGGCCGCCACGGCAACAAGGGCGTCATCGCGAAGATCCTGCCGATCGAGGACATGCCGTTCATGGAGGACGGCACCCCGGTCGACGTGATCCTCAACCCGCTCGGCGTGCCGCGACGCATGAACATCGGGCAGATCCTCGAGCTCCACCTCGGCTGGCTGGCCAAGCAGGGCTGGGACCTCGACCTCAACCCGGGCGAGAAGGACGACGACTGGGCGCAGCGCCTGATGGCGATCCACGCCGACAAGGCCGAGCCCGACACCAAGGTCGCGACCCCGGTCTTCGACGGCGCGCGCGAGGACGAGATCACCGGCCTGCTCGGGGTCACCCTCCCGACCCGCGACGGCGACCGGCTGATCGACTCCACCGGCAAGGCGCGGCTCTTCGACGGCCGCTCCGGCGAGCCCTTCCCGGACCCGGTCTCGGTGGGCTACATGTACGTCCTCAAGCTCCACCACCTGGTCGACGACAAGATCCACGCCCGCTCGACCGGCCCCTACTCGATGATCACGCAGCAGCCCCTGGGCGGCAAGGCCCAGTTCGGCGGCCAGCGGTTCGGCGAGATGGAGGTCTGGGCGATGGAGGCGTACGGCGCCGCCTACGCCCTGCAGGAGCTGCTGACGATCAAGTCCGACGACGTGCCCGGCCGGGTCAAGGTCTACGAGGCCATCGTCAAGGGCGAGAACATCCCCGACTCCGGCATCCCCGAGTCGTTCAAGGTGCTCGTCAAGGAGATGCAGTCCCTCTGCCTCAACGTCGAGGTCCTCAGCCAGGACGGCTCGACGATCGAGATGAAGGACGCCGACGAGGACACGTTCCGCGCCGCCGAGGAGCTCGGGATCGACCTGTCCCGCCGCGAGCCCAGCTCCGTCGAAGAAGTCTGAGCCGCCTCCTCCCGCGGCGGCCCGGCCGCCGCAGGAGGGCACTCAGTCCCCACAAGCCTCACTTTGCAACAGAACTAACGAAGGATTGCAGCCAACGTGCTCGACGTGAACTTCTTCGACCAGCTTCAGATCGGCCTGGCCACCGCGGACGACATCCGCACCTGGAGCCACGGCGAGGTCAAGAAGCCGGAAACCATCAACTACCGCACGCTCAAGCCCGAACGTGACGGACTCTTCTGCGAGAAGATCTTCGGTCCCACCCGGGACTGGGAGTGCTACTGCGGCAAGTACAAGCGCGTGCGCTTCAAGGGCATCATCTGCGAGCGGTGCGGCGTCGAGGTCACCCGCTCCAAGGTGCGCCGGGAGCGGATGGGCCACATCGAGCTCGCCGCCCCGGTCACCCACATCTGGTACTTCAAGGGTGTCCCGAGCCGGCTCGGCTACCTGCTCGACCTCGCCCCGAAGGACCTGGAGAAGGTCATCTACTTCGCGGCGTACATGATCACCGCCGTCGACGAGGACGCCCGCCACCGCGACCTGTCCTCGCTGGAGAACAAGGTCGGCCTGGAGCGCGAGCGTCTCGAGCGCCGCCGGGACACCGCGATCGACGAGCGCGCCAAGAAGCTCGAGGAGGACCTGGCCACCCTCGAGGCCGAGGGCGCCAAGGCCGACGCGCGCCGCAAGGTCAAGGACGGCGCCGAGCGCGAGATGAAGCAGATCCGCGACCGCGCCCAGCGCGAGCTGGACCGGCTCGAGGAGGTCTGGAGCACCTTCAAGAACCTCAAGGTCCAGGACCTGATGGGCGACGAGCTCCTCTACCGGGAGATGAAGGCCTGGTTCGGGAAGTACTTCGAGGGCCACATGGGCGCCACCGCGATCCAGAAGCGGCTGGAGTCCTTCGACATCGAGGCCGAGGTCGAGAGCCTGCGCGAGACCATCGCGACCGGCAAGGGCCAGCGCAAGGTCCGCGCCCTCAAGCGGCTCAAGGTGGTCGACGCCTTCAAGAAGACCGGCAACAAGCCCGAGGGCATGGTGCTGGACGCCGTACCGGTCATCCCGCCCGACCTGCGCCCGATGGTGCAGCTGGACGGCGGCCGGTTCGCGACCTCCGACCTCAACGACCTCTACCGCCGGGTGATCAACCGCAACAACCGGCTCAAGCGGCTGCTCGACCTCGGCGCGCCCGAGATCATCGTCAACAACGAGCGCCGGATGCTGCAGGAGGCCGTCGACAGCCTCTTCGACAACGGCCGCCGCGGCCGGCCGGTGACCGGCCCGGGCAACCGCCCGCTGAAGTCGCTCTCGGACATGCTGAAGGGCAAGCAGGGCCGCTTCCGGCAGAACCTGCTCGGCAAGCGCGTCGACTACTCCGGCCGCTCGGTCATCGTCTCCGGCCCGCAGCTCAAGCTGCACCAGTGCGGCCTGCCCAAGCAGATGGCGCTGGAGCTCTTCAAGCCGTTCGTGATGAAGCGGCTGGTCGACCTCTCCCACAGCCAGAACATCAAGTCCGCCAAGCGGATGGTCGAGCGCGCCACGTCGGGCATGTCCCGGTACGCCGTGGTGTGGGACGTCCTGGAAGAGGTCATTACCGAGCACCCGGTGCTGCTCAACCGGGCGCCCACGCTGCACCGCCTCGGCATCCAGGCCTTCGAGCCGCAGCTGATCGAGGGCAAGGCCATCCAGATCCACCCGCTGGTCTGCACCGCCTTCAACGCCGACTTCGACGGCGACCAGATGGCCGTGCACCTGCCGCTGTCGGCGGAGGCGCAGGCCGAGGCGCGGATCCTGATGCTCTCGACCAACAACATCCTCAAGCCGTCCGACGGCCGGCCGGTGACCATGCCGACCCAGGACATGATCATCGGGCTGTTCTTCCTCACCACCGAGCGCGACGGCGAGCCCGGCGAGGGCCGCGTCTTCTCCTCGCCGGCCGAGGCGATCATGGCCTTCGACCGCGGCGAGATCACGCTGCAGAGCCGGGTGAAGATCCGGTTCGCCGACCTGGTGGCCGCGGCGGACGATGACACCGACGAGGTGGTCTCCGGGCCCGCTACGCTCGAGACCACCCTCGGACGCGCGCTCTTCAACGAGACGCTGCCGGCCGACTACCCCTACGTCAACGAGGAGGTCGGCAAGCGGCGGCTCGGCGCGATCGTCAACGACCTGGCCGAGCGCTACACCAAGGTCGAGGTCGCGGCGTCGCTGGACGCGCTGAAGGACGCCGGCTTCCACTGGGCCACCCGCTCGGGCGTCACCGTCTCGATCGACGACGTGGTGACCCCGGCGGAGAAGACCTCGATCCTCGAGGGCTACGAGGCGCAGGCGGCCAAGGTCCAGGGGCAGTTCGACCGCGGTCTGGTCACTGACGAGGAGCGCCGCCAGGAGCTCATCGAGATCTGGACGCAGGCCTCGAACGACGTCGCGAAGGCCATGGAGGCCAACTTCGACAAGGCCAACCCGATCTACATGATGGTCGACTCCGGCGCGAGCGGCAACATGATGCAGATCCGTCAGGTCGCCGCGATGCGCGGCCTGGTGGCCAACCCGAAGGGCGACATCATCCCGCGGCCGATCAAGTCGAACTTCCGCGAGGGACTGTCCGTGCTGGAGTACTTCATCTCCACCCACGGCGCCCGCAAGGGGCTGGCGGACACCGCGCTGCGGACCGCCGACTCCGGCTACCTGACCCGGCGCCTGGTCGACGTGTCGCAGGACGTCATCATCCGTGAGGACGACTGCGGCACCGAGCGCGGCCTGGACAAGGTGATCGGCGTGCGCGGCGAGGACGGCGTCGTCCGGCGCGACGAGAACGCGGAGACCGCCGCCTACGCGCGGACGGCCGCGATCGACGTACTCCACCCGGAGACCGGCGAGGTCCTCGCCGTCGCCGGGCAGGACCTCGGCGACGTCGCGATCGGCGAGCTGGTCGCGGCCGGCGTGGAGAAGGTCCGGGTGCGCTCGGTCCTGACCTGCGACGCCCGCACCGGGACCTGCGCGAAGTGCTACGGCCGCTCGCTGGCGACCGGCAAGCTCGTCGACATCGGCGAGGCGGTCGGCATCATCGCCGCCCAGTCGATCGGCGAGCCCGGCACGCAGCTGACGATGCGTACCTTCCACACCGGCGGTATGGCCGCGGCCGACGACATCACGCAGGGTCTGCCCCGCGTGGTCGAGCTCTTCGAGGCGCGCACCCCCAAGGGCCTCTCGCCGATCTCGGAGGTGACCGGCCGGGTCGAGATCGAGGAGACCGACAAGGCCCGAAAGGTCCTGGTCACCCCCGACGACGGCTCGGAGGTCAAGGAGTACCCGGTCAGCAAGCGCTCCCGGCTGATGGTGCACGACGGCGACCACATCGAGGTCGGCCAGATGCTCGTGGTCGGCACCCCCGACCCGAAGGAGGTGCTGCGGATCCTCGGCGTGCGCCGTGCCCAGCAGCACCTGGTCGACGAGGTGCAGGCGGTCTACCGCAGCCAGGGCGTGTCGATCCACGACAAGCACATCGAGATCATCGTCCGGCAGATGCTGCGCCGGGTGACCGTGATCGAGTCCGGCGACACCCGCCTGCTGCCCTCCGACCTGGTCGACCGCACCCTCTTCGAGGAGGAGAACCGGCGCGTGGTCTCCGAAGGCGGGCGCCCCGCCTCGGGCCGTGCCGAGCTGATGGGCATCACCAAGGCGTCGCTGGCCACCGAGTCGTGGCTCTCGGCGGCCTCCTTCCAGGAGACCACCCGGGTGCTCACCGACGCCGCGATCCACGGCCGCTCCGACTCCCTGCTGGGGCTGAAGGAGAACGTGATCATCGGCAAGCTGATCCCCGCCGGCACCGGACTGGAGCGCTACCGCAACGTCCGCGTGGAGCCGACCGAGGAGGCGCGCGCCGCGGCGTACTCCGTCACCGGCTACGACTCCTACGACTACGACTTCGGAGCCACCGGCGAGGCCGTCGCCCTCGACGACTTCGACTTCGGGTCCTACCAGAGCTGAGTCGCTTGCTTTCAGGCCCCGCACCCTCTCCAGGGTGCGGGGCCTGCTTGCTTCTCCCCCCACCCGCCCCCCGCCCCTGTGCCGAGTGCGGGATTTGTGTCGTTCTGGCGGCTCATAGCGACACAAATCCCGCACTCGGCGTGGTCCCGGCCCTGCGGTCCCGGCCTGCGCCGAACGCGCACTTAGGTCCGTTCTCAGGCTGAGAACGGACCTTTCTGCGCGTTCGGCAGGGGGTTGGGGGGCGTGGCAGGCTGGGGCCATGGGATCGAAGACCGAGGTGACGGCGGAGGAGTTCGCGGGGCTGGCCGAGTCGCAGCCCGGGCTGCGGGACTGGCGACACGAGGACGGCGTACTCGTGGTCCGCTATGCGACCGGGACCTTCGTGAAGGGGCTGGCCTTCGTGACGGCCGTCGGCGACGCGGCGGAGGAGGCCAACCACCACCCCGACGTGACCCTGACCTATCCGTACGTCGAGTTGCGGCTCTTCAGCCACGACGCCGGCCACGTCACATCCCGAGACGTCGCCCTGGCCGCCCGGATCGCCGAGATCGCCCGCGCCAGCAGCATCCCCGCCACCCCCGCCTGACCCCACCCCGCGGCGCCGGCCCAGGGTGCCGAATGCGGGGTTTGTGTCGTTATGAGCCCGCTTAGCGACACAAATCCCGCACTCGGCAAGGGGCCGGCGGACGGGGTCCCGGTCTGAGGGGCCGAACGCGCACTAATGTCCCGTCTCAGCCTGAGACGGGACATTAATGCGCGTTCGGCAAGAGGGGGGCGGGCGGATTGGTGCGGGTGGGCCGGGCTTGGGAGGATGGGCCGGTGAGCCTCCCGCAGCAGACCGACGTGCTGGTGGTCGGCGCCGGGCCGGCGGGTTCGGCGGCCGCGGCCTGGGCGGCGCGGGCCGGGCTGGACGTCGTACTCGCCGACGCCGCCGTCTTCCCGCGCGACAAGACCTGCGGCGACGGCCTCACCCCCCGCGCGATCGCCGAGCTGGAGCGGCTCGGGCTCGGCGGCTGGCTCCGCGCGCACACGGTCAACCAGGGGCTGCGCGCGCACGGCTTCGGCCAGACGCTGCTGCTGCCCTGGCCCGGCGGCAGCCTGCCCGACTGGGGGTCCGCCGTCGCGCGGACCGAGCTCGACGACCACCTGCGCACCACCGCCCTCAAGGCCGGCGCGCGGGGGATCGACGGTGCCCGTGCGGTCGACGTACGACGGGACTCTGACGACCGGGTCTCGGCCGTCGTCTTCAAGGGCGCCGAGGGGACCTTCGAGATCCGGTGCCGCCGGCTCGTGGTCGCCGACGGCGTGAGGTCGCCGCTGGGCAAGGTGCTCGGGCGCGAGTGGCACCGCGACACGGTCTACGCGGTCGCCGGACGCAGCTATGTCGACTCCACGATGGCCTCCGACCCGTGGATCTCCTCGCACCTAGAGCTGCGCGACGAGCAGGGCGGCATCGTCACGGGCTACGGCTGGATCTTCCCGCTCGGCAACGGCTCGGTGAACCTCGGCGCCGGTACGCTGGCCACCGCCGAACGGCCCGCCGCGGTCGCGATCAAGCCGCTGATGAGGTCGTACGCCGATGCGATCCGCGACGACTTCGGCCTCGGCGACACGCTGCGGGCGCCCACCTCGGCGCTGCTCCCGATGGGCGGCGCGGTCAGCGGCGTCGCTGGCCCCAACTGGGCGCTGATCGGTGACGCGGCCGGCTGCGTGAACCCGCTCAACGGCGAGGGCATCGACTACGGGCTCGAGACCGGGCGACTGGTCGCCGAGCTGCTCGCCGCCGACGCCGACCTGGGGGAGGACTGGCCGGAACTGCTGCGCGACCACTACGGCGAGGCGTTCTCGATCGCGCGGCGGCTCGCCGGGCTGGTCACCGTGCCGGGCCTGCTCAAGACGCTCGGCCCGGCGGGGATGCGCTCCGACTGGCTGATGACGCTCGCGCTGCGCTGGATGGGCAACCTGGTCACCGACGCCGACCGCGACCGGGCGGCGAGGGTCTGGCGATGGGCCGGCCGCCGTTCCGTGGCGCGCGACGCCCGGCCGCCGTTCAGCTGAGGCTTCTCCGAGCGAGGGCGTCCGGGTCGCGGACGCCCGGCCCGCCTCACGGCCCGCGCGGGGGACCGGGGGATAGGTTGACCCGGTGAGCCCCCGCCGTCGTACCCGTTCGCGCCCGAAGTGGCAGCGGATCGCGGCGTACGCGGTCGTCGTGCGCGACGGGAGGATCCTGCTCAGCCAGATCGCGCCGCGGGTGTCGCCCGACGGCAAGTGGACGCTGCCCGGCGGCGGCATCGAGCACGGCGAGAACCCGCGCGCGTCGGTGGTGCGCGAGGTCTACGAGGAGACCGGGCTCGAGGTGTCGATCGGGGACACCTCGCGGGTCTATTCGCTGCACGCGCCGCGCAGCAACAGGCAGGGGCGGCGGGTCGACGCGCACTCGCTGCGGATCGTCTTCGAGGGCTGGGTGGCCCCCGACGCCCCCGAGCCGCGCGTGATCGAGGTCAACGGGTCGACGGTCGCCGCGGCCTGGCACAGGATCTCCGACGTCCGCTCCGGGCGGGTGCCGACCGTCGACCTCGTCCGGCAGGCGCTGGCCGAGCACCAGCCCCACCGGATGCAGCGGGTCAACGCGCGGGCGGTGATCCGGCGCGAGTCCGGGGCGTCCGGGGCGTCGGGGGCGTCCGGGGCTTCCGGCGGTGAGGTGCTGCTCGCGCGGATCGGCGAGCGCGGCGTGCACACCGGCTCGTGGCTGCTGCCCGGCGGCGGCATCGACCACGGCGAGACGCCGCAGGCCGCGCTGGTCCGCGAGGTGTGGGAGGAGTGCGGCCTGCGGGTCGAGGTCGGGGAGCTGCTCGGCGTCCACAACGTCCACTTCGCGGGGGTCGCCCCGTCGGGGCGGTTCGAGGACTACCACGCGGTCGAGCTCGTCTTCGCCGCTTCCCTCGCCGACCCGGCGGCCGAGCCGCGGGTGGTGGAGACAGACGGTACGACGGACCTCGCCGCCTGGGTGCCGGTCGCCGATGTCGAGCAGGGTCGCGTCGACGTACTCGACGTCGTCCGCGTCGGCCTCGGCCTGCCCTGAACCCCTGCCCACCATCTCCAAGCCCTGCCGAGTGCGGGATTTGTGTCGTTCCGAGCCCTCAGAACGACACAAATCCCGCACTCGGCAAGGCTCGGACCTCCCGGTGGGGGGTCAGCGCTCCCCGCGCACCTTGGCCAGGTAGCGCCGCGAGATGGGGGCGCCGACGTGCTCGACCAGCCAGACGGCCGCGGGCAGTTGGGCTCGCATGTCCTCGAGCTCCGTCGGCTGAATGGTCTCCAGCACGATCCCGCCCGTCCGGATGAGCTCCCACTTCGGGGTGGTCTTGGCCGCGTGCTCGCCAAAGGCGTCCCACTCGGACTCGGTGAGGATCGTCTGCAGGACCGGCAGGATGTGGGTCTCCTCGTCGTGCAGGTGCTCCACCAAGGCGGCGGCCAACTCCGACAGGGTCGCGACCAGTGGCTCGCGCGTCGAGGCGACTGGGTCGGCTTGCCAGCGGTCCCAGCGATCCGGCAGGGCCGCCAACAGCTCCGCGATCCGTCCGTGCTGCGACTCCATCCGCTCGGCCAGCTCGCGGTCCGTCGGTGCCCGCTGCTGCACCAGCGGCCAGAGGTGCTCGTCCTCGTACTCGTGGTGGCGCTCCAGCGAGTCGGTGATCATCCGGTAGTGCCGGTGGAGCAGCCTGGCGCGCCGCCGATCGTGGTCGCCGACGCTCGCCACCAGCGACGGCAGCATCGACAGCTCCTGCCGGTAGACGCGATGCGCGACGATCATCTCGTGCACCCAGGGGCGCCCCGGCTTGCGCCGGACAGGCACCTTCGAGGCGTCATCAGCCGCATCAACCCTGTTCTCGGTCATGGCACCAGCATGGTGAGGGGCTCCAGCATCCGGCTTGCACGCGTCTTGCACTCCCCTGACCGAGGTCTCTCCGAGCCCCCACCGGGCTCCCGGGCGGCGTAGGATCCTGCCGTGGCCCCGGCAGTGAGGGAGTTGCGGCTGTGCGTGCTCGGCCCGACCACGGTCGAGAGGACGGGCCGCGTCGTACCGATCGGGGGCCGTCTGCCGCGCCGGCTGCTCACGGTGCTCGCGGCCGGGGACGGCGCTCCGGTGGCGGCGCTCGTCGAGGCGATGTGGGACGGCGACCCGCCCCCGCAGGCGGGTGCGTCGGTGCACGCCTACGTGTCGCGACTGCGCCGCGCCCTCGGGTGCGCCGGCCGGGACGAGCTGCTGGTCCTGCGCGGCGACCACTACGCGCTGCGCCTGCCGCCCGGCTGCCGCGACACCGACGAGCTCGACCAGTTGCTCCGCCTGACCGGGACCGCGGCACCCGCGGAGGTCGTCCGGCTCGGCGACCGGGCCCGTCAGCTGCACCGCGGAGCGCCGTACGTCGACGCCGGACCCTGCGCCGAGGCGCTGGTCGCCCCGGCCCGGGCGCACTACGAGGAAGGGTTGCTCGGCCTCGCCGAGCGGAGGCTCGGCGCGTTGCTCGACCTCGGGCAGATGGAGCGGGCGATCGGGGACCTGCGCCAGCACGTGGCCGCCCATCCGCTGCGTGAGCACGGCTGGGTGCTGCTGATCCTCGCCCTGTATCGCGCCGGCCGGCAGGCGGATGCGCTCGCGGAGTGCCGAGCGCTTCGCGCCCTCCTCGACACGGAGTTGGGCATCCGGCCCGGGCCGGGGTTCCAGGCATTGGAGACCGCGGTGCTGCGTCAGGATCCCCGGTTGCTCTGGGCCCAGCCCGAGGCCGCCATCGAGCTGCTGGGGCAGCACGTGACTCGCCCCCAGCTGCCGCTGTGCCACGGCCGGTTCATCGGCCGGGAGGCGCAACTGGCGCAGTTGGAAGCCCTGGCCGCCGAGCACGACCTGGTGACCGTGCACGGGCCGGGCGGAGTCGGCAAGACCCGGCTGGTGCTGGAGTGGGCGCAGCGCAGGATCCGTGACGGCGACCCCGTGTGGTTCGCGGGTCTGAAGGCGGAGACGAACTCGGATGCCGTCGCCGCGACCGTGGCGCACGCGATCGGCGCCGGAGCCATGGCGGGCGATCCCCTCCAGGTCGTGAGCGGCCTGGTGTCCGGGCGCTCCGGCGTGCTGGTGCTGGACAACGGCGAGCACGTGCTGCCCGGGGTGATCGGGATCGTTGAGGCGTTGCGCGGGGTGATGACGAGCGTCACAGTCGTCGTGACCACTCGGACCACCCTCGACCTGGCCGGCGAGGCCGTGATGCCGCTGGATCCGTTGCCGGTCGATGGTCCCGGGTCCGCGGTCGAGCTGCTGCGGGAGCGGATCCGGGACCAGCGGCCGGGCTGGCTGGCCACCGACTCGGACCAGCGCGAGCTCGGGCGCCTGGCCCGGGCCCTCGACGGGCTGCCGCTCGCCCTCGAGCTGGCCGCGGCGCGCAGCCGGGCGCAGTCGCTCGCCGACCTCGCCGGAAGCATCGACGGGGTGATGGCGGCCGAGGTGCCGCGCGGCAGCGTGAACGGACACGACACACTCGCCGCGGCGATCGACTGGTCCCTCGGACTGCTCAGCGACGAGCAACGGGCACTCGTCGTACGGCTGTGGCCCTTCGCAGGCGGCTTCACCGTCGACGCCGTGGACGAGGCGTTCGACACCGACAGCCTGCCGATGCTGGCGGACCTGGTGGCGAAGTCCGTGATCGTCGCCGACACCCGCGGCAGTCCGACCCGGTTCTGGCTGCTCGAGACCGTTCGTTCGCGGTGCCGTCAGCTGGATCCGGACCCGGAGGCGAGCCAGCTCGGCCAGGCCCGATGGGTGCGGTCGATGGCGTGGCGCATCGATGCCCAGATGTGCGATCGGCGCAGCGCCATCGCCACCCGGCGGCTGCGGGCGGACCTGCCGAACATCGAGGCCGCCTTCCGGTTCGACCTCGAGCACTCCGCCGTGGACGCGCTGCGGACGGTGACGGAGATCAACTGCTGGTGGCCGCGGGCGGGCCAGTGCGTGACCGCGTTGCAGTGGCTGGACCTGGCCATGGCCGCCGCGCCCGATCCGCCGGCGGGCCTGGCCGCCAAGGCACACCTGTTGCGGGCCATCGCCCTCGTCTTCACGGGAGGCGGCAGCCCGGAGCAGATCCTGGCCGAGGCCGACCTCATCGAGCGCCTGATCGAGCCGGTCCCCATCGGCGACCTTGACGGCGATCATGTCCGGGGCGAGATTCCGTACCTCCGGTCGCTAGTCTGCGCGCTCGCCGGCGATTTCGCGGCAGGGCGGTGGTACGCCGAGGAGTGCGAGTTGATCGCCCAGCAACTCGGCACCACCTGGCTTCTGGCCACCGTCAACACGACGCTGGCGGCGCACGATCTGGCCGCAGGGGACACCGCTGCTGCGTTCGCCCGAATCGAGCTCGCCCTGAGACTGTCCCATCGGATCGGCATGCGGTGGGGACTGGGCACGGCCGCACGAGTGCTCGCGGCGGCCTACCTGGAGGTCGGCCGGCCCGCCGAGGCGCTGGCGTCGGCGCAGGCGGGGCTGCGGCACGCGATGGATGATGACGACTCGAGCACCAGCCTGAGCAACGGGGTGGTGGCGGCCCGGGCGCTGGCGGCGGTCGGGGAGGCGCGGACGGCGGCGGTCGTGGCCGACGGCGTCCGGGACTGGGCGCGCCGGGCCCAGCAGCGCTGGGACGGCGTCGAGGTCGGCACGCTCGGCGATCTGGACCTGGTGCTCGAGCGCGAGCTGGATCCCGCCGAGCGCGCGGGCGCGCGGCGGGCTGGCGCCGAGCTGGAGATCGAGGAGCTGCTGGTGCGCGCCGCCACGGCCCGGTCTGACGTCGTACCCGACTGGCGTGACGGCGATGTCCGGGTGCCGGCGAGCCTCAGGCCGGCCTGAACCCCTGCCCCCACACCTGCCGAGTGCGGGATTGGTGTCGTTATGCGGGCTCATAACGACACCAATCCCGCACTCAGCAGGGTTTAACCGTGCGGGGTCAGTCAGGCTGCCCGTAGCCGGACTCGGCGGCGAGCTCCTCGACCCGCTCCATCAGCCGCTGCCAGCCGGGGGAGGTGTCGCGGCGGTACTCGGTGACCAGCCGGTACGCTGTCGTGTCGCCGTTCCAGCCGTCGGGGTCGGTGGGGGGCTCGTAGGCCATGATCCACGCGATCGTGTCCCGGGCGAGCTCCTCGATCCGCGGGTCGTCGGGCTCCCAGGCGACGGCCTGATCGGTGCGCTGGTAGATCTCGATGTAGGCGGGGTCGCTCAGCATCGCGGTCTGCATCTCGGTCCAGGCCTGCGTCAGGTCGGGGAAGAGCACCTGGATCAGCACCCACGCGTCGCGCTCCATCGCCAGGGTCCGCTCGGAGATGCCCTCGGCGCGCATCCGCTCGTGCATCTCGATCACCGAGCGCGGCACGAAGGGCTCGCCGCCCTCGGCGAGCCGCGCCAGCGAGCGCCGGGACCGCTGGAGCTCGCGGATCCGCGCCCGCAGGCCGGCGTCGATCTCGGCGACCACGGCCTTCAACGCCTCCGGGCCGGCCTCGACCAGCTCGCCGACGCGCGAGAGCGGCACGCCGGCGTCCGCGAGCACCTTGATCCGCTGCAGGTCAATGACGGCCTGCGCGTCGTACGTGCGATAGCCCGACGAGTTGCGCTCCGGCTCCGGCAGCAGCCCGAGCGCGTGGTAGTGCCGGATCGCGCGCGGGGTGACCCCGACGTAGTCAGCCAACCGGCCGATGGTCAGCATCCGCGTCCTCCCGTCGGGTGAGAATGTAGTCCCTGAGGCCGGGCGCGGTCACGGCGTAGGCACCGACGATCACCCAGCCCGCGGCGAGCGCCCAGGCGCCGGTGCGCAGGTCGGCGGCGGAGAGCACGACGGCCATCAGGCCCAACCCGACCGGCGCGACCACCATCGCCAGCGCGGAATAGGCGCCGAAGACCCGGCCGCGCAGGGCGTCCGGGACGTGCTCGGTGAGCACCACCGTCACGATCGGCTGCGCCAGGCCCCCGCCGAGGCCCGCCGCCACCATGCCCGCGCCCACCAGCCAGAAGCCTCCGAGCGTGGCGATCAGCACCCCGGCGACGACGTCGAGGGCGCACGCGACGACCCAGGCCGCCCAGCGGCGCTTGCCGAACGCCCAGCCGTAGACCCCGAGCCCACGATGGTGCCGACGGCGTACGCCGACAGGGTCAGCCCGCGCAGGCCGGGCGCGGCGAGGGTGGTGAAGTAGGCGGGCAGGACGATGGCGAGCAGCGGCCCGATCAGCACCGTCGAACCCAGGCTGACCAGCAGGATCACCAGCAGCGGGCGGCTGCGGCGGATGTGGGCCAGGCCCGCGAGGGGCGACGCGTCGGCATCGCCCTCGGCCGGGGCGGTCGGCGCCAGCGGCATCACCCCGATCGCCAGCGCCGCTACCGCCGAGCAGGCCGCGGTGAGCCACACGACGTGGATCGACGGCAGTACGACGAGCAGCCAGCCCGCGAGCGCCGGCCCGGCCAGGAACGACAGCCCGAAGAGCATGCCCCGCAGCGCCGCCACCTTGTCCAGGGCGACGCCCGAGGTCTCGGCGACGTTGGCCAGCAGGGTCTCGCGCGCGGTCATCCCCGGCACGTCGAAGAGCGCGCCGAGCA
>JBDHZS010000026.1:0-27814 GCA_039812025.1 Nocardioides sp. | reverse complement strand
AAAGCACTGCGCCACATCACCCTCGACCCCAACAAGATCACCCAGATCACCGCCGCCGCACTCGTCCTCCTCCACCTACAACGAGGAACACGATGAATCAACCCGGTGAGAAAACCTCAGTAGGTGCCCGGCGCTGTGAAGTCCCACGCCATGTGCACATGCGAGCGAGCCGGGAAACCGTGCGACTGTGGCAGCCCTTGCACGGTGGAGAAGTACGGCGCACCGCCGGCCTGGGCCGAGGTCTTGTTGGTGCCGAACACGAACTCGCCCGCAGCCGCGGACCCGTCCAACGAGGTCACCGAGTCCAGCCGCCACTGCGGACTGCCCTCGAAGTCACTCGCCGCGAACTCTTCACCGCCATAGCCGAGATACGGGGTGATCCCGTCGCCATTCGGGCTGATCTTCCACACGTCGGAACCCGGATCACCGACATAGGTCAGATCAGACCAGGCGCCACCGCCCCCTGGCCCGGGTTCGGGCACGGTTACCTTTGCAGCATCGGGCACGAACACCACCGTGTTCGCCAGATCCCACCATCCGTCATTTCCGCTGCGAGTGTGGTGGAAACTGGCGGTGATGTTGCCGAACACATCCAGCCGCGGCGACAGATCACTGTGCCCGGTGGTCAAGAGTTGATTGCCGGCCTTCTCGTAGATGCCGTGCTCCGGCCCCGCGTCGTAGTAGTCAGCGGGAAGTTCAGGGCCGGCACCGCACGCAGCCTGACCCCAGGTGTCCCAATCACCCACCACGACACGCAGCGTCTCGATATCGCTGATCACGTCCCGGCCATCGAGCTGAGTCAGGGACGCGGAGGCCCGGACATCGAAGCAGTAGACCCCCACATTGTTGAACGACCACTGCGTGAATGGGAAGGTAGTGCCGTCGAGGTCGAAGTCCCAACTACTTGCCACCGGGGCCGGCGGCGCGTTGAGGCCCTGGACATTCGCGAGCCGGGACATGAAATCGGCATGCACCATCGCCCGGCCCGGAGCCTGCGCTCCCACGATCCGCGTCGTGACCCCGGCCGCCCCGTCAGGATCGACCAAACCGTCGTACATGGCCATCGAGTTGAGGTTCAATGCCAGGCTCTGCTCGCCGCCCATCGCGCCCGCAGTCTCGACCGCAGGCGCCCCCGGCGGGCCGAACACGCGCCAGGAAGGACTTGACGGGATCGGCAACTGCTCGGTGCCCCGGAAGTGCACCGTGACCTCATCCAGACTCCGCACCGGCTCGCCATCACTGCCAGGCACCGCCGGAAGACTAACCGGCGGCGTCGGCTCGTCCGGGCTCCACATTCCGAAATGCAGGCCCGTCACCTCGCCATCGCCATCCAGCGTCGGCAACACGCTCAGCCACTGCTCACCACTGACCTTCACCCGCTCCTCGGGACCGGGAGGCTCCGCCGCTACAGCCGGAGCAGCAAGCGTCGACATACCGAGCGCCGCGCACACAACAGCGACAGCACATGACTTCAGCAACATTCAGAACCTTCTCAAGAGACGGGCGATCACAGCGGGACAGGACACTTGGCGCGATGCTGGGGAGGGACACACACGGTCCCTCCCCAGCACGCAACCCATACAGGCCTAGTTGGTCACGGTCAGCACCTCGGTGGAGGTCTGGTCGGACCCGTAGCCCGGGTCGAACCGGAACGTCAGGGCAGACGAACCGCCGGTGGGACGCCACTCGTCGGGGTCGGCGTGCCACAGGGGCGAGCTGAGCACCAGCGGCGCCTGGCTGCTCGCGGGCTTCCAGTCGTAGTTCGGCGTACCGCTGGACGGGCCGGCCTCACCGCTGGCGCCCGTGGCACCCACGAGACGGACTGTGACCGAGGACTTGATGCAGCCGCTGGCGGGCCACTCCACCTCGAAGCCGAGGTCCGGGTCGGTAGCGCCGCCGAATTCGAACACCGGGCTCGGGTCACTCCCGACACCCTCGATCTCGAAGGACCCGCCGTTGACGGCACCGAGGATGTTGCAGGTGGGCTTGAACACCAGGTCGTAGTGACCGTCGTCGTACGTGGCAGCAGACGCGCTGCCCGCGGTGCTCAAAACACCAGCGGCAGCGATCCCGAGAACCGCCGCGGTGGCCATACCGCGACGCAGGAGATTGGACTTGACATCCACAATGGATGTTCCTTTCCGATTGATGGATTGAAGTACGCGAGACCGGCCGCGGCCCACGCCAGTAGGGATCGCCAGGCCGCGGCCCCTATCCATCGATCGGAGTAGACCTGGTTGACCAGGCGCCAGCCCACGTGCTGGCGGCGCACCGGCGTCCGGGTCAATACGACAGGGTGTACGACGTCATGCGTGACCACCTCATGACACAGACAGTCACACTCAGGGCCGCACGTCGACGCGGCGAGGTGACCCCGTAGCACCGAGGTGGCCTGTGCGGAGGCGTGCGAGCGTTCGCACTGTCCGTCGCGCGTCCTGCACACCAAGGTGGTCCTCTCTCTTCAGCAGAACGTAGCATACATGATTCTCATTACCAATCAGCCCGGACCCCGCCCGACCAGCACGAGGAACTGCTCGACCGCCCGGTCGGCCGTCGCGGCGATCTCGGCAGCGCCGGGCGCCGGCTCGCCCAGGAGCACGCGGATCTGGGTGTCTCTGATCGTGAGGCCGTAGAAGGTGCGGAACGCCTCGGCGGGATCCGGTACGTCGAGCAGGCCGCGCTCCTGGAGGCCGGCGAGGAACGACTCGGCCTCGGGGCCGACGCGATGTCGCCCCGAGGCGAGCAGCCGCTGGGCGAGCGCAGGCGAGGCCACGGCCGCTCGGTTCAACTCGACCGAACCCGGCCCGACCAGCAGCGACAACAGCCCGTGCGCGAAGGCGACGAGCGCCCCGCGAGCCTCCTCGAGGTCCTTCGGGACGCCATCGAGGAGCTTGGTGATCGCAGCCATCGACTCGTCGGCGTTCCTCTCGATCAGCGCCGCGAGCAGTTCGTCGCGGCCGCCGAACCAGGCATAGAGCGTCTCCTTCGAGGCGCCGGCCCGCCGAGCGACCGCGGCCATGGTCAGGCCGAGGGCGCCGACCTCCACGAGTTCGGCGGCGGCAGCGGAGAGGATCTCGGCGCGGCGCGCGTCACGCTCGTGGACGGGCAGTCGGCCGCGCCGCCTGGAACTGGTCACTTGACAAGCGTACCCCACAGTTCGGATACTTATCCGAACTTGAACGTTCGCTTATTCTTGGGAGGCCCTCATGCCCCACCGTCCAGCGTTGCGACCCGCCTACTGGGCGGTCGTCACCGTTGCCGTGCTGTTGACCGCCGCGATCTTCGGCTTCTTCTACGCGTGGGTGTGCTCGACCATGTGGGGACTCGACGACGCCGATCCGCGCGTCGCGATCGAGGCCATGCAGGCGATGAACGGATCGGTGCGCAATGCCGTCTTCTTCCCGGCGTTCTTCCTCACGCCTGTCGCCCTGGCCCTGGCCGCACTGATGTCGTCCCGCTCCGGTCGGCGGCTCAGCGCAGCACTCTTCCTGGCGGCCGCCGTCGTCTATGGGCTCGGCGGGCTCGTGCTGACCATGACGGTGAACGTTCCGATGAACGAAGAGCTCGCGGCGGTCGTCGTTCCTCAGGACCTCGCCGAGGCCGGTCGGATCTGGAACGACTACTCCGGCACCTGGCAGGTCTGGAACGTCGTACGGACGATCGCATCGGGCGTGGCGCTGCTGCTCGCGGTCGGCGGCATCCGCGCCGCGTCGTCGCCGCCCGGTGCGACCCGAGCGCGCTCGTTCAGCGCCGGAACCGCGGATGCAGGAGCACGAAGCAGAAGACGAGCGCCATCAGCGCCGCTCCGATGATGATCGGCAGCGGCTGCCAGGAGCCGTAGAGCAGCGTGCTCGCGGTCGGGGCGATGATGAAGGTGAGCCCGTTCGTCGCGCCGATCAGGCCGGCGAGGCTGCCCTGCTCGTCTCGGCGCATGTACAGCGTCGGGCCCGCCGTGTAGCCGGGCATGGCGATGCCGAGCCCGAGGCCGATGAGCATGATCGCGACGATCATGGGCCAGAGGCCGAGGTTCGGGATCAGCAGCACGTAGCCGACGGCTGCGACGGCGGTGCCGACGCGCAGCAGCGTCCCGGGCGGCCAGCCGCTCTTCGGGACGATGACGGCCTGCGCGGTCACCATGCCGACCCCGGCGGCGAGCAGCGCCCCGCCGGTCACGACACCCGTGGCCTCCGCGGTGAGGGCGAGGCGATCCTGCACCACGAACCCCATCAACACCTGCATGAAGCCCAGCGCCGTGAACATGCCGAAGCCGGCGAGCAGGAACGGCCACACCCGCGCGTCGGTGGGTCTCACCCTGGCGGGGTCGGGGATGAGTTCGTGACGTGGCTCCCGCCGCAGCCGCAGGGCGACGAGCGCGAGCGCCGCGGCGAGCAGCACCGGTACGGCGGCGATCGGCCAGATGAGACCGAACCCGGCGAGCGCTCCGCCGACCACGGCGCCCCCGATCATCGACACTCCCTGCACCGCGCCGATCCCGGCCATGCCCTTCGTCCGGGTCGCCTCGTCGGGGGTGACGTCGGCGATGTAGGCCTGCGCGGTGGGGGCGATCGCGGCCAGCGTCGACCCGAAGGCCACCCCGCGCAGCAGGATGAACAGGGCGAACAGCAGCCCGGCCGGCAGCAACCCGCGCATCCCCGCGGCAGAGACCACCGCGAAGCCGGTCATGGCCGCGACCGCGAGCGCGAGCGACACGACCAGCACCGGCTTGCGTCCCCACGACTGGGAGCGGCGGCCCCAGAACTGGCTGCTGAGGACCACCATGAGCGCGGCGACGCTGATGGTCATCCCGATCTGCCACTCGGCGAGCCCGACCTCCCGCGCGAGCGGCGCGATGATCGGGTTCAGGGTCATCTGCCCGAGGTAGGCGAGGAACACCGTCGCCAGGAGGAGCGGGATCTGCGGCGCCAATGCCGCCGGCCCTGTCGGCTCGGCGCCCGACTCCCGGCCCGTGCTGAGCTGTGGGTCAGTGGTCATCGGTGCTGCCGTTCTGCGCGGTGCCCGTCGTCCGGGTTGGGCTCGATTGGGTCGGGCTCGATTGGGTGGCGAGCCAGGTGCCGAGCCCGGCGATCGTGATCTCGATGCAGAGCCGGAAGTACGCCATCCTTGCCCGCGCGGCCGCCTCGCCGCCGTCGGCGTAGGGGGCCATGAGCGAGTTCATGAAGGTCTCCACGCCAGGCTGGCCGACGGCGATCCGGCGGAAATCCCGCATCATCGCGGCGTGATCCCGCGGGCCGTCCTCCTCGTGTTGCAGCCGATCGTCACCCATGGAGACCGTCAGCATGGGGTTGTTGATCAGGAGTGCGTACGCCACGCTCGTGTGCTCGCCGAATCCGGCGCGCTCAAGCGCCGCAAGCCCGGTGGTGAAGACCGGCATGACCACCTGCGTGGCCGGGCCATGCATGAGCAGCCACTTCGCCGTGCCCGGATATTGCATCGCGAGCGGCCCCAACGTCAGAAGCAGCTCTCGGAACCAGTCCTGCCAGTCGAGGACCGGATCGGGGACGACGAGTTGTTCGGCGACGCGCTCGACCACGCGCCGGCACAGCAGGTCCTTCCCGCCGACGTGGTGGTAGATCGCCGACGGGCCGACGCCCAGGCGCCTCGCGAGGTCGCGGATCGACCAGCTGAACAGGTGTGACTCGCGGGTGAGCTCGACCGCGGCGTCGACCACGGCGTCGTGGCTGAGCCCGACGTGGAACGGCGCATCGGCTGCCTCGGCCATCAACCCCCCTCGGTCACTCACAGGTCCCACCGCTGGAACGGCGGTTGGAACACCGTACCATAGGAACGATTCTCAACCCGGCGTCATTCGCCGTCGGTGAAGATCTCCTCGATGCTCAGGTCGAACAGCCTGGCGAGCCGGAAGGCGACGGGCAGGCTCGGGTCGAACTTCCCCGTCTCGATCGCGTTGATCGACTGTCGTGACACGCCGATGCGCTGGGCCAGGTCGGCTTGCGTCCAGGCGCGTTCGGCCCGGAGCTCCCCGAGGCGGTTCTTCATGGGTACCTGATCCAGCCGATCCCGACGGCGACCAGGTACACGATGCCCAGGAGCGCGGGGAACAGCCCGATGTTGAGGTCTGCGGCGATGAGGCCGGCGCCGTCGGCCACCAGGAACCCGAAGCCGACCACCCAACCCACTCCGAGGGTGGCCACCAGCGCATCCAGGCTGATCTTGCGCCACAGGTCGTCCTGGGTCCGAAGGAAGCGCGCGATGGCGACGACCCACGCGATGCAAACCAGCGCGTTGACGCCGACGGCGATCCAGCTCGGCAGCGCCCGCTCGTCCCACAGGAGCTCGGGGCCGAAACGAGCCAGGGCGACGGTCGCCAACCACGCGAGGGTCCAGAGAGCCAGGTGGACCGTCGCCCTGTTCTGATCCCGGTAGCTCGTGGTCTCGTCGTACACCTGCACGCCTCCCTGACTTCGCTGAGTCAACTTCACTTGACACGCTAGTACGACGCCGCCACCGATGTCAAGCACAGTTGACTCGATCTATAAGTCAGCAAATGCTGTATAGTCATTATATGCTGACCATTGCTTCGCGGGCGGACGTGATGAACCGGCTGGGCCGGGCGATGGCCGATGCCACCCGGTCCCGGATCCTGCTCTCGCTGCTGAGCGGGCCGGGGTATCCCGCCCAGCTCGCCCGCGACCTCGACCTGACCCGCACGAACGTGTCGAACCACTTGGCCTGTCTGCGTGGGTGCGGGATCGTGGTCGCCGAGCCCGAGGGCCGGCGGACCCGGTATGAGATCGCCGACCCCCATCTCGCGGCAGCTTTGACCGCCCTGGTGGACGTGACGCTCGCCGTCGACGAGAGCGCACCGTGCATGGACCCGGCCTGCACGGTTCCCGGATGCTGCGACCCGGACGCCGCCCGGTGACCGCGGCAGTTCTTTCGCCGCAACGGGCAGGCGTGTTGCGGCGGCGGATCAGGATCGTCGTGGCGATCACGATCGCGTGGAACGTCATCGAGGCCGTCGTCGCTCTCGCGGCGGGGGGCGCGGCGTCGTCCGCGGCGCTGATCGGGTTCGGGCTGGACTCCGTCGTGGAGGTGCTCTCCGCGGCGGCCGTGGCGTGGCAGTTCGCCGCGCCCGACCCCGAACGACGAGAGCGGACCGCTCTGCGGGTGATCGCGGCGTCCTTCTTCGGCCTCGCCGCCTACGTGTCCGTCGACGCCATCCTCGCCCTGGCCGGGCAGCGCGATCCGGAGCACTCCACGGTCGGGATCGTGCTGGCGGCGCTGAGCCTGATGGTGATGCCGTTCCTCAGCTGGTTCGAGCGGCGCACCGGACGCGAGCTCGGCTCGGCATCCGCGGTCGCGGACTCCAAGCAGACCCTGATCTGCACCTACCTCTCCGCCGCTCTGCTCGCCGGCCTGCTCCTGAACAGTCTGCTCGGGTGGGCGTGGGCTGACCCCGTGGCTGCGCTCGTGATCGCCGGATTCGCCGTCCGCGAGGGCATCGCGGCCTGGCGCGGGGATGCCTGCCGCGCCGCCCCGGTCGCGGCCCTCACCGGCGGACGGACGCTCGACGCATGCGTGGACGACTGCTGCACTACCGAGGGCCGGTGACCGGAGCGCACACCGACCTCCACTCCCCCGCCGTCAGACCAGCAGGAACCGGCGGATCTGCTCGGCAACCGGGCTCGCTGTCGCCGCCGATCGCAATCGCGATCGGAGCGTCGATCGACCAGCGGTCGGCTGGCAGGGGTTTGCCACCCTGGAGTCCGCGGACGATCCGCCCCTCGGCGGTCCAGCCATTCCTGGGACAGTTGACCGATGAGTGACACGTTCGACGGCCTGATCGAAGCGGGCGCGACCGCAGACGTCTCCGGCTGGGACTTCTCCTGGCTGGATGGCCGGGCCACCGAGGAACGGCCCTCCTGGGGTTATTCCCGCCAGCTCGCCGCACGCCTGGCGCGAGCTTCTGCGTCCCTGGACGTCCAGACCGGCGGTGGCGAGGTCCTCGCCGAGGCAACGTCCTTCCCGCCGGCTGCTGTCGCGACGGAATCGTGGCCGCCGAACGTCGCGAGCGCGACACGGCTCCTCCACCCTCGTGGTGTGGTGGTCGTCGCCGGTCCGGAGGAGCCGCCGTTGCCGTTCGCTGACGAAGCCTTCGATCTCGTCACCAGCAGGCACCCGGCGACGATCTGGTGGGAGGAGATCGCCCGCGTCCTGCGTCGCGGCGGCACCTACTTCGCGCAGCATGTGGGTCCGGCCAGCGTGTTCGAGCTCATCGAGTTCTTCCTCGGACCGCAACCCGAGGCCCGCCGGGCGCGCCACCCCAACGACGAGACAGCAGCCGCCGAAGCAGCCGGACTGGAGATCGTCGACCTGCACACCGCGAGGCTGCGCATCGAGATCCACGATGTCGCCGCTGTGATCTACCTCTTGCGCAAGGTGATCTGGTGGGTGCCGGGATTCACTGTCGAGAAGTACCGCGATCGGCTCCGCGATCTCCACGACGTCATCGAGCAGGACGGGCCGTTCGTCGCCCACTCCACCCGCCACCTGATCGAAGCCCGACGGCCCTAGACACACCCCAACCAGTTCATCCGCGAGTGCGCGACGGCGGACCCTCATGGACGAGTTGCAGGACGCCATCAGGGCTGGCGGTCGCTCGCGTGCGGGAGGAGAGTCGTACCCCTGGCACTGCTGAGACCCGGCGGCGCCCTCAGTGGACTCCCGTCTCAGCTCCCGATCCCGCGGAGCGGCACGAGTCCGCCGTTCCTGCGGATGTCTCGGTAGTTCCACTGGACGTCCCGCGCCTCGGAGAGCCAGCGCTTCAGCAACTCGACATCGACCTGCTCGGGGTCCGTATACCGCGCCCCGGCAGCACGGAAGGTGCCCTCCACCGCGAGCCCCGGCTCTCGGAAGGACTGCCCGCTCCAGAACAGCAGACGAACGGAGGCCTTGAGGCGGTTGTACCCCACCACCGGGTTGCCGTCGAAGAACCAGACCGGGTGCGCGTGCCACACCTTCCGGTCGGCGTCCGGCAGCTCTCGTTCGATCGTCTCGAGGAGAAGGTCGCAGATCGGTCGCGCCTCGTCGTCCAGTCGTTCCTGATAGTCGCGGATGTCGTCAGGAACCGCCCTCATCCTCCGAACCTACTAGGGACCTCCCGGCGAGGTCCTCTCGTCCAGCTCAGCGAGGAACTCCTGGGCCTCGGAGACGGCAGGATCGGACGGGTCGGCGCGCCGCATGGCGCCTCGCAGGATCTTCGCCGCCTGCTCCGGGTCGCCCTTGCTGTCGGCGAGCACGATGGCGTTGAGCAGACTCTCCCGCAGCGGGGACGACTCGGCGACCGGCTCCGCCGGCCTGTCGGCGAAGAACCGGATCCAGTTGCCCGCGGGGTCGACCAGGCTGAACCCGGACACGCCTCCGGCGTTCTTGCGCGGCCGCGGCCGGGTGATCCGGGGGTAGCCCGCGACCGGGAGCTTGCCGTACCGCGCCCGGAGCCCGGCCGCGAAGGCCTCGAACATCTCCCCGGTGTCGGCGACCAGCACCCCGCAGGTGCTGTGCGACTGCTCGGGGAGGTGTCCGTCCAGTCCGTAGTACTGGATCGGGAACCCGTGGCCCTCCAGCGCGACGAACGGGTTGGGCCTGGTCTGTCTGTAGGTGACGGTGAAGCCGAGCGCCGTCAGGAACTCCGCGATCTCGTCGATGTCGGCGCAAGGCAGCATCGGAACGACCCTGGGTGGCATGCCCCCAGCCTGCCACTCCCGGCGCGCCGGCATCAGCCACGCCGCGGCGTAGGCTCAGGCACATGCTTGGCTCAGAGCGCGTGGAGTCCAGGGAGCCCGCGGACGAGGAGATCGACCAGGAGTGGGTTCGCTTGACCGCGGAGCCCGACGTCCGAGGAGTCGAGGCGCTTCGGTGGAAGGACTCCGACACGTGGCCCTGGCAGGTCATCGTCGGCGCCCATGAGTTCGTCCGCGAGGGTCCGACGGCGGACCTTCTGGACGAGCGGATCTACGCAGCATTGGTTGCGGTGCCCGGGAGCACCCAGGTCGCTCGGGAGGACACCGAGGTGTGGATCGTCGACGGCGACCCGTCCGGCGCCGACCTGGTGACCGCGGCCGCTGCCGTCGTGGACGAGTTGCAGGACGCCATCCGCGCCCACCTGCCTGCCGGGTAAGGCCCTGCGCTTCGTCTGGTTGTCCAGGTGGAGCAGCAGTCATCTGGGCGGGTACGCCGCGACAACTGGCGCCCCGGCTGCACATCATGATGAAGCAGAGGTGATCGTGAAGCACCCCACAGATGGACGTCAGGGCAAGCGGTTGACGAATCCGACCAGGTCGGAGGCTATCCGCGCGGGCTGCTCCCACAGCACGAGGTGGCCGGTGTCGGGATAGACGACGAGCTGCGAGCCCACGATGGCGCCGGCGAGGGCCTCCGTCTCGGCCCGTGGCAGCAGCTGGTCTCGCTCACCCCAGAGGATGAGCGTGGGCGCACCGATCGTTCCGGCCTCGGTCGGAGGAGTCGCCTCGATCAGGCCCGCCAGAGTACGGCGCCAGACCCGCGCCGGCATCTGCATGCCGTCGTCGACCCGGGCCTCGACGTACCACTCGGGCACGTCGTGGAACCGTGGGAACCACGTCAACGACTCCTCGACCCACGTCCGGTCGATCGGATCCGCGAGGCTCTCGACCTCGTCGGCGAAGGCGGGTCGGCCGCGCAGGCTGCGGGGCGCTCCCACGAGGACCAGACCACGCGCTCTTTCGGGACTGCTGATCGCGACCTGCTGCGCGACGTACCCCCCGCTCGACGACCCCAGCAGGACGACGGAGCTCAGCGCCAGCGCGTCCAGGAAGGCCGTGACGTCGCCCGCCAGGTCGGTGAGGGCGTACTCCCCCGCCGGCTTGTCGCTCTCCCCGTGGCCCCGCTGATCCATCGCCAACGCCCGGATCGTCGTGGGCAGCAGAGGAATGAGCCGATCGAAACTGCCCGACGATTCGCCCCAGGCGTGCAGCAGGACGACCGGCACACCCGAGGGGTCCCCCCGTTCGACGTAGCGGACGTCCACCCCGGTGCCGAGGCTCGCCGTCCGGCCAGGTCGGCGAATCCCCATCCGCCGATCCTACGATCTCGGCGCCTCGGTCACTCCCGCTCGGGGCAAGATGCCCGGCCAGGAACGTCCTACCGGTAGACGTAGTGGTCTACAGGGATGCTGACGCAGGGTGACGTCGTCGAGCTCGACCTCGGCGCTCCGTCCGGTTCGGAAGCAGGACTGCGTCGGCCAGCTGTGATCGTCACAGCCGAACGGATCCTCAGCGGGCGACCCAAGGTCATCCAGGTCGTCCCGCTCGACACCTGAACTCTCCCCGGATCGCGTTTGCTCCCTTTTGAGCAGTCTGCTCCCCCTACCAAAGGGTGCAGACTGTTCCAAAGGGAGCAGACAGGGCGCCGTCCCGCTTCACGCCACGCGGCGCAACCGCCCGCCGGTGGCGGCCAGCCAGCACCCGACCAACACGACCGGGAACCCGATCAGCAGCGCTGGCGTAACCGGCTCCGCCAGCAGTACGGCGCCGAGGGCGACGGCCACCATGGGGTTCACATAGGTGAACAGCGGAGCGCGCACCGGCCCGACCTCGCTGATCAGCGCAAAGAACGCGACGAACGCCAGCCCGGTGCAGAGCGCTCCGAGCACCACCAACGACACGGTCGCACGCGCGGTCGGCACGTCGTGCGAGGTCAGCAGTGCGGCGGGCAGGTACGCCAGGCCGATCATGAACAGCGCCAGCGTGATCGCGCCGAGCGATGGCACGTGCGAGAGCTTCGTCGCGATGACGAAGGGCGCGATCGCGTACAGCAGCGCCGTGAGCAGCACCTCGCCGACGGCGAGGACGCCGCCGGCTTCGGGCGGGACCAGCCCCGGGCCGGCGACCACGATGGCGACCCCGGCGAAGCCCATGGCCAATCCGGCCAGCCGTAACGGGGCGACGGCCGACCGATCGCCGCGCAGCAACGCGATCAGAGTGCCGAACAGCGGCACGGTCGCCACCAGCAGGCCGGTCAGCCCGGAGGGCAGCCGCATCTCGGCGTGGCCGAGCAGTAGGAACGGACCGGCCATCTCGATCGCGCCGAACACGAGCACCCACGGCCACAGTCGCCAGGCTGCTCCCAGCGCCCCGGACCGCAGGGCGAAGGGCAGCAGCACCAGCCCTCCGATGAGCGTGCGACCGGCCACGACCGCGGCCGGCGAGTACGACGCGACCGCCTCCTTGATGAACAGGTACGAGATGCCCCAGACCACGGACATGATCGCGAACAGGATCCACCCAGTGCGGGTGAATCCGCCGTACGGCGCGACAGCCGCCCCACTCGAGGTCCGGGCAGGCGGCATGGGCGACGTCATCGGCATCCTCCCTGTTGGCACATCAGGAGGATGCTATGCGGCCGTACGATCGATCAGTCGCGGTGGCAGCCCTATCGAACAAGGCTCATGAGCTACCCCACCCGTCGCGCAGAGCGGTGGGCGTCCAGGACGGCCAACTTGGGGTGCCGATGAGCCCGCCGTGCTCGAACGAGGCGCACAGTCGAAACGGCGTACGCGCACTGCTGTTGTCGAGGACCTCCGCCACGTCCACGATCCGGATCGCCTTGCCGACGTGTTGCCACAGGCGCTCGTAGCGGTCGCGGATCTTCTGCTCCGGAACGGTATGACCACCGCGGCGCACTCGATCGAGGACGCGCTGCACAGCGAGCTCGACCGGGACGAGCATCACGTGCAGGTGCACGAGATATCCGGCGTCCACGGCATCGGAGATCAGTTGCACCTTGCTCGGGTGCGAGAACACGGTCTCGGAGATGAAGGAGGCCACCTCGGCGATCCGATCACGGCGCTGGGCCTCCGCGATGCGCGCGGCATCGTACGCATGCGCGGCCTGGGTCTCGGGCCACCGCTCGGCGGCGATCTCGTCGGCGTTGATGAACGGAAGTCCGGTAGCCGGTGCGAGGACGTCACGGACGTAGCTGGACTTCCCTGCACCGTTGGGCCCGGCCAGCAGATGCAGAACCGCCATCAGTCTCGCGCCGGGTGGACGACCAGGTTGCCATCCTCGTCGGCCTCGGAGTAGGCATCGCCGGCTGACGCAAACTGCGCGGCATAGTCGAGCCCGCCCCGCAGCTCCGCCGTACGTTCGGCCCATTCCTCGCGGACGATGGCCTGTTCCTCCTCGCCGAGCGTGTCGTAGGCACCCGTTCCGGCGAGGACCCTGGCGATCTGCCGGTGGCTCACGCCCGGGGACATCTCCAGCTCACGCCCGATGCGCGCCCAGTGCGCGATCTGCTGCGGCACCGTGCGCGACGTCACGCGCGCGGCCGCGAGGGCGGATTCGTACACGTCGGACGGAAGCCGAGTTGGCTGGCTGGTCCTGGCCATGTACGTACTGTAGCGCGGTGCTACAACCACCTGCGATCGACCATGCGGCGCTGGTCCGCGTGGATATCTGAGTACGATCAGGGTTGAGCGTACTCATCACGAGCCAGAGGAGATCCACCGTGCGCGCATTCGCGTTCGACCAGTACGGGCAGCCCGTCCACGAGGCGGACGTGCCCGAGCCCACCGTCGGCGAACGCGATGTGCTCGTCCGTGTCACCGCGGCGGGACTGAATCAACTCGACGAGGGGATCCGGGCGGGCAGGTTCAAGGCGATCCTGCCGTATCAGACTCCCTTAGTCCTCGGGCACGACCTGGCCGGCACCGTCGTCGACACCGGGCCTCGGGTGCGGGACTTCAAGTCCGGCGACGAGGTCTATGCCCGCGTGCGGGATCACCGCATCGGGACGTTCGCCGAGCGCATCGCCGTCGATGAGGCAGACCTCGCCCCGGCACCCGCCACGATCGGTCCGGTGGAGGCGGCGTCTCTGCCGCTGGTGGCGCTCACCGCATGGCAGGCACTCGTGGACCTGGGCGAAGTCCGCCCGGGCCAGAAGGTGCTCATCCACGGTGGTGCCGGCGGGGTCGGCACGATCGCGATCCAACTCGCCAAGCACCTCGGCGCCGAGGTGGCCACGACTGTCTCCGGGAAGGACGCCGACTTCATGCGCGAGCTCGGGGCGGACGTGGTGGTCGACTACCGCACGCAGGACTTCGAGTCCGAGCTGTCCGGCTACGACTTCGTCCTGGACTCCCTCGGCGGCGAGAACCTCGCCAGGTCCCTGCGGATCCTGAGGCCCGGAGGGATGGCGGTCGGGATCGCCGGGCCACCGACGCCGCAGTTCGCCAAGGACGCCGGGCTGAACCCGGCCCTGCGACTGGCCGTCGGCGTACTCAGCCGAAGGACGCGGTCCCTGGCCAAAAGCCCGGGGTGACCTATGAGTTCCTGTTCATGCGCGCCTCGGGCGACCAACTGCGACGGATCACCGAGCTCGTCGACGCGGGCGCCCTCCGCCCCGTGGTCGGCGCGAGGTTCCCGTTCGACGAGACCCCGCAAGCTCTCGACTCTCTGGCGCATGGTGGCCTCCGGGGCAAGGCCGTCGTCACCGGCGCGTGACGGAGCGCGCCGTCAACGGGCAGGCCGTCACCCGGGAAGGATGGCCGCGATCTGGACGCGAATCGCTTCGACGATGTCGTCAACGCTGCTGCCCTCGTGCACGCTGGAAGCCATGGTCAGGAACAGGATCGCGGAGACGACCCCCGCCAGCGTCGACGCCTCGTCCTCGCTGGACCCGGCCAGCCGGGCGAGGATGCCTGCGGTCGCCCGCTCGGTCTCGCCCACGATCGAGAGCGCCTCGGCGTGCCGGGGTTCGGCGGGATCACCGAACACCATCTCCCGGAGATAGGTGCGCCCGTTCTCGACCTGGACGCGGTTGCACTCCACGATCGGCGTCAGCAAAGCCATCACGGCGCTCAGGACGTCGTCGCGCCCGGAAGCGGCAGTACGTCCGCGGTCCAGAGCGGCGGCGTAGTGGGCGTTCTGAACGAGGAGGAGCAGCTCGCCCTTGCTCTTGGCGTAGAGGAACAGGGTGCCGGTGCCGATGTCCGCGGCTTCCGCGACCTGCTGGGTCGTGACCTCGTCCACGCCGTACCTGGAGAACAGCTCGCTGGCCGCCTCCGTGATGCGGTCGAGCTTCGCCTGCTTGTTCCGCTCGCGCCTCCCGGGTGACTGGGACGCCATCGCCATCGGCGTTCCTCCTGGAGACGATTCGTGACCACGCTCAGGCCTGAGGATAGTCAGTCTCGTGTGGGCTCGGATGCGACTGGCCCGATCCTCCCACGGACGGATCAGCCGCCGTGGGTGAAGGAGTGGTGCTCGTGCTGCACGAGCCATTCGTCGCCGCGCTTCACCAGGCCGAGGCTGAGGCGCAGGCGGCGGTCCGGCGTGGTATCCAGCTCCTCGGGCTGCCCGCATCGAAGCAAGGCGTAGGCGTAGGCCACCTCCGCGCCCGCCACGACGTCGAGCTCGGTGATCTCGAAGACGGCGCCGGAGGCGATCCACTCGAGGAATCCGGGCCAGGTCTCGCGGTACTCGCCCAGACCTCGGGCGCCCCGTTCCGGCGGAGGGACGTCGAACATCACGACGTCCGTCGCGTGCCTGGCGAGGACGCCGGCGAGGTCTCTGCCGTGGATGGCGGCCACCCAGCGTTCGATCAGTTCGCGGATCTGTTGCTCGTCGGTCATGTCGGCTCCTTGTCTTCGGGGTCCTTCACTCGTAGAACCCCGACCGGCACGACAACTCATCGCTCAGGCCGAGAATCGGCCCACTGGCTACGTCGCCGGCACGCGCTTCGGCAGGTCGAACCTGGTGAGGTCGGCGTCCAGGAAGGACACCACCTCGGCGATGCGGCCGGTGGGCGTGAACGACAGGAGGTCGAGACCGGCCGGCTCATACACGCCGGATCTCGCGTCCCAGAAGTAAGTGCCGAAAGCGATCTGGCCGTTGGCCTGCGCCGGCAGGAATCGCCACGACCGGTCGGATCGTCCTAGAGGCCCCGAGAGCAGGAAACCGCGGATCGCCTCGGCGCCGACGAAGAACTCCGGAAGCGGCGGCATGGAGTAGCGCGCGTCGTCGGCCAGCATCGAGACGATGGCGTCGACGTCGGCCGCCTCCCAGGCCCGCAGATAGCGTCGTGCGGTCTCCCGCGCCTCGCCGACGTCGATCGATCGGGATCGCGATGCGAGCTGGCCGCGCGGGCGCTTGGCTCGCTGCAAGGCGCTGTTGACCCCGGGGACGCTCATGTCGAGCAGCTCCGCGGTCTCGGCGGCGGTGAACCCCAGCACGTCGCGAAGGATCAGGACCGCACGCTGCCGCGCCGGCAACCGTTGGATCGCCGCGACGAAGGCCAGCTCCACGCCTTCCAGCGCGAGCCGCCGGGCCTCGGGATCCAGGTCCGCGGCGTACCCCATGAGGGAACCGGGCAGCGGCTCGAGCCACAGGACCTCCCCGGTCGCCTGCGCGTCGACGCTGGTCGGCAGCTCGCGCCGTCCGAGCCGCTCCAGCGCCGTCAGGCAACGGTTCGTCACGATCCGGTACAGCCAGGCCCGGATCGCCCCACGCTCCTCGTAGCTCCCGAAGCTCTGCCACGCGCGCGTCATCGCCTCCTGCACGCAGTCCTCCGCCTCGGCCAGCGACCCGAGCATGCGATATCCATGGACGACCAGCTCGTCGCGACAAGGTCCCACCAGCGCGCCGAACGCGTCCGCGTCACCCCGCTTCGCTCGCGCCACGAGCTCTGCGGTCTCGCTCCCGCGATCCGAGGTCATGTCCGCCCCTCACCTCCCTGGCACTCGCGTGAGGAGAGCCCGTTGGAAGCGGGAGCTGATGGAGCAGAACATCAGACAATCGTCCCACGCCGATTCGTGTTCGGAGCGCTCTGGGGCCTGGGAGCGGCGTACGGTGAGGTCGGCGGCCACCTCGCGGATCGCAACGGATGGCTCCGCGCCTGCGGCCCCATCGGCATGACCGGCACGATCGGCGCGCTGATCGTCTGGTCGTGGACGGCGCGCAATCTCGATTTTCGACTGGCACAACCCATCGCGGTGGCCGGCCTCGGCTTCGCCGCCGGCGCTTTCGCCATGGCCGTGTCCACCGCCCGAACGATCGCCTCCCTCGCACAGAACGGCGATGAATACGGGTACGGGAAACTCGACGCGTCCCCCGCGTGGACGCTGGGCGTGATCGGACTGATCGTGGGAGTGGTGTTCGCGGTGGTCGCCGTCATCGGTGGATTGCTGCGGGCGCGCACCATGCGGTTGCAGGCACGGATACGGTCCGGAGGGACCCAGGTCAGGGCGACGGTGAGCGACCAGGGGTATACGCACTTCGGCGAGGGCCCTCGCATGCTCGCCAAAGTCACGTTCACCTTTCGAGATGAAGACGGAATGCAGCGCTGGGTGCAGCGCACGATGGTCGTCGACGCCCGCAAGCCGGTCGTCACGGGACAAGCCACGCGCCTTTGGTACGACCCCGACAGCCCTTCCGACAAGCGCAGCATCGTGATAGAGCTCGTCGACCGGTGACGATCAGTCCAGCAGCTGATCCGGTCACCGCCCGTTGCCTGTCTCGCGGCGGACTCAGCCAGCGAATCCCGATTCCCGTAGAGCCGCGAGAGCCGCAGCAGCGGGATCGGCGCTCGCCATGGCCTCGTGCCCCCGTTCGAGAAGGAGGATGGACTCCCCCCGATCACCGGCCGAGACCCGCACAGCAAGCAGCGCCCGCTCCCACAGCAGCACGCACTCCATGAGCACAACGAAGTCCTGCGTCGCTCCCTTGGAGCCCCAGAACAGCTCCGCGCGGCTGCGTCCCGCCATCTCCCCCGCGTGTCGACGTATCTTCTTGGTGTCCGTCATCGACTCGCCCGAGGCGAACGCCCTGGCCAACAGGCCGGCGGCAATCTCCGGTTTGTCCATCGGCTGCCTCCTCCTCGCGTCCTATCGCAGATGTGCCACGGTACCAACGACCCAGCCGACCGCTACCGCCTCTACTCACCCCTCCGGCCGGTCTTCCCAGAGGTCGTGGCTATTGGTCATCGCGGCATCGTCGGCAGCCTGCGGTGCGACGTGGGTCACGCACCGGCAGCAGGCCGGCGGCACGTAGACGTTCGTCTTGTTCCAGGACGAGCACCTCGAGCTCGATCAGCATCGGGTTCACCGTTCTCACCTCCACTCCTTCTGCAGGGCGGTTCTTCTGCAGGGCCTGCCAGGCTCGTCCCAGCCGCTCCCGGCCTGCCGAGTGCGGGATTTGTGTCGTTCCAAGCCGTCAGAAGGACACAAATCCCGCACTCGGCAGGGGACGGTGGGACGCAGGGGACGGTGGGGACGGTGGGACGCCCGGCCGCGGTACGACTCACACCCGGGTAGCGGTGACCAGCAGGTAGTCCCACTGCATGACGCCGTTCGCGAGGTGCCTTTCGCCCAGGGCGGCCAGCTCGGCGTCCAGTGCAGCGGCCTTCGCGGGGTCGTCGGCGATGAAGTTGTAGACCGCGATCGTCGGGCCATAGGTGCGCTTGAAGAAGTCGCGGAACTCCGCGCCGTCGGCGAACCTGGTGACCCGCAGCGACCGCTGGCGTGCGACGAAGTCGGTCACCCGATCGCCGAACAGGCGCCGGACGTGGTCCGCACTCCCCCACAGCGGCGCGGGCGAGGCGCCCGGCGGAGGCTGCGGAGCGTACGGCTTCATCACGGCGAACATCTGGCCGATGAAGCCCTCGGGCGTCCAGCTGAGCACCCCGACGGCGCCGCCGGGACGGCAGACCCGGACCAGCTCGTCGGCGGCCAGCTGGTGGTGCGGCGCGAACATGACGCCGATGGTCGACACGACGGCGTCGAACTCGGCGTCCGGGAACGGCAGCGCCTCGGCGTCCGCGGCCCGCCAGATGATGTCCAGGCCCGCGGCTGCGGCGTCCGCGCGGCCGACGGCGAGGAGCTCCGGGGTCAGGTCGGTCGCGGTCACCGTCGCTCCCCGGCGGGCTGCCGGGATGGACGCGGTGCCGGTGCCGGCGGCCACGTCGAGGACCGACTGGCCCGCGCGAACGCCGACCGTCTCGACGAGTACGCCGCCGAGCGATCCGACGACGTCGGTGACGACGGCCGGGTAGTCGCCGCTGGCCCACATCGCGGCGTGCTTGGCCTTGAGTGCCTGATCCGCGGCGGTCCCGGTGATGGCGCCTTCGGTGGTGTTGGTCGTGATGGTCACGATTCCTCCTTCGGTTGGTGACCATCACGCTAGGAATCGGGTACGACGTACGGCATCGGCGCCGACGCGCAACTCCGACGTCGGGGGCGGCCGCTCGATGGCGGCCAATGCGTAGCCGAACCGCCGGAGTCAGTCCCGGGAGAGCAGTCTCCCGACAGCTGCGGCGCGCGCCCACCGGCCTTGCAGACCGAGCTTGGCGTAGACGTTCTGGAGATGCCGCTCGACCGTGCGCACCGACAACACCAGAGTCGTCGCGATGGCAGTGTTGTCCAGTCCCTGCGCCGCCAGGCCGAGGATGTCGAGCTCGCGCGGCGACAGCAGTTCCAGCGCCTCGGCGTTCCCTTCGTCCGGCGCCGGCTGACGGATCAGCGCCCGGTCGGGTGCCAGGAAGGCCGTCACCTCGCGCAGGAGCTCCAGCCAGGCCGGCTCCTCGGCCAACACGATGTGGTTGTTGCTGTCCAACGCCACCAGACGGGCGCCCTTGATCCCGCGGACCAGGTTGCGCGACTCGTCGAAGTTGATCACCTGGTCGCCGACGCTGGCAAGCACCAGGGTGGGCAGGTCGAGGTCGGCCAGCCGTTCCGGAGCGTGCACCGAGCGCCATTGCCGGCGAGAGAGCATGGCCGTCTCGGTGTCCACAGCCGCGCGCTGCAGGTCGTCGAGCCAGCGCAGCTGCTCCTCGGTGCCGCCGGGGATCATCAGACTGCTGAAGACCCGGCGGAACTCCGAGGTCGGCCGAGCCCACCCCACCTTGATCAGCGCCTCGAACGCCTCCAACATCTCGCGGTCGTCCGCGCTGACCTCCGAGCCGGGCTCCGCACCGGGGAAGCTGTTGTAGAACGCCAACCGGGTGAGTCGCTCCGGATGCCGCGCGGCGTACTCCAGTGCCACCGGCCCACCCTGCGCCATCGCCATCAGCGCGAACTGCTCGAACCCGGCCTCGTCGGCCACCGCCTCCAGGTCGGCGACCCGAGCCTCCAGACCGTGATCGGTCACCCCACGATCGGACAGGCCATGACCGCGCTCGTCATAGCGGACGACGGTCGCGATCTGGCCCAACTCGTCCAGGAAGTGCCGCCACACCGGGCTCTGCCAGTCGAACTGCAGATGGCTGCACCAGCAGGCGTCGATGAGCAGCGGCGGACCGGAGCCGTGGACGGCGTACGCGATGCCGACCCCGTCCGCCGAACGGGCGAACCCGATGTCCTGCACCATGCCGGACTCAGCCCTGCCCATAGGCGCATCCTACGGCCGCCGCGCGTATGGCCCGCGAGAGTTTCGTGAGCGCGAGGTACGGCGCATCACGCAGACTCGGTGACGAGGTGAGCGATACGGACCCCACCGCCGATCCCGGACACATGGAGGCTAGGCGAGCGAAGCGACCCGACGAGATCGGTCAGGGAGCGGAGCCCACCGGCGGCGAAGATCTCGATCGAGCCATCATCGAGCCAAAGGGTGAGCTCGAGCAACGGCGCGGCCTCTCCGAGGGGCATGCGTTCGATGCTCCCGAAGCCCTCGGGGAGCCCGTGGGCACCCCCCCGTCGGTCGCAGCTGAGCTCACCGGTTGAGGCGTCGTACTCGATCACGACCGCTCGGCCGTCGGCCCCCTCGATCCTGAGCGCCACTCCTCCCGCGCTCCCCAGCTCGATGCCTAGCTCGACACGTCCGCGCTCGGGCACCGGCGCCGAAAAGCCGTCCGGCCCGTCCACGGCGATGTCCTCCACGCGCAGCGCCTCAGCGAGCGGCGGGCCCACAGGGCACTGCCGCAGCCGCGGCCGCCCGTCGACCATCGTCAAGGACAGTCGGCGGACCAGGGTCATCCTCCCCCGTTGCGGAGCCTCGACGCTGACGGGCATCTGCGCTGCGTAGTCCCAGTTGCTCATCCAGGCGATGAGCGTCCGCTCCTCATCGGGGAGCCCGGCGAAGGTGACCCCGGCATAACAGTCGCGTCCGTAGTCGAACCACTCGATGCGGCTCGAGCCCCCGGCATCCCCGGGCTCGGTCCGATCCCAGTCGGCATCGGGCGTGAACGTGCATCCATCGAACATCCCCACGAAGTACTGCATGCCCGAACCTCCAGCGATCCCGCCTGGGTAGAGGCTGACCAGCATCACCCAGCGAACCTCCTCGCTTCCCTCGATCCGCAGTGGGAAGAGATCGGGGCACTCCCAGACCCCGTCCACGGCCCCGGCCGGGCCAAAGGATGAGAGGTAGCTCCACACCAGCAGATCGTCGGACCGATACAGCACCACCTTTCGCTGCTCCGCCTCAACCGCGATCATCACCCAGTAGGCATCGTCCGCGGCCTCATCGGATCCGCCACGCCACCGGATGATCTTCGGATCCCGGAAGTTCGCAGATCCGCGATCGAGCACCGGATTCCTTTCGTACTTCGCCCAGACCGTCCCTCCGTCCAGGCTGTACGCGATCGACTGTGCCTGAAGCGCCCCGTGCGTCGAGTGGGAGGTATAGCAGGCGACGAGCGGCGGCGACTCGGCTGAGCCCAGTCCCGAGGTGTTCTCGCTGTCGACCACGACCGATCCCGAGTAGATCTCCTCGTCGTCGTCGAAGCTGATCGCGACCGGATGCTCCGCCCATGTCACGAGATCAGTGCTGGAGGCGTGCCCCCAGCTCAGATGCTCCTGCGCCACGCCGAGGGGGTTGTACTGGTAATAGAGGTGGTAGCGACCGTCGTGGAAAACGAAACCGTTCGGGTCGTTCATCCAGTTGAGGCGCGGGGCGAAGTGCAGGCTCTTCATGACTCCAGATTCTGAGGTGAAAGTCGGGACGCGGCGGGGTAAGCCAGGGGTCCAACGCTACGGGGCCCCTCGCCTGCGCGCGGCAGGCGAGGGGCCCCTCCTGGCCCACGGCAACAAGCACGCGGGCCCAGGCACGTCACCGGGTCACTAGTGAACCGGCTGGGTTGCCTCGGGTTCGCCCGCACCACCGGATCGGACGAACGGGTCGCCCATGACGTGCTCGTCGTCCTTCTTCAGCGCGAACACGGCCCAGACGCCGGCGACCGCAACCACGCCGGCGATCACGAGGAAGGTCGGCTGGTAGCCCAAGGCGTCGCGGATGTACCCGAACGGCGTGGAGAAGATGGCGCTGCCGGCCTGGGCGGCGATCTCGAAGCCCACCATGTACATGGTCGCGGAGAGCGCGGCCGGGAAGTGCAGCGTCAGGTAGCGGAAGATGCCGAGCACGAACAGCGGCACCTCGATCGCGTGGAGCATCTTGATGCACGACACGACGACGGGGTCGGTGAAGATCGCCGTGCCGAGAATGCGGAAGCACATCACCGAGACGCCCAGGAGCAGGATGTTCCGCACGCCGATCCTGCGCATGAGGAGCGGCACCAACATCATGCAGAACCCCTCGGCGAACACCTGCACCGAGTTCAGGATGCCGTAGGTGTGCAAGCCTGTGTCTTCGTCCGCGAACAGCCCACGGTAGAAGTTCGGGAACATCTGGTTGTCATAGAGGTTGTAGAACGTCCAGCTGAAGATCACGAACATGATGACGACCCAGAGCTGCTTGTACTTGAGCACCGACACGATTTCCCGCAGCGATGGGGCGTGCGGGTGGTCGCTGTGCCCCGGGGCGAGCGGCACGTGGTCGGTCTTCCAGAAGATCTGCACCAACAGGCAGATGATGCCGAAGAGCGACCCGAGGTAGAAGTTGATGTGCGGGTTGACGGTGAAGATGAAGCCGGTGAACAGCGCGGCCACGGCGTAGCCGAGCGAGCCCCAGCCGCGAGCCTGACCGTAGTCGAAGCCTTAGGTGCGGCTCAGCCGCTCGGAGAAGGCCTCGAGCAGACCCACCGCGGCGGTGTAGCCGAACGGGAGGTAGATGGCGCCCAGAACCACGCCCAGGGCGAAGTTGTGCAGCAGCAGGGGCTCGTAGACGAAGATCGCGAACGGCGCCAGACACGCCATGACGGCTTGACGCCAGGATCACCAGGTGCCGCCTCAGGACCAGGCGGTCCTGCATCATGCCGTAGAACAGGAGCACCGCGATCGTGGTGAGCGAGTTCACCGAGTAGATCGTGCCGATCTGACCGCCGCTGAGGCCGAGGCCCTTGTCGAGCCAGGTCGAGAAGAACGACCACCAGATGCCCCACGAAGCGAAGAAGATGAACAGCGTCGTCGAACTCTGTAGGTACGCGCCGTTCTTGAACAGCTTCATCCTGCCTGCCATACCAAGACCTCCATTGGCCTGTGAGAACGAGCACGGACGACGCGGGCGCGAGCACTCACTCGGCTCGCCCGTCGGGCTCGGGATGTGATGCTAAATGCATTTAGCACGGGGAAGCTAGCATGAGGTCCGTCACACGTCAAGGGTCGCCAGCCGACGCGGCGGTTCGCGCGCTCGCTATCGTGGGATGGCACGAGACCAGAGAGAGGGCACCCCCTTGGCCAGTTCCCGCGCTCGCCGTCCAACGCTCGCCGACGTCGCCCGACTCGCCGGGGTCTCCCCCACCGCGGTCAGCCTGATCCTGAACGACCGCCCGGGCTCACGACTCTCCGCCGAGGTCGTCGCGCGCGTGCATGCGGCCGCGGAGGAGCTGGGCTACCGCCCGAACCCCGCCGCCCAGAGCCTCCGGCTCGGGCGAACCCGCACGATCGGCTTCGTCTCCGATCAGGTCACCCTGACTCGCTTTGCGTCGGGCATGATCGGAGGTGCGCTCGAGGCCGCGCGCGCACACGGCGACACCGTCCTCCTGAGCGAGATCGGGGCACACAGCACGCTGGCCGAGTCGGTGCAGGAGCTCACCGATCGCCGCGTCGACGGGCTGCTCGTCGGTCTGATGGCCGCACGCATGATCACCCCGCCGCCGATGCCGGAAGGGCTGCCCTTCGTCATGGTCAATGGCACCATCCCGGGTGAGGGGCCTTGCATCCTTCCCGACGAGTCCCGGGCCGGCGAGACAGTCGCCGAGCACCTCATCGATCAGGGACACCGGAGTATCGGCATCGTCGGCGACCTCCTGATACAGGTGGACGATCCACGGGTGTCGGCGACCATCGCGCAGCGATTCGCCGGGATCGCCGCCGCACTCGACCGCGCGGGGATCGTGCCTTCCCGCATCGAAGTCCCGGGCTGGTCGCCCGAGATCGGCTACGAGTACGCCGGTCGCCTGCTCGATGCGCAGCCCGGGCTCACGGCGATCATCGCGGGCAACGACAGCGTCGCCTTCGGCGTCTACCAGGCGACCGCCGAACGCGGTCTACGAATTCCCGAGGATCTCTCTCTCATCTCATTCGACGACGAGGTGCTTGCTGGCTTCATGCGCCCGGGGTTGACCACGGCGCGCCTCCCCTACGAGGAGATGGGTCGCCGTGGCGTCGAACTGCTGCACAGCGATGCCCGGCCGGCGCGCACCCTCCTCCCCATGCCACTCATCACCCGCGGTTCGGTGAGCACACCGAACGCCGATCGAGGATGACGACCGCGCGCCCGAACGATGTGGCCCAGGGGGCAACGGAGCGTCTGCGAGAACAGGCGACCGGGAATTGAGGCGCAGGCGCCGCTGTTCTTCGCGCCCGCCGGGGCGGTGCTTGGCGCCGGCGTGCCGGTGGACCCCGCCGCCCACCGCGTCCTATCTGCGGGTGTGGAAGCGGATCTTGCCTGCCGGTGTGCGCTCGTGCGCGTAGGCCGTGTCGTGGACCTTGTGGTGATGGTGGATGCACAGGGCGATGGCGTTGTTCATGTCGGTGGGGCCGCCGTCGGCCCAGGCGTGGAGGTGGTTGGGTCGGCCTGGGGCGCGGTGTCCGGATTGCTCCGGGTCCGTTTCCCCAGGCCGCCCTCCGAACCGGACGTGCGACTTTCACCGCATCCGGCTCTCCACGAGGTCATGCCAATGGGTTGATGACCTGGGCCGACCAGGGGGTGGGGATGTTGCGTCCTCGCCAGCGGTACCGGGTCACCGGTATCGAGGCGATGTTGAACAGCGCGGTCCCCTCCAAGACGATGGTACGCCACCCGTTCGGGCCGCGTAGCCGTCGTCGTATCTCGCTCCAGGTCATGCGTTGTCGCTTCATCACCCACCGCACGACCCGCCACCAGACGAAAGCCTGGAGCCGGTCGAAGGTGTGTTTGGCGACTGCGTGCCTGAAGTAATTGCCCCAGCCTCGCAGGATCTGGTTGATCCGGTTCAGCGTGAAGCGGTAGTCGGCGTGACTCAGCCTGCGGGTCAGTGACCGGATCTTGGCCTTCAGCGTCCGGACTGGTTTGTCGGCGGTGAAGGTGTAGACGTACCACTTGTCGGTTCCTGGTTTCTGCTTCCACACGATCCGGAAGCCGAGGAAGTCGAACCCGTCTCGCATGTGCACGATCCGGGTCTTGGACTCGGAGAGTCGCAGACCCATCGGTTCGAGCACGGCGGTGACCTCGTCGCGGACCTGCTCGACGTTGCTGCGGGTGCCGTTGACCAAGACGACGAAGTCGTCTGCGTAGCGGACGTGTCGCCAGGTCCCTTCGCCCTTGCGTCGTCGTTCGGCCCGGCGCCACGTGCTCCATTGCGCCCATTGGCGCTCGAAATGTTCATCGAGCACCGATAGCGCGATGTTGGCCAGCAGCGGCGAGAGGATCCCACCTTGCGGAGTGCCGGCGTCGGTGTCCTCACGGTGGCCGAGCTCGGTCATGATCCCGGCCTTGAGGAACGCCTTGACCAGGGCCAGCACACGCTTGTCCTTGACCCGCCGACGCACCCGGTCCATCAGGGCGGGGTGGTCGATGGAGTCAAAGCACGCCTCGATATCCGCGTCCAGGACCCAGCGGTATCCCTGGGTTCCCCGGGCGTGGATCTCGGCGATGGCGTCGTGTGCGCGCCGCTGGGGCCGGAACCCGTAGGAGGCCGGGGAGAACCCCGCCTCGAAGATCGGTTCCAGCACCAGTTTCAGCGCGGCCTGGACCACCCGATCCGCAACGGTCGGGATCCCCAACCGGCGCAGCTTGCCGCCGGACTTGGGGATCATCCGCTCCCGTACCGGCCCCGGAGCGAACTCCCGTGCCTTGAGTCGGGTTCGGATGTCGTCCAGGAACGCCGTGACGCCCACCTCCGTCCGGATCGACCTGACCGTGGCCCGATCGATCCCGGCAGTGTTCGCACCGGCGTTGCCCGCGACCCGGTCCCACGCCACCATGAGCGTGGACGGGTCGTACACCAGGTTGTACAGGTCATCAAAGCGGCGACCAGGATCGGCCGCCGCCCACTGGTGCAACTTGACCTGCATCCTCCGTACCCGTGGCCACGACCGCTCAGGGTCTGGCCACACGACCGACACATTCGCACCGGTATCTTCGGACATTGCAGTCTCTCCTTGCTGATCTCGCTGCCGTCCTTCGCCCTGCAACCGGCTTTCCCGGTCCCCGCGACAGGTCGTGACTCCTGCGACTACTACGACGGCTCCGCCCCGTCCCGGCCCGATCGGCCGACGGTGGACCCAGCCCCACCGAAACGCCGGATCGCGTGCGGCGGGCAGGACCGAGACGGTTCCCGTGTTCACTGATCGATCGCTCATCGAAAGAGGCGCCCGGCTCTACCCCCGCGGCATCGCCACGGCTACCCCGCAGCACTTCACCGTGGCCTCCCGGCCGAGTATCCACATCCCGACCCGAAGTTGCCCGCCCCGTAATGAGGGAGCGGGTACGCACCGCACCCAGCCCAGATCCGTCAGGTTTCGAGCTGGCGGTCCGTTAGGAGGCTTCACACACCGGTTCCTCGCGTACACCTTTCCGATTCGCTAGCCGGACCCGCCCCATCTGACGGTGCTGGGACGTCCCGACATTGACAGGGGCCGCTTGCCGCCCTCCCCGGCACCTCCCGGGTCGGACTGCCCCTCTGCTTCACCACCCTGCTACGACAAGGCAGCGGTGGAGGTCTCTCACCCCCACTCGATCAATCAGCGCCTCACGGCGCACGTGGATGTCGCACCACGAGGCGCGGGCGGTGCAGCCTTCTGCTTGGCAGCCGCCGTCTCTGACCCGGATGGCCTTGCGCTGGGCCGGGCTGAACAACCGCTTGGCCCTGCCCAGGTCCAGCGGCTGGGACTTCCCGTCGAGGACGACGGGGATGATCTTGGCCTGGCAGGCGAGCCGGCGGGCCTCGGCCGCACTGATCGGCGTGTCCCCGAGCGTCGCGGCGGCCCGCGCCAGGGCCTCCTCGACCCTCCGGGTGTCGGTGGGCGCGCCAGCTGCGGCAGCGTCGGTGTCGTCGGCTGCGGCCGTGGCACCAGCCTCGGCTCCGGCCTCGGAGCCGGCCCGCGCGCCGGCTCCCCCAGCGCCATTCGCGCCCGGCGAGGCGCCGCCCGGACGGCTGGCCGCGGTGTCGGATGTCGAGTCTGCGGCGGCGTCTGCGCCGGCGGCGTAGCGGGTGTGGCTGCCGGTGCCTTGGGTGGCCCACTCGCTGGTGGTGCCCGACATCCAGGTGTGCCTGATCAGGTACTCGTAATCCAAGAGCACCATCACCGTGGTGGCGTCGCCGCCGTGGTCGGGGAGGGTCGTGGGGTCGATCCGCTCCAGGAGGTCCCCGAAGGCGAGTCCGTGGAGCTTGTGGGTGGGCATCCGCTTCCCATCCGCCGCCAACCCCGCGAGCCGCGGCTGGGCGAACGCCTCCAGGTAGGTGCGGAGTCGTTCGGCGAGCGCGTCCG
>JBDHZS010000025.1:0-28031 GCA_039812025.1 Nocardioides sp. | reverse complement strand
AACATGGCCGCCGTCACCGACGCTGAATTCGAGGCCCAGGTCCTCAAGTCCGACAAGCCCGTCCTGGTGGACTTCTGGGCGGAGTGGTGCGGCCCGTGCCGCCAGGTCGCCCCGATCCTGGACGAGATCGCCGCGCAGCACGGCGACAAGATCACCTTCCTGAAGATGAACGTCGACGAAAACCCGGTCACCCCGGCGTCCTACCGCGTCACCGGCATCCCGACGATCAACGTCTACTCCGGCGGCGAGGTCGTGAAGTCGATCGTCGGCGCCCGCCCGAAGGCCGTGATCCTCAACGAGCTGTCCGGCTTGATCTGATCCCGCCGGGGAGCGGGGCGGGCGACGGCACCAGCCGGCGCACCGCGCCCCGCACCTCCTCGCGCCACGACACCGCGGCCCGCAGATCCATGCGCAGTCGCGGTGTCGTGCCGTGGTCGCGGTGGATCGCGAAGCCGAGACCGGTCAGGAAGTCGAGCGGCAGCACGCACACTCCGCCGACCTTCGGGCTGCGGACCCGGCCCTTGGCGTCGCCGAACGCCTCGGCCGCCCGCACGTGACGCTCCTTGAGGTCGCGGGCCATGCGGCGGACCAGCACCCGGGCGAGACCCCCGCCGCGGTGCTCCTCGGCGACGTACACCGCCACCAGCAGCACGGCGTCGGGCGAGACCGGCGCGGTCGGCAGCCCGGTGACCCCCGGCACGTAGCCCGCGGGGGCGTAGACGATCCACCCACCGGGGTTGCCGTCGACCAGCAGCAGCTGTCCGGGGCAGCCCCACTCCTCGAGGACGCCGTCCAGCCACTGGTGCCCCGACGGCAGCGCGTCGAGGCGCTCCGGCGTGAGCGGGACCACCTTCATGTCCCCACTGTAGGCGGCGCCTGCGACAATGCGGGCGTGCGCCAGATCCGACAGAGCCGGAAGCTCCAGGGAGTCCGCTACGACGTCCGCGGGCCGATCCTCGTCGAGGCTCAGCGCCTGGAGGCCGAAGGCCACCGGGTGCTCAAGCTCAACATCGGCAACACGGCTCCGTTCGGGTTCGAGGCCCCCGAGGCGATCGTCGCCGACATGATCCACCACCTGCCGGCCTCGCAGGGGTACGTCGACTCGCGCGGCATCTGGTCGGCGCGGACTGCGGTGATGCACTACTACCAGTCTCGCGGCCTGCGCGACGTCGGCGTCGACGACATCTTCATCGGCAACGGCGTCTCCGAGCTGATCACGATGGTGCTGCAGGCCTTCCTCGACGACGGCAACGAGGTGCTGGTGCCGGCCCCGGACTATCCGCTGTGGACCGGCGCGGTCACGCTGTCGGGAGGCACGGCGGTGCACTACCGCTGCGACGAGGAGAACGGCTGGAACCCCGACCTGGCCGACATCGAGTCGAAGATCACCGAGCACACCCAGGCGCTGGTGATCATCAACCCGAACAACCCGACGGGGGCGGTCTACAGCCCGGAGACGGTCAAGGGGCTGGTCGACATCGCGCGCCGCCACGAGCTGGTGGTCTTCGCCGACGAGATCTACGAGAAGATCCTCTTCGACGGCGCGGAGCACCACCACGCCGCGGAGTACGCCGGCGACGACGTCCTCTGCCTGACCTTCTCCGGGCTGTCGAAGGCCTACCGGGTCTGCGGCTACCGGGCCGGCTGGGTGATGATCTCGGGCCCGAAGGAGGTCGCGTTCGACTTCATCGAGGGCCTCACCCTGATGGCCAACATGCGGATGTGCGCCAACGTGCCGGCGCAGCACGCCATCCAGACCGCGCTGGGGGGCTACCAGTCGATCGACGAGCTGATCTGCCCGGGCGGCAGGTTCTACGAGCAGGCCGCCCTCGCCGACCGGCTCCTCAACGAGATCCCCGGGGTGAGCAACATCAAGCCGCGCGGGGCGCTCTACTGCTTCCCCCGGCTGGACCCGGACGTCTACGACATCAAGGACGACGAGGAGTTCGTCCTGGACCTGCTGCGCGCCAAGAAGATCCTGGTCACCCACGGCACCGGCTTCAACTGGTTCGAGCCCGACCACTTCCGGCTGGTGATCCTCCCCGACGTCGCCGTGCTCGAGGAGGCGATCGGCCGGATCGACGACTTCCTCGCGACCCGCCGGTAGAGCCGACCCATGCGCGACCTCACCTATCCGCCGATCATCCGGCTCGCCCTCGGCGCCTTCAAGGCTCTCGACCAGCGGTTTGTGGTCACCGGGACCGAGCACATCCCGAGCAGCGGCGGGGTGCTGCTCGCGGTCAACCACATCGGCTACGTGGACTTCATCTACGGCGGGCTCGCCGCGCACCCGTCGCGGCGGCTGGTGCGGTTCATGGCGAAGAAGGAGATCTTCGACCACCCGGTCGCGGGGCCGGTGATGCGGTCGATGCACCACATCCCGGTGGACCGCGCCGCGGGCGAGACCTGTCTGGCCACGGCGCTCTCCCTGCTGGAGGCCGGGGAGGCGGTCGGCATCTTCCCCGAGGCGACGATCTCGCGTGCGCTGGTGCTCAAGGAGTTCAAGACCGGCGCGGTCCGGATCGCCGCCCAGGCGGGGGTGCCCGTGGTCCCGGTCGTGCTCTGGGGCACGCAGCGGATCGTCACCAAGGACCACCCCCGCTCGTTCGCGCGCGGGCGCACGATCTCGATCAGCGTCGGCGAGCCGATGCGCCCCACGGGCGAGAAGCCCGTCGAGGAGACCGCCGCGCTGCGGGGCCGGATGTCCTCCCTGCTCGACGACGCGATCCGCGCCCACCCGGCCGCGGAGCAGCCGGCGGGCTCGTGGTGGCTGCCCGCGTCGTACGGCGGCAGCGCCCCCACCCTCGAGCAGGCCGCCGAACTGGACCGGGCCGAGCAGGTACGCCGCGCCGAGCGCCGCCTCGCCAAGGCCCGCACCCGCGCCGGCCGCAATCGCTAAGCCGTCTTGCCGATCTAGCTCTTTATCCCCTTGTCGACATTCGGGCCCCGCCGAGTCGGCGCAAAGATGCACGCAAAACACGCCGAGTCGGCTCTTACGTGCACCAGAATGACGCCGAGTCGGCGCTAAAGTACGCGGGCCTGCTCAGATCGGGCGATCGCTCCGGTTGCGGGGGTCCATGATGTCCGTGATCCGCTCGAGGTCCTCGAGGGTGGCGAACTCGACGGTGATGCGCCCCTTGGAGCGGCCGAGATCCACCCGGACCCGCGTCTCGAAGCGGTCGGAGAGCCGGTCCGCCACCTCGATCAGCCCGGGGTCGGTGGGCTTGGCGCGCACCTGGCGCTTGCGCCGCTCATCGGCGGCCCCGACCGAGACGATCTCCTCCAGTGCGCGCACGCTGATGCCCTCGGCGACGACCCGGGCGGCCAGCCGGTCCTGCAGCTCGGGGTCGTCCACGGCGAGCAGGGCGCGAGCGTGCCCCGCGGTGAGCACGCCCGCGGCGACCCGCCGCTGGACGGGCGGGGAGAGCCGGAGCAGCCGGACGGTGTTGGAGATCTGCGGGCGGGACCGGCCGATCCGGGCCGCCAGCTCGTCGTGGGTGCAGCCGAAGTCCTGCAGCAGCTGCTCGTAGGCGGCCGCCTCCTCGAGCGGATTGAGCTGCACGCGGTGCAGGTTCTCCAGCAACGCGTCGCGCAGCATGTCCTCGTCGTCCGTGCCGCGCACGATCGCCGGGATCGTGGGCAGCTCGGCCGCCTGCATCGCGCGGAACCGCCGCTCGCCCATCACCAGCTCGTAGCCGTCCTCGACGGGACGCACCACGACCGGCTGCAGCAGCCCGACCTCACGGATCGACGTGACGAGCTCGGCGAGCGCCTCCTCGTCGAAGCTCTGGCGCGGCTGCCGCGGGTTGGGGCGCACCCGATCGACCGGCACCTCGGCGAACCACGAGCCCGCGACGGTCTCGGGTACGACGGGCGGGGCGGGCGCGGCGGATGGCGAGACATCCGGCTCGTCGACGAGCACGGCGGCCGCAGCCTCCCGTTCCTGCGTCTCCTGCGCGACGGCGGACGTGGGGATCAGTGCCCCCAGCCCGCGGCCCAATCCCCTGCGCGGCGGCGGTGACGCCGGAATGGTCATGCTGAGGCTCCCTTGCGGACGATTTCGCGGGCGGCTTCGAGGTAGCTGAGCGCACCGGGTGATCCCGGATCGTAGGTCATCACCGACTGGCCGTAGGACGGCGCCTCCGACACCCGGACCGATCGCGGGATGGACGTACGTAGGACGATCTCGCCGAAGTGCTCGCGCACCTCGGTCGCGACGCCCGAGGCGAGCCGGGTCCGCGCGTCGTACATCGTGATCAGGATGGTCGTCACCCGCAGCGCCGGGTTGAGGTGCGCCTTCACCATCTCGACCGTTTCGAGCAGCTGCCCGAGCCCCTCGAGCGCGTAGTATTCGGCCTGGATCGGGATGAGCATCTCGGCGCCGGCGACCAGCGAGTTCAGGGTCAGCAGCCCGAGCGACGGCGGGCAGTCAACGAACACGTAGTCGAAGCGTTCGTCTCCGGCCTCCTCGGCCGTCCCGATCTGCGGATGCGCCGCGAACGCGTTGCGAAGTCGGGCCTCGCGCGCGACCTGACTGACGAGCTCGATCTCGGCGCCGGCGAGGTCGATCGTGGCGGGCGCGACCCAGAGGTTGGCCTGATCCGGGCACGCGACGACGATGTCGGTCAGGCCGACGTCGGGCTCCACGAGCACGTCGTAGGTGGACTGCATGCCGCGCTGGTGTTCGACGTTGAGCGCGGTCGAGGCGTTGCCCTGGGGGTCGAGGTCCACCACCAGCACCCGCTGGCCGAGCTGCGCGAGCGCGGTGGCGATGTTCACGGCCGAGGTGGTCTTGCCGACGCCGCCCTTCTGGTTGGCGACCACGAAGACGCGCGTGGCGTGCGGCCGGCCGACCGCGCCGCGCGGCGCCACGGCTGACCTGGTGCGCACCGTGCGTGCCGCGGCCCGGGCCAGCGGGGTCTGCTCGGCGTCGAGATGGGGCGGCTCGGCGGCCAGCTCGCCCGCCGTGCGCACGGAGCGCGGCCGGACCCGGCGCGCCCAGCGATCCCGATCGGTGTCACGGGACGCGGTTTCACGTGAAACATCGGTCTCTGCGGACTGGTCGCTCACGCACTACTCCTGTGTATAACTCTGGTGATTCTGTGGAGACTCACGCTCAGCGGGTCCCCGTCGACGGTGGATAACCGTCCTAGGGCCGTCGGCCGGCCTTCCGTGTCACCCGTACGACCGTGGTCGTCGCGCCCGGTACATCCTCCCCGATCGTCAGCGTCTCCGGTACCTCGCACCCCAACCGGCGCAGGACCGTGCCGGCGGCCTCGATCTCCGCCTGGGCCCGGCCGCCCTTGACCGCCAACATCTGGCCTCCCGCCGCCACGAGCGGCATCGACCAGCCGAGCAGGCGATCGAGGGGGGCGACGGCTCGCGAGGTCACGACGTCGAAGGTCCGCGCGCCGTGAAGCGACTCCGCACGGCCCCGGTGCACCTCGACCGACCCCAGCCCCAGGTCCTCGGCGACCTCGACGAGGAACGTCGTACGGCGCAGCAGCGGCTCGACCAGCGTGACCGTGATGTCCGGTCGCGCGATGCCCAGCACCACGCCCGGGAGCCCGGCGCCCGTGCCGACGTCCGCGACCGTCGCGCCGTCCGGGATGATCCTGGCCAACGCGGCGCTGCCGAGCAGGTGACGATCCCACAGCCGGGGCACCTCGCGTGGCCCGATCAGGCCACGGGTCACCCCGTCGCCGGCCAGCCACTCGGCGTACCGCTCCAACAGGTCGAGCCGCTCCGGGGGGACGAGCGCACCCACGCCCTCGGGCGCGGGTGGTACGGCGCTCACGAACTCACGCAGGGAAGATCACGACGAAACGCCGCGGCTCCGCACCCTCGGACTCCGAGGTGAGCCCCGATGCGGTCACCACGTCGTGGACGACCTTGCGCTCGAAAGAGCTCATCGGCTCCAACGACACGGGAGACCCCTGGGCCTTCACCTCGGCGACCTTCTCCTCCGCGAGGCGGACGAGGGTGGCGCGCCGCTCGGCGCGGTATCCGGAGACGTCCAGCACGAGCCGAGAGCGCTCGCCGGTCTCGCGGTAGACCGCCAGCCTGGTCAGCTCCTGCAGCGCGTCGAGCACCTGGCCGTCACGGCCCACCAGCTGGGAGAGGTCGGCACCGACGATCGACACGGCCGCTCGGTCGCCCTCGACGTCCATGTCCAGGTCGCCGTCCAGGTCCGCGATGTCGAGCAGCTCCTCCAGGTAGTCGGCCGCGATGTCGCCCTCGTTCTCCAGCCGCTCGACGCGCGAGGGGCGGGGCGCCTGCTCCGGGGTCTCGGCGTCGTCGGAAACGTCCGCCGGCTCGGTCTCCACGGACTCGTCACTCAGTTGCACGGCTACCTCTTCCTCTTGCGCTTCTTGCGGCTCTGTCGCGCCGGCTGTGAACGCGACGAGCCCTTGGACTGGCCCTTCACCGGGGGCTTGGGGGGCGTGGCGGGGGTGTCAGGTGCGGCCTCCGGGGCCGGCTCGCCGGTCGCGGCCTCATCCTCGGAGCCGGTCTTCGGACCCTTCTTCCGGTCCTGCCGGCTCTGTCGTTTGGGCTGCTCGCGCTGCGCGGGACGGCGCGTCCCCGACTCACCCGCGTCGTCGGCCGAGACCTCCTCGTCCCCGGCCACGGGGAGGCCCTTCTTGCGGGCCTTCGCCTCGTCGCGCGCCTGCTTGGCGGTGAAGGCCGGCGTGCCGGGGGCGGGGTTGTTGCGGATGACGTAGAACTGCTGGCCCATCGTCCACAGGTTGGAGGTGGTCCAGTAGAGCAGTACGCCGATGGGGAACGCCACGCCGCCGACGGCGAAGACAACGGGGAGCACGTAGAGCAGCATCTTCTGCTGCTGGGCATAGGGGCCGGTCAGGGCGTCGGCAGGCATGTTCTTCGCCATCAGCTGCCGCTGGGTGAGGAACGTCGTCGCCGTCATCGCGATCACCAGGATGCCGGCCAGGATCTGCACGTTGATCGTGCTGGCGTTGATGAAGGTGTCGGAGATCCGGGCCCCGAAGATCGTCGCCTCGGCGATGTGGTCCACGTCGGTCTGCGTCAGCAGGCCACGGGTCTCGCCCCGTGCCGCGCGGTCCAAGAGGCGGAACAGCGCGAGGAAGATCGGCATCTGCAGGATGATCGGGAGGCACGACGCGAACGGATTGGTCCCCGACTCGCGGTAGAGCTTCATCGTCTCCTGCGAGAAGCGCTCCCGGTCGTGGCCGTACTTCTTCTGCAGCTCCTTGACCTTCGGCTGGATCAGCTGCATGTTGCGGCTGGCCTTGATCTGCTTGACGAACAGCGGGATCAGCAGCGCGCGGATCACAACCGTGAGGCCCACGATCGACAGCGCCCACGACGCACCGCTCTCCGGGGGGAGCACGGTGCTCAGCACGCGGTGCCAGCCCAGCAGGATCGCCGAGATCGCGTAGTAGAGCGGCGCCATGATCAGGCTGCCGAGATCGGTGAAGAAGGACACTCAGGCTCCTCGAGTCTGGGTTGGGGGGACCGGGTCGTAGCCGCCGGCGGCCCACGGATGGCAGCGCCCGAGCCTACGGACGGCCAGCCAGCTGCCGCGCAGGCCGCCGTGCTGCTGCACCGCCTCGAGCGCGTACGCCGAGCACGACGGGTGGTAGCGGCATACCTGCCCGTAGAGCGGGCTGATGAACATCCGCCAGCCCTTCAAGAAGGCGATCAGGAGGTACTTCATGGCCGACCCGCCCCGACCGACTCGAGCTGGCGGGTCAGGCACCGGTCGAGGTCACGCCCGAGCCGCGACGACGAGGCGTCGGCCGCGGCAGGCAGTGCGCGGACCACGAGCATCGAGCCCGGAGGAAGCTCACCGAGGCGCTCCTTGGCGAGGTGCCGCAGGCGTCGGCGGGTCCGGTTGCGCACGACGGCGTTGCCGACGCCGCGCCCGACCACGAAGCCGACCCGTGCGCTCCCGGAGTGGTGCGCCTGGGGAGCATCGAGCAGCAGATGCACCACGAGGGTCGCGGACGTCGAGCGGCGGCCGCGACGCGTCGTACGACGGAAGGACTCACCGTCGGTGAGCCGCTGGGACCGGGGCAGCACCCGGTGGCTCAGACGGCGAGGCTCTTGCGGCCCTTGCGGCGGCGCGCGGACAAGATGGCGCGACCGGCGCGAGTGCGCATGCGGAGGCGGAAACCGTGCGTGCGGTGACGGCGGCGGTTGTTCGGCTGATACGTACGCTTGCTCACGGTTCTCTCCGTTTGTTTCTAGGAACGTCCACCCGGCACGGCGGCGACACGAGATCGACTGCCGTCGCCCGCAGCACTGCGAGCACGCGGCATGTCGGCCAGGCACCGCCCACCCGCGGCCGGACCCCACGTGAGACAGATCTGCAGCGATCTGAAACGGTGGGGTGTCCGTGGACATGCGGCACCCGTCGACACCGGATGCGACCTGCCAACGGTACGTGGTGGTGATCCGGAGGGTCAAACTCGCGGTCCTGGGCCTGTGGAGAACGCCTTGCACGTTCCATCCACAGCTGTGGATAATCATGTGGATTGAGTAGGCGCGACGCCAGACGAAGATGGGGGGCGGCCTGTGGATAACGAGTCCGCGACCGGTACGGACCAATCGAGCCCAGAAGCGAACCCGGAGCCGAACCCGGACGCGAGCCTGGAACGTGCCTGGCGCGAGATCGTCGACGACCTCCAGCCGCACCAGCGCGCCTGGCTCACCTCTAGCCAGCCGGTCACGCTCCACGGTTCGACCGCGATCATCGACGTGCCGAACGAGTTCACGCGCACGCAGCTCGAGGGCCGCCTGCGCACCCAGATCGAGGACGCCCTCGCCGACAAGCTCGGCCAGGTGACCCGGCTGGCGGTGACCGTCAACCCGCAGCTGGAGGAGGAGATCCCCCCGACCCGGCAACCCGAGGCCCAGCAACAAGTCGACAAGTCGACAACGTCACCGCGCGATGCGGGTGACGCCGGTGACGCGGGCGACTCGTCTCCGGACGGCGTTTCCGACTACCCGCTCGGCAACTCCGACGACCGGCGCGCGACGGTCCTCACCGGCGAGCCCGCCGGCGACACCAGCCCGCGCCCGGGCTCCGCGCTCGAGACCCGGCTCAACCCGAAGTACACCTTCGAGACCTTCGTCATCGGGTCCTCCAACCGCTTCCCCCACGCCGCGGCCGTCGCGGTCGCCGAGGCCCCGGGCCGCTCCTACAACCCGCTCCTGATCTACGGCGACTCCGGGCTCGGCAAGACGCACCTGCTCCACGCGATCGGCCACTACGTCCGCAGCCTGTACGCCGGCGCGAAGGTCCGCTACGTCAGCTCCGAGGAGTTCACCAACGAGTTCATCAACGCGATCGGCGCCGGCCACCAGGACCGCTTCAAGCGCCGCTACCGCGACGTCGACGTGCTGCTGATCGACGACATCCAGTTCCTCGAGGGCAAGATCCAGACCCAGGAGGAGTTCTTCCACACCTTCAACACGCTCCACAACGCCAACAAGCAGATCGTGCTCACCTCCGATCGGGCCCCCAAGCGGCTCGACGAGTTCGAGGACCGGCTGCGCAACCGCTTCGAGTGGGGGCTGGTGACCGACGTCCAGGCCCCGGACCTGGAGACGCGGATCGCGATCCTGCGCAAGAAGGCCGTGCAGGACAAGCTGACCGCGCCCGCGGAGGTCCTGGAGTTTATCGCGAGCAAGATCCAGACCAACATCCGCGAGCTCGAGGGGGCCCTGATCCGGGTCACCGCCTTCGCCAACCTCAACCGGCAGGAGGTCGACGTCACCCTCACCGAGATCGTGCTGAAGGACCTGATCCCCGAGGGCGGCGAGCCCGAGATCACCGCGCCGCTGATCATCGCCCAGACCGCCGCCTACTTCGGCGTCTCGATCGAGGACCTCACCGGGCCGAGCCGCGGCCGGCACCTGGTGCAGGGACGCCAGATCGCGATGTACCTGTGCCGCGAGCTCACCGAGCTCTCGCTGCCGAAGATCGGGCAGCAGTTCGGCAACAGGGACCACACGACCGTGATGTACGCCGACCGCAAGATCAACCAGCTGCTCGCCGAGCGCCGGTCGGTCTTCAACCAGGTCAGCGAGCTCACCAACCGGATCAAGCTCCAGGCCCGTCAGGGCTGAGGTGAACTACATCGGTGCAAGATGTGGGGGCGCGTGTGAGGCGCTACGGCGCGTCGTCCACACCGGGTGTGGACACCCCGGGGAACCTGTGCACCGCGGACTCGTCGTTCCACACCCGTCCCCTGTGATTCCCGCGCTCATCCACAGCCCGATCCCGGCCCGGTCAACGGGTCTGACCTGCGGAAACGCGCGTTATCCACAGATTCCACAGAGCCTACGACTGACTCTCACCTATCAATGCTCCAAGGCTCGTGAACGTCCGGTCGGGCCCCTCCCTGTGGAGGAACGGGCCCGAAGTGGCAGGATGCACGGAACGCCACACGACATGTCATGCGCGGCGCCGAGGTCGCGTGCGCCACTGGAGGTCAGCAAACCGTGAAGTTCAGCGTCGAGCGCGACGTGTTCGCCGATGCCGTGCAGTGGGCCGCGCGGGGCCTTCCCGTCCGCCCGAGCGCGCCGGTGCTCGCGGGCCTCATGATCGAGGCGACCGACGAGGGCCTGGTCCTGTCCAGCTTCGACTACGAGACATCGGCGCGCGCGACGCTCGATGCGGACGTCTCCGACGAGGGCAAGGCGCTCGTCAGCGGCAAGCTCCTCGCCGACATCTGCCGCAGCCTCCCGAACAAGCCGGTCGAGCTGACCCTGGACGGCGCCAAGGTCTCGGTGGTGTGCGGCGCGACCCGGTTCACGCTGCAGACGATGCCTGTGGAGGACTACCCGACGCTGCCCGCGATGCCCGAGGCGACCGGCACCGTGCCCGCGGAGGTGTTCGCGCACGCGGTCGCCCAGGCGGTGACCGCCGCCGGCCGCGACGACATGCTGCCGGTGCTGACCGGCGTACGCATCGAGATCGAGGGCGAGACGATCAGCCTGCTCGCGACCGACCGGTTCCGGCTCTCCCACCGCGAGCTCGAGTGGTCGCCCGGGACTCCCGACGCCTCGGCGGCCGCGCTCGTGCCCGCCAAGGTCCTCGGCGACACCGCGAAGTCGCTCGCGGGCGGCGGCGAGGTCACGATCGCGCTCAGCCACGGCGGTCAGGGCGAAGGCATCATCGGCCTGGAGGGATCGGCCCCCGGGGGCACCCGTCGTACGACGACCAGGCTGCTCGACGGCGAGTTCCCCAAGGTCAGGGCACTCTTCCCGGCCGAGCAGCTGACTACCGCGACCGTCGACAAGGCCGACCTGGTCGACTCGGTCAAGCGGGTCGCGCTCGTCGCCGAGCGCAACGCCGCGGTGCAGCTCACCTTCAGCGACGGCGTCCTCACCCTCGATGCCGGATCCGAGGACGAGGCCCGCGCGTCGGAGTCGATCCAGGCCGAGATCGTCGGCGAGGACATCGTCACCGGCTTCAACCCGACCTTCCTGCTCGACGGCCTGCAGGCGATCGACGAGCCGGTGATCCGGCTCGCCTTCACCCAGGCCTCCAAGCCCGCCGTCATCCAGGGCGTGAGCGAGGACAGTCCCTCGTTCCGCTACCTCCTGATGCCCCGCCGCCTGCTGTCCTGACGCCCGGCCCCAGGCGCGACCGGCGAACCCAGACCCCACCAGATCCACCTCACGAAGGGACGCACGGCATGCACCTAGGTTTCATCGGACTCGGAAAGATGGGCGGCAACATGCGCAAGCGGTTGCGCGCGGCCGGCCACACCGTCACCGGCTACGACCGCGACCCCGACCTGCGCGACGTCGACTCGCTGGAGGAGCTCGTCGCGGCGCTGCCCAGCCCGAAGGTCGCCTGGGTGATGGTCCCGCACGGCGAGCCGACCCGGCAGACGGTCGCGGCGCTCGCCGATCTCCTCGGTCCGGGCGACGTCGTCGTCGACGGCGGCAACTCGCGCTGGACCGACGACCTGAAGAACGCCGAGCTCCTGGCCGAGCGCGGCATCGGCTACGTCGACTGCGGGGTCTCCGGTGGCGTCTGGGGCCTGCAGTACGGCTACGGACTGATGTACGGCGGCGACGCGGCCGACATCGCCAAGGTGCAGCCGGCGCTCGACGCGCTCCAGCCCGAAGGCGGCACCGGGTCGGTCCACGCCGGCGCGGTGGGCGCGGGCCACTTCGCGAAGATGGTCCACAACGGGGTCGAGTACGCCCTGATGCAGGCCTACGCCGAGGGCTGGGAGCTCATGGAGAAGGTCGAGATGATCGACGACCCGGCCGCGGTGCTCGACTCGTGGCGCGAGGGCACCGTCGTCCGCTCCTGGCTGCTCGACCTGATCGTCAAGGCGCTGCAGGAGGACCCCGGGCTGGCGTCGATCCGCGGCTACGCCGACGACTCCGGCGAGGGTCGCTGGACCGTCGAGGCGGGCATCGAGCACGCCGTACCGACGCCGGCGATCACCGCCGCGCTCTACGCCCGCTTCACCTCGCGCCAGGACGACAGCCCGGCGATGAAGGCGATCGCCGCGATGCGCAACCAGTTCGGCGGCCACGCGGTGAAGAGCTCCGGCGACTGAGTGCGGATCTCCCACCTCACGCTTCACGACTTCCGCTCCTACGCCAGCCTCGAGCTCGACCTGGGGCCCGGCGCGACCGCGTTCCTGGGTCGCAACGGGCAGGGCAAGACCAACATCGTCGAGGCGATCGACTACCTGTCGCGGCTGTCGTCGCATCGGGTGGCGGCCGACGCGCCGCTGGTCCGGTCGGGTGCCGACCGGGCCGTGGTGCGGGCGGCGGTGGTGCGGGACGGGCGTACGGCGGTGCTCGAGGTCGAGATCAACCCGGGCCGCTCCAACCGAGCCCGCGTCAACCGGTCGCCGCTGCCGAGGCCGCGTGACCTGATCGGCCTGGTCAGGTCCGTGGTCTTCGCGCCGAGCGACCTGTCGCTGGTGCGGGGCGACCCGTCGGAGCGGCGCCGCTTCCTCGACGACCTGATGGTGCTGCGCAGCCCCCGGCTCGCCGGGGTCAAGGCTGACTACGAGCGGGTCCTCAAGCAGCGCAACTCGCTGCTGCGCACGGCGGGCCTGGCGCGCGGCGCCGGGCGGAACGCCGCGCTCGCCACCCTGGAGGTCTGGGACGACCAGCTCGTGGCTCACGGCAGCGAGATCATCGCCGCCCGGGCCGGGCTGGTGGCGGCCCTCGCGCCATACGTCGGCACCGGCTACGCCGCGGTCGCCCGGGGGGCCAGCCGCGAGGATGCCGCGGTGCGCTACCAGCCCTGCGTCGAAGCGGAGGGTTTCGCCGCCGCGCTGGGCGAGCGGCGCCGCGACGAGCTCGACCGCGGGATCACCCTCGTCGGGCCGCACCGCGACGAGCTGGCGCTGGCGCTCGGTGCCGGCGCCGCCGCGCTCCCGGTGAAGGGCTATGCCAGCCACGGCGAGATGTGGTCCTTCGCGCTCGCGCTGCGGCTGGCCAGCTACGACCTGTTGAGCGCCGAGGGCGACGACCCGATCCTGATCCTCGACGACGTCTTCGCCGAGCTGGACAGCAGTCGCCGGCGGCACCTGGCCGACCTGGTCGAGGGCGCGGAGCAGGTGCTGGTCACCGCAGCGGTCGCCGGCGACGTCCCCGAGCAGCTCGCGGGCGCCCGGCTGCGGGTGGCTGCGGGTAGCGTGACCGCAGAGACCTAGAGGAGGTCGCGGATGGGCGAGCAGCACGACGAGGCCGGCGTCGACCTGGCCCGCGAGCTCACCCGCGCCACCGCCGCCTCGGCGGGTCGGCCCGCCGTGCGCCGCCGCCGTACCGGGGCGAAGGGCGGCGCCAAGAGTGCGCGGCCGACCGTCAGCGGCGCCCACCCCGACGAGCGCGACCCGCAGCGCCTCGACTCCGTGGTCGGTCGGGTCGTCGCCGACCACGGCTGGGAGCTCGACCTGCGCGTGCACGGCGTCTTCGGGCGCTGGCCGGAGCTCGTGGGCGCCGAGGTGGGCGGCCACAGCAGTCCCGAGTCGTTCGCCGACGGCAAGCTGGTCGTGCGGGCGGAGTCCACCGCCTGGGCGACCCAGCTCAAGCTGCTGGCTCCCGCGCTGCTCCGCCGCCTCAACGAGGAGCTCGGGCACGGGACGGTCACCGTCATCGACGTCCTCGGGCCCCACCTGCCGAAGTGGACCAAGGGCCCGCGCTCGATCCGCGACGGCCGCGGCCCGCGCGACACCTACGGCTGAGCGGCGATCCGCAGCGCCGCGACCAGCTCCGCATAGAGCTCGTCGGCCGCGAGCAGGTCCTGGTGCGATCCGATCGCGCGCACCCTGCCCTCCTCGAGTACGACGATCTGGTCCGCGTCGAGCACGGTCGAGAGCCGATGGGCGATCGTCACGACCGCGCCGCGCCCAGCTTGCCGCCGGATCCCCTCGGCGACGGCCGCCTCGGTGAGGCCGTCGAGTTGCGCGGTCACCTCGTCCAGCAGCAGGATCTCGGGCTCGGCCACCAACGCCCGAGCCAGTGCGATCCGCTGTCGTTCGCCGCCGGAGACCGTGGCCGGTGCGATCTCGGTGTCGAGCCCGTCGGGCAGCGCCCGCACCCGGTCGGCCATTCGGACCACGTCGAGCGCCTCCCAGAGCCCGTCCTCCGACGCCTCGGGTGCGGCGTAGGCCAGGTTCTCCCTGAGCGTGTCCGGGACCAGCGGCGTGTCCTGCTCGACGTAGGCGATCCGGCGCCGCAGCTCGGGCAATGGCCAGGAGCGGTAGTCGACGCCGTCGAGGCGCAGCTCGCCCTCCTCGGGGTCGGCGAACCGCAGCAGCAGCGAGAAGACCGTGGTCTTCCCGGCGCCGGACGGCCCGACGATCGCCGTGTGGCCACGGCGCGGGATGTGCAGGCTGACCCCGTCCAGGGCGAGCTCGGCGTCGGGCAGGTAGCGGAACCGCACCTCGTCCAGGGCGACGACGTCCGGTCCCGAGGTAGCACGAGGTGCATCTGCATCGGCCGGACCGTCCGGCTCGAGCTCGAGGGAAGTGACCTCGTGGATCCGGGCCGCTGCGGCGAGGCCCGAGGTGAGTGCGGTCGCGCTCATCGTCAGCATCATCACCGGCCACATCAGCCCGAAGAGGTAGAGCAGGAACGCCACGAGGGCGCTGACCTCGAGGGCTCCCGAGGCGACGCGGTAGGCGCCGAATCCGAGCACCAGCATGACCGCCAGGTTCAGGCCGCCACCGGTGATCGTCCAGGCCACCGCCTCGATCCGCACCGCGCGGACTGCCTTGACCGCCGACCTGCGAGCGTAGTCGCCGATCCTGACCGTCTCTCGATCCTCCGCGCGACTGGCCTTGACCGTGCGCAGCGCGCGAAGCACGCCCTCGAGCCGGCCTCCCATGTCGCCGATCTCGGCCTGTGCCTCCTCCTGGGCCTTGGCCAGGCCCGGCATCAGCAACATCGCCAGTACCGCCACGACCAGGACCACGAGGAGGCTGGTGACCAGCAGCGGGACGTCGAGAACCGCCATCAGCACCAGGCTCCCGATCAGGCTGATCGCGCCGTTCACGCCGTAGACGATGCTGGTCGTGGCGGCCTCCCGGATCAGCAGCGTGTCCGAGGTGACCCGGGCGACCATCTCCCCGGCGGGGCGGCGATCCAGCTCACCCACCCGGACCCGCAACAGGTGTCGGACCATCCCCGTGCGCGTGGCGAGGATGATCCGCTCGGCCAGCGTGCCCAGCAGGATCCCCTCGACCAGTCCGATCGCGGTGCCGGCGACCAGCAGCACCGCGAGCACGGTGACCGGCCCGCGCAACGATGCCTCGACCGCCAGCCCGTCCAGGACCGCCTTGGTGACCATGGGTGTCGCCAGCTCCGCCGCGGTCCCGACCAAGCCGAGGAGCAGCCCGGCGAGCAGGATCCTGCGATGCGGCCGGACGTAACCCCAGAGCAGCTCCAGCTTCTCCCGTGAGGACAGCTCCGGGGTCGCCCCGGGGTCGGGGCGACTGACGGGGACGGCGTACGACATGAGGGTTCCCCTCTCCTTCTTGCGACAACTGTATCCGATAATGACACATCAATGTCCTATACTCCAACGATGATGTCCGATCCTGAGTCGTCGCGGTAGCATGCTCGCGTGAGCGAGTCCGGTGTCCGTCAGCGGACGCGCGCCGCGATCGTGAACGCCGCCGTCGCCGCGTGGGCGCGCGACTGGTCGGCGTCGCTGGCCGAGATCGCCGATCGAGCCGCGGTGAGTCGGAGCACGCTGCACCGCTACTTCCCCGATCGTCAGTCGCTGGTCGACGCCGCGCGCGACCGGGCGCTCGGTGCCCTCGACGACTCCGCGGCCCGGGGCCGGCCCGCCCCGAACTCATCCGCGGCGGCCGCCGAGCTCGAGGCGCTGATGCGGGCGATGACCGAGGTCGCCGAGGCGGTGATCTTCCTCTTCGCGGACCCTTCGCGGTTTGCCGAGGTCTGGGAGTCGGACGCCGACGATCACGCGGAGCTGCGCGCGATGATCGCGCGCGCCCAGGAGGAAGGGAGCATCGATCCCGATGTCCAGACCGACTGGGTGATCGGCGTGTACTACTCGCTGATCTACATCGCCGCGGAGGCGATCACCGCTGGCACGCTGGCGCACCATCAGGCCGCCGATGTCTCGGTGCGTACGTTCTTCGGGGGAGTCGGAGTGCACGAGCGCTGAGACGCTCACGGGGCCTCTCTCGGCATGGGGGACTGTATAAGCCCTCGTCAGCATGCTGATCGGGCGCCCAATCGGCCTTCTTTCGGGCCTCAGGCACCTTCTTGGGCGCGAGTTATCCCCAGGGACGGGACGGGAACGTTTCCAGGAGACGTTTGCGGGGTAGAATGGGCTTCGGTCGCGCACCTTGTGGGGCAGCGGCCTTCGTCATGTATGGCGACCCCCTCGCGGGGGTCCGAAGCGGAAGAGGTGCCGGTGTCCGACGACTCCACCGACATGATCGACGAGGCGGTCCCCACCGTTCCTACCCAGACGTCCAGTGCACACGTCGAGCGTGAGTACGACGCGAGCGCGATCCAGGTGCTCGAGGGCCTCGAGGCGGTCCGCAAGCGCCCCGGCATGTACATCGGCTCGACCGGGGAGCGCGGCCTGCACCACCTGATCCAGGAGATCGTGGACAACGCGGTCGACGAGCACATGGCGGGGCACTGCGACCGGATCGTGCTGACGTTGCAGGCCGACGGCGGGGTGCGGGTGACCGATAACGGTCGCGGCATCCCCACCGACACCGCCCAGGGGCAGGAGCTGCCGGCAGTCACGCTCGCGCTGACCGTGCTGCACGCCGGCGGCAAGTTCGGTGGCGGCGGCTACAAGGTCTCCGGCGGCCTTCACGGCGTGGGCGTCTCGGTGGTGAACGCGCTGTCGACGCGGCTGGTCGTCGAGGTGCGCAACCGGGGCCACCTGTGGCGCCAGTCGTTCACCTACGGCGTCCCGGACGCCGACCTGCAGCGGGTGCGCCCGATGTACGACGACGAGCGCACCGGCACGACCGTGACCTGGTATGCGAGCGACGAGATCTTCGAGACCACGACGTACTCGCTGGAGACCATCACCACCCGGATCCGCGAGATGGCGTTCCTGAACAAGGGCCTGGAGATCGTCGTCCGCGACGAGCGGCCGGTGGCCGAGCAGATCGTCGACGCGGTCGAGGAGGGCGCGGTCGAAGGCGTCGGGGACTCCGAGGAGACCACGAAGACCGCGGACGCCATCCGGCGCGCGGAGGGCGGCGGGATCGAGCAGGTCTTCCGCTACGACCGCGGGCTGGTCGACTACGTCGAGCACCTCAACCGGCGCAAGGACAAGGCCAACTCCACGATCATCAACTTCGAGGCCTCGCAGTCTGCCGCCGACGGCGGGAGCGACCTCAGCCTCGAGGTCGCGATGCAGTGGAACACCAGCTTCACCGAGTCGGTGCACACCTTCGCCAACGCGATCAACACCCACGAGGGCGGCACGCATGAGGAGGGCTTCCGGTCCGCGCTCACCTCGCAGGTCAACGGCTGGGGCGAGCAGTGGGGGATGATCAAGAAGCGCGAGGACCGACTGTCGGGGGACGACATCCGCGAGGGACTGACCGCGATCGTGTCGATCAAGCTGGGCGAGCCGCAGTTCGAGGGCCAGACCAAGGCCAAGCTCGGCAACACCGAGGCCCGCAGCTTCGTGCAGAAGGTGGTCAACGACCAGCTCGGCGCGTGGCTGGAGCAGAACCCGACCGAGGGCAAGGAGATCATCCGCAAGGCCCAGGCCGCCGCCCAGGCGCGGATCGCGGCGCGCAAGGCCCGTGACCTCGCCCGCTCGCGCAAGGGACTGCTCGGCGGTGCCGGACTCCCCGGCAAGCTGGCCGACTGCCAGTCGACCAACCCCGAGGAGTGCGAGGTCTTCATCGTCGAGGGCGACTCCGCCGGCGGCTCGGCCCGGCAGGGCCGCAACCCGCGGATCCAGGCGATCCTTCCGATCCGGGGCAAGATTCTCAACGTCGAGAAGGCCCGCATCGACAAGGTGCTCGCCAACACCGAGGTGCAGGCGATCATCTCCGCGCTCGGCACGGGCATCCACGAGGAGTTCGACCTCGCCAAGCTGCGCTACCACAAGATCGTGCTGATGGCCGACGCCGACGTCGACGGCCACCACATCAACACGCTGCTGCTGACGCTGCTCTTCCGGTTCATGCGCCCCCTGATCGAGCAGGGCTACGTCTACATGGCCCAACCGCCGCTCTACCGGCTCCGCTGGAACAAGCCGGCCGCGCACGAGTTCGTCTATTCCGACGCTGAGCGCGACGCGCTGATCCGCGACGGGCTGGCGCAGGGCAAGCGGCTGCCGAAGGAGATGCCGGTCCAGCGCTACAAGGGTCTCGGCGAGATGAACGCCGACGAGCTGTGGGAGACCACCATGGACCCGGACGCCCGGATCCTGCTGCAGGTCACGCTCGACGACGCCGCGCAGGCCGACGAGATCTTCTCGATCCTGATGGGCGAGGACGTCGAGCAGCGCCGTTCCTTCATCCAGCGCAACGCCAAGGACGTGAGGTTCCTGGACATCTGAGCTGCCCTGATTGCTCAGTATCAGCAAGTCTAGGACCATTCCAATACATCCCGAGAGAGAACAATCGTGACTCAGACGCCCACGGACGGCGGCGGCCCCGGCGGCCGGATCGAGCCCGTCGAGCTTCAGGAGTCGATGAAGCGCTCCTACATCGACTACGCGATGGCGGTGATCGTCGGGCGGGCGCTGCCCGACGTCCGCGACGGCCTCAAGCCGGTGCACCGCCGGATCCTCTACGCGATGTACGACGGCGGCTACCGTCCCGACCGGGGCTTCTCCAAGTGCAGCCGCGTCGTCGGCGACGTCATGGGTCAGTACCACCCCCACGGCGACAGCGCGATCTACGACACCATGGTCCGGCTGGCGCAGCCCTGGGTGCTGCGGGCGCCGCTGATCCACGGCCAGGGCAACTTCGGCTCCGCGGGCAACGACCCGGCCGCGGCGATGCGGTACACCGAGTGCCGGATGGCGCCACTGGCCATGGAGATGGTCCGCGACATCGACGAGGACACCGTCGAGTTCGGGCCCAACTACGACGGCAAGAGCCAGGAGCCGCAGATCCTGCCGAGCCGGTTCCCAAACCTGCTGGTCAACGGGTCCGCCGGCATCGCGGTCGGCATGGCCACCAGCATCCCGCCGCACAACCTGCGGGAGGTCGCCGAGGGCGCGACCTGGGCGCTGGAGCACCCCGACGCCACGCGCGAGGAGCTGCAGGAGGCGCTCATCGCGCGGATCAAGGGGCCAGACTTCCCGATGGGCGCGCTGATCGTGGGCCGGCAGGGGATCGAGCAGGCCTACCGCACCGGCCGCGGTTCGATCACCCAGCGCGCGGTCGTCGAGATCGACGAGGACGCCCGCGGGCGCACCACGCTGGTGATCTCCGAGCTGCCCTACATGGTCAACCCCGACAACCTGGCGCTCAAGATCGCCGAGCTCACCGACTCCGGGCGGGTCCAGGGCATCTCGGAGATCCGCGACGACACCTCCTCGCGCACCGGCCAGCGGCTGGTGGTCACGCTGAAGCGGGACGCCGTCGCGCGCGTCGTACTCAACAACCTCTTCAAGCACACCGAGCTGCAGACCAACTTCAGCGCCAACATGCTCGCGCTGGTCGACGGGGTGCCGCGGACGCTGACGATCGACCAGTTCATCTCCAACTGGGTCGCGCACCAGATCGACGTCATCCAGCGTCGTACCCGCTTCCGGCTGCGCAAGCGCGAGGAGGAGGCGCACATCCAGCGAGGCCTGGTCAAGGCGCTGGACATGCTCGACGAGGTCATCGCGCTGATCCGGCGCAGCCCGAACGTCGACGAGGCCCGGTCCGGGCTGATCGAGCTGCTCGACATCGACGAGCTGCAGGCCAATGCGATCCTCGGGATGCAGCTGCGGCAGCTCGCGGCCCTGGAGCGGCAGAAGATCATCGACCGGCTCGCCGAGCTCGAGATCATCATCGCCGAGCTGAAGGCGATCCTGGCCTCGGAGTCGAGGCAGCGCCAGATCGTCTCGGACGAGCTCGGCGAGATCGTCGGCAAGTACGGCGACGACCGTCGTACCCAGATCATCGCGGCCGACGGCGACCTCTCGATGGAGGACCTGATCCCCGACGAGGAGCTCGTCGTCTCGATCACGCGCGGCGGCTACGCCAAGCGGACCCTGCAGGCGCAGTACCGCATCCAGAAGCGCGGCGGGAAGGGTGTGCGCGGGGCGACCCTGCGCGGCGATGACGTGGTCGACCACTTCATCGCGACCACCAACCACCACTGGCTGCTCTTCTTCACCACCGCCGGGCGGGTCTACCGCACGAAGGCCTACAACCTGCCCGAGGCGTCCCGCGACGCCAAGGGCGGCCACGTGGCCGGGCTGCTCAGCTTCCAGCCCGATGAGCAGATCGCTCAGGTGCTGGCGATCCGCGACTACGACCAGGCGCCGTACCTGGTGCTCGCCACCCGCAACGGACTGGTGAAGAAGACCAGGCTCGGGGACTACAACAGCCCGCGGCAGGCCGGCGTCATCGCGATCAACTTCCGCGAGGACGACGACGAGCTGATCGGCGCGGAGCTGGTCAACGCGGAGGACCACATCCTGCTGGTCTCGCGGAAGGGCCAGGCGATCCGGTTCCCCGCCGACGACGGGCAGCTGCGACCGATGGGGCGCGCCACCAGCGGTGTCACCGGGATGCGCTTCCGCTCCGGCGACTCGCTGCTGTCGATGGCGGTGATCCAGGCCGACCAGTTCACGGAGTCCGACGCCGAGACGACCGAGCAGTACGTCTTCACGATCACCGACGGCGGCTTCGCCAAGCGGACGGCGATCGACGAATACCGCGTGCAGTCGCGCGGCGGGCTCGGCATCAAGGCCATGTCGCTCGGCAACGCCGACCGCGGCGGCCTGGTCGGGGCGTTCATCGTCGAGGACGGCGACGAGGTCATGTCGATCACCGAGGCCGGGCAGGTGGTGCGCAGCCCGATCGACGAGGACTTCCGGCCGACCGGGAGGGACACGATGGGCGTCAAGTTCGTCACCCCCAAGGCGGGCGACGCTGTCGCCGTCGTGGCGCGCTCGGTCGAGGCGCGCGCCGACGATGTGGGCGACGTGGCCGAGGATGCAACAATCGAGGACACCGACAGCGCTTCCGACGCCACCGAGGCAGGGGCGCCCGAGGAGGATGAACCGCGATGACCGATCAAGCCGAGGCCACGGAGTCCACCGATACGTCCAGCAAGACCGCGTCGTTGGCCGGGCGGGTCCAGGACCGGCTCAAGGCCGCTTCCCGCGAGCACAAGGCCAACGCTGACGTACCGACGGGCAAGAAGGCCGCCGCTGAGAGTCGCGCCGCGACCGCCACCCCGGCGGCGCGACGGCCACCCCGCCGCGCGCGACTCCGGTTGACCCGCGTCGACCCCTGGTCGGTCATGAAGATGTCGTTCCTGCTGTCGATCGCCTTCGGGATCGTCACCGTGGTCTCGGTGTTCATGGTGTGGTCGGTGCTCGGCGCGGCCGGCGTCTGGGACTCGATCAACAGCGCCGTGGGCAGCGTGCTGTCCAGTGACGGCGAGTCGACCTTCGACGTCGAGGACTACATCAACACGGGCCGCGTCATGGGCTTCACGGTGCTCGTCGCCGCGATCGACGTGCTCCTGCTCACCGCGATCGCCACCCTGTCCGCGTTCCTCTACAACATGGCCGCCGCGCTGCTCGGTGGCATGGACGTCACGCTCGCCGAGGACCGCCCCTGATCGCGATTTCCCGGCGGCCGAGGCACTGCGGTAGTGTCTCGCCTCGGTCCGGGGCCTATAGCTCAGACGGTTAGAGCGCTTCCCTGATAAGGAAGAGGTCACAGGTTCAAGTCCTGTTAGGCCCACCCACCCCCTCCTTGCCCGGCTACTTGCCCGTGCGCTTCGCCTTGAGGTGCCCGCCGCGGACGCAGACGCCGACCTGGTAGTCCAGGTAGCCCTTGACGAGCTTCTTGCCCTTGAACTTGCCTCGCAGCACGATCTTGGCGTCGTCGTTCGGCTCCCACACGCGCTTGAAGCTGCCGTCCTTCTTGATCTTGGTGGTCGGGTAGCTCAGCGGGTGCTCCTCGACCTCCGGCGGGAAGTACGAGCAGGTCACGGCGATCACCGTGTAGAAGCCCTTGAGCTTGCCCTGCTTGGTCACGCGGAAGGTGAAGCCCTCCATCTTCTTGCCCGCGCTGGTGTAGAGGTTGCCCTTGTACTTGCCGGGGACGGCGGCCTTCTTCTTCGGCTTCGCGGCCGGCTCCGCGGTGTCCGGTACGACGCGCGCGGGTCCGCTGCTCGGCGGTGCGGCTGCTGTTGGCGTGGCCGATGTGATCATCAGGGCCGCGGCGATGGCCGCCGCCGCGGCGTACAGCCTGGGTCGTCGTACTCGTGTCGGTCGCATGTCGTCCCCCTCGTGGTTCGCTCATCCGTTGCGATGAAGCGTCGATCATAGGCTGTGAGATCTGCCACGACCGGGCTCCGTTGTGCCCTTGCCGCTCGCGCGGTGGCGCGCCGCGGGCGGTAGGCTGGCCCCACTATGAAGAAGACTCTCCTCGTTGCCCTGGCGGCCATCGGTGCCGCGTTCGCGTACAAGAAGGTTGTGATGAGCCGGCAGGAGCAGGCCCTGTGGGCCGAGGCCACCGACTCCGTGTCCTCCCCCGGGTCCGACAACCGCTGACTCCACACACGTGTCGGCGCGGGGGTGCACCCTCGCTCGCCGGCCACGGGGCCTTGGCGCAATTGGTAGCGCACCTGCTTTGCAAGCAGGGGGTTAGGGGTTCGAGTCCCCTAGGCTCCACTCGGTGAACCCGCAGGTCAGCCTGCTGGTTCACGAGAATCCCCACCAGGAGGTGCTCGGGATGCCCAAGTCGACGGTGTCGTTCGTCGCGCGAGGCGCCCGCGGTATGCGCGTCACGCTCCGAACAGACAGAGGATGGGAGCTCTCTGCTTCTGGTGAACTGAGCAGTCCGACTCCAGAGCTTTCTGGCCGCGATGCGCTCGTGCGCAACCGGGTGGTGACCACGAACCTCTGGGCGTACGCATGTCAGGAGAAGGAACGGCGGCTGTCCCGTAGCGAAGAGCAACGCAAGGCCCTTATGAAGCAGGCGAGGCTCCACGCAGATCTTGCGTGCAATGTCGCCGACCTGGTTGACCACCTGACCGAAGACGGGCGCGACGGCTGGTGCTCGGCCTGCTTCGAGAACACACGTCATCGCAGGGTCGATGGTCTGCGGCGGCCCTCGGCGTACCTCTGCTCTGGATGTGGGGCCGCAACCCATCGCTGCGTTGCGCCGAGATGTCAGAGTATGGCGACTCGCGGCTTCGGCAAGATTCTACTCCCGCGCTACTGCGCGGAACACCGTCACGACGTGCCCGCATTCGACGGTGGTTCCATGCGTCTCGAGGATCTCACCGAGTACAAGGCCTTGCTGGAGTATGCACGCCCCAATCTCGCGCGCACCACCAAGTTGGGGGCCTCGGCTCTCGCGGTCGCAGGAGTTGGGACGGGAGTCGGGCTCCTTGCAGCTCCACTGATCGGTGGAGTGATCGGAACGATGCTCGGTGGCTATTCCGGCGCCGCCGCGACCAGCTACGGTCTCGCGTTGCTGGGAGGCGGATCCATTGCCGCCGGCGGATTCGGCATGGCTGGAGGCACGGCTGTGGTGGCGGCAGTCGGCACCAGCTTGGGCGGTGTCCTCGGCATGAGTCTGACCAACGCCTACGTGCGTGAGGACAAGTCGTTCTCCGTTGAGAAGCTCCGGGACGGCCACGCAGTGCCCGTCGTCGTTTGCTCGGGGTTCCTGTCTGAGGGGATGTCTGGATGGGGCGACTGGGAGCGCCCGGTCACCCAACGCTATCCCGACTCGCCGGTCTACCGCGTGCATTGGGGCGCCCAGGACCTGGCGGCGCTCTCTGCCGCGCTGGGGGAAGGGGCTGGCAAGTTCACGGTCGGGCAGTTCGTGAAGAAGGGTGCCTTGCGTGCCGGCAAGCAGGCCGCTAAGAAGGCCAGCCCTCTCACTGGCGCGTTGATCGCCATCGATCTTGTCAAGAACCCTTGGTTTCGCGCTCGCCAACGAGCCAACAAGACTGGTGTGGTGGTTGCGGATCTGATCGCCCGCACCAGGATGGACGAGGTCGTTCTGATCGGTCACAGTCTCGGCGCCCGAGCCATGATCTGCGCAGCCGAGGCCCTCGGCACCAAGGCGTCGGCTCCCGATGTGCGGGAGATGCACGTCCTCGGTTCCGCTGTTGGCGCGAAGGGTCCCTGGGGGCTTCTGGCCAAATCGGTCGACGGAAAGGTATACAACTACCACTCTCGGAACGACAAGGTCCTCAGGTTCTTCTACTCAGCGGCGCAGGCGGGACAACCCGCCGCCGGATACGCGGGAATGACATCGAAGCGTCGGGAAGTCTGCAACGTCGATGTTTCTTCCCAGGTTCGCAAACACTCCGACTACTGCAAGAGGCTCGACCTACGCTCACCCTAGATTGTTGGAGTCCAGGGGTGGCGCGTGCGGCGAGGAAGTGTCACCGATCTGGCTCCGGGCGAGGCGAGCGCGTTGGCGTCGAGTCGCGGTGCGTCACTCACGGTCAGCTCGCCATCGGTGCCGATGGACGTGACGACACGGACATGGTTGGCGTGGCGGCCGCGCGCCGTCATTGTGTAGGGCACTTGCTGCGATTCGTCGCCGGTCTCGATCCCTGGATGGGATCGGAGGTGAGCCTTGCGCCGTGTGGACAACTCGACGCGCGCGGCCACGTGGGTGGCAGGCAACGACGTCTGATGCCGGAGATAGTGTGCCGGACAGGGCGTGTTGCCGCCGTGGATGCCGATGACGGTCCAGCGGTCCCGCCGTTCTTCATCCAATTGGCGCCGCTCACACCGAGGTTATGACTATCGCGGGACTGATCCTCACGTCCCCGACCGTCGCAGCGTTGCCGTCGGAGAGCGGCACCTCAACGTCCGGTTGATCTCCGTTGAGCGTGACGGCACGTGCGCGTTGGTTGAGTTCGCGGGTCGGCGCGAGCATCAGGCAGTCCGACCCGACCCGTGTTTCCGCCGCCACGCATCCAGGACTCCGTCGAGATGGCTCTCGTTGTCGCCGACATGGACGCGGTTGGTCGAGGTAGAAGCCGAGCACCGACCGCTGACCCTTACGCGATAGGGACGACCTTGTCGGAGGCGCACGACTCCGTGCTGGGGCGGCGATGTCAGGGAGACTCCACCCGCGCCGATGGCAGGAAACTGCTGGTCATCCCCGGTTATCTGGACCACCGCACCGCGCGCGACTGCGTGATTGACCGCTGTGGCAAGAGAGCGTGTCGGCCATGCCCGCCTCCTCTACCACAGATAGGGCTCCTAGGCCGATCGCCGCAACCAGATCGTAGTCTGGGTCATTCGCCAAGCTCGATCAGTTCTTGCGAGGGTGTGACACCGCATCCCGGTCGTCTCGCCAAGTGCAGCGGCAGCGGCGTCTGACGGGGCGAGTCCGATGGCGTCGACACGCGTCTCGCGCCATACGTCGGTCAGCACCTTTGTTGCGGTCGTCGTACCAGGACCAACCGGAGCCAGAGCAAGCCGCACCTATCGCCCGCTGGTGGACAGTTCCTGAACGATACGCCCCGGCCTGGTGTTGAGTTCGATCCCATCGAGTCGCGCAGCCAGAAGCGCCAGTTCGACCTGTTGTGGTGCCCAGGCGGGGACCCCGAGAGTTTTGGGGAAGCCGCGACGATCCTCTGCTCGGCGCTGTGGAGGGGGTGGCTGAACCTGCGCTGCGCTTCGGTGCGGACATGCCAGACCAACCACATTGCGCGGCCAGCTTCAATCTCCGCCACCGGTCGCGCCGCACGACCGCGTGGCCACCTGTTGGGCGGGATGAAGGAGGTGTGTGGGCACTGGGGAGGCTTCGCAGGGCTGAGTTGGCGTGCGTGCCGACGCTTTCGCAGGCTCCGGCAGCGACCCACCGGCGTGTCACCAACGAAGGCTGAACAGCCCGCAGTAGTCACCAGGGACAGCGGTTCGGTGACTCAGCGCGGTCGGGGGCATCGCGGGCCGGGGGTCGGTGGCCAGAACCTCAGCGTAGCGTCTACCCCGTGTTCGATGACGAAGAGTTGCCTCCACCCCGACTGCCTCGCGAGGATCGCCCAGCGATGCCAGGCTCGCTAACTGCCCGATTCCCCGATTTGGAGAGGCGTCGCAGTCAACTCGATATCCTCCGTAAGCGCCATCTCGATTCTGCGCATATCACTCTCGGCGTGGCTGGCGGGGCGCTCTATATTCCCGACATCTTTATCATCGCGGCCCTGCAGCGGAGCTATGGGCTCGTCGACGCCTTCATCGATGCAGTCGATCACTACAACATTCACGCGGCAGCACCGCTGCTTCGTGTGCAGCTCGACACGCTGTTTAGACTCAGCTATGTCTGTCGTGCGCCGAGCGTTGACGAGGTGGTTGAGGACGTAATGGCCGGAACTGAGTTCCGGCAGATGAAGGATGCCGACGGAAAGAAGCTCACAGATGGGCGACTGAAGGACCTCGCGGCGCCCTTCCATCCTTGGACCACAGAGGTCTACGACAACGCGTCGGGTTGGGTCCACTTCTCGCAAGCCCACCTCGGCACGGCTTGGCAGATCAAAGGCGATGTTGTCTCGGGTGGCGTGCCGCTCCGCCCTTCAGTCGTGCCCGAGCGTATCTGGGGCGAACTCCTCGACTCCATGTTGCAGGCCACCGTCGAAGTTTTGGGGTATGCCGAGGGATGGGCGAGCCGGAAGGGTCTGCCTCCAAACCAGTTCCGAGACCTGTCCAAGGACGGGCACCCCGTTGTGACCCTGCCCGACGCGATGGACCCGGAGTACGGCTGAGCGATGCCGCGCGTCGATGGCGGAACGGACGGCTCGTGCCCACGGGCGGGTCCGCTTGGGTAGTCTTGGGCCAAGGAGTGTCCACCTACAGGAAGGCAAGCCTGTGATCGGCAGAGCGGTGCAGCGGATCCCGGCTGAAAGTCGCAAGCCCATCGCCGGGGGGCTGGTGCTCGCGGCCGGAGCCGCTGCATGCTTCGGTCTGGTGCTTACTAGTCTCGGTATCGCTGGCGGCGAGACTGTAGAGGAGTGCACTGGTCACCTGGTATGGAAGGAGTGCGAGAAGGTCTACAACGACTGGTCACTCGCAACGAGCGTCTTCATCATCGTCGCCGGCGTCGGTTTGCTCATCTTTGCGGCAGGCGCCGTGTACGCCGCCATACTCCTTAGCCTCACACGAAGTCACTTGAATAAGTATCAGGCCATACTGACTGGCGTCGAGGTCATGAGTATCCAGAAGGTCGCCGATATCACGCACGTTCGTCCGTCCAAGGTGCGCAGTGAGATTCAGTGAGGTTTTCTCACCAGAGTGGCTGGTGTGACTTGTGTGACGGCGGCGTGTCGGTCGTGGGCCGCGGGGTCCTGACCGGAAATGGTCGGTCTTACCACAGCCCGACTTCTGCAGGCAG
>JBDHZS010000024.1:0-28191 GCA_039812025.1 Nocardioides sp. | reverse complement strand
AGAGGTGCGCCGCTCGCCGCTCGCCGCCGCTCGCCGCCGCCCGCCGCCCGCCGCCGCCGGACGTCATACGACGTGCGGTCGATACACCACCGTTCGTATGACGTCCCACGCTCGCCCCGGACAACGTCATACGAACGGTGGCTCATGGGCCTCGGTTCGTATGACGTCCCGGGGGGTCGCGGGGGTGACCGCGCTTGGCCGAGTTATCTAGATGGAGCGGCACTGTTCGGGGTGTGTACGCCGTGCAGAGTGCGGCCTGGCCTGCATAACTTGATGAAGCAACGGGCGCGGGGGAGGCAACGAGGCGACGGGGCCGCGCCGAGGAACCGCGGCGGGCAACCAGGAAGTCAGGGCTCGTCGCGGGCTCGCTGGGCGTCGGCGGCGTCGAGCTGGTCGTTGAGCTTGTTGAGCCGCTTCAGCTCGCGGCGTTGGGCCGCGTTGCGCTTGACGCCGAGTACGGCGAGCCGTGCGCCCCACACGACGCAGGCGCCGGCGGCGATGCCGAGGAAGAAGATGACCATCCCGTCGAGCTCCAGGCCCGCGAAGCTCACCGTCTGGGCGGTGTCGGTGGTGAAGAGCGCGGCGAGCACGGCCGCCACGCCGAGGGCGATCAGGATTGCGCCTAGCACCAGCATGTCTTCAATCTACTCCGCGCGCAGCGGAATCGTCCGCACCCGACAGCAGCACGTCGAGCAGCGCGATCGCGCCCTGCTTGTCGAGCGGGTGGTTCTGGTTGCCGCACTTGGGGGACTGCACGCACGACGGGCAGCCGGCCAGGCAGCGGCAGCCGGCGATCGCGTCGCGGGTCGCGCGCAGCCACTCCACGGCGGCCCGGAAGCCCCGCTCGGCGAAGCCGGCCCCGCCGGGGTGGCCGTCGTACACGAACACGGTCAGCAGACCCGTGTCCGGGTGCCGGGCGGTCGACACCCCGCCGATGTCCCACCGGTCGCAGACCGCGAAGAGCGGCAGCAGACCGATCGAGCAGTGCTCGGCCGCGTGGGCGGCACCGGGTAGATCTACAGGGGAGAACGCCTCGGCCAGTGCGTCGTCGGCGATCGTCCACCACACGGCGCTGGTGGTCAGGGTGCGCTCGGGGAGGTCGAGCGGTTCCTCGCCGAGGACCTCGCCGCTCGGCTGCCGCCGCCGCAGGTAGGAGACCACGCGATGGGTGACCCGGACCTGCCCGAAGCAGACCCGCGCCTGGCCCCAGCTCTGATGTCGGTCCTCGGTGACGACCCGCAGCGCGGTCGTCTCCCGGGCGTGGGTGGAGTAGTCCAGGCTGCTCCGGGTCAGCAGGCCGACGCCCTCGTCGCAGTCCAGGCTCTCGACGTGCCACTGCTCGCCCTGGTGGAGGTAGACCGCGCCCGGGTGGGCGACGGAGTGCGCGCTCGCGGCATCGACGGTCCCGATCACCCGCCCGGTCTCGGTCTCGACGAGCTGGGTGGGCGTGCCGCCGGACGAGCGCAGGTCGGTCAGTGCCGAGGGCCGGCTGCGGTCGGTCCAGAACCAGCCCCGCGGCCGCCGCCGCAGCATGCCGCCCGCGGCCAGCTCCTCGACCACCTCGCGCACCGGGGAGGCGACATCGAGGGAGGCGGCGTCGGCAGAGGCAGCAGCGGGGGAGAAGAGCGCCAGGTCGGCCTCGGTCAGCGGCGCCTCGTAGGCGGCCGCGCACAGGTGCGGCGCGAGCACGTGCGGGTTGCCGACGTCGAAGACGAAGGCCTCCGCGGGCCGGCCGAAGACCGCCTCGGGGTGGGTGACCAGGTAGGTGTCGAGCGGGTCGTCCCGCGCGATCAGCAGCCCCAGCGCATCCTGGGCGCCGCGCCCGGCGCGACCCCACTGCTGCCACAGCGCGGCCCGGGTGCCGGGGAACCCGGCGATCAGCACCGCGTCCAGCCCCGACACGTCGATGCCCAGCTCGAGCGCGTTGGTCGCCGCCAGCGCGGCCAGGCGACCGGAGCGCAGGGCGTCCTCGAGCGCGCGGCGCTCCTCGGGCAGGTAGCCGCCCCGGTATGCCGCGACCCGCTCCGCCAGCGCGGGGTCCACCTCGGCGAGCAGCCGCTGGACGGTCGCCGCGACGTGCTCGACCCCGCGCCGGGAGCGGACGAAGGCGAGCGTCTGGCGCCCCTCGACGACCAGATCCGTGACCAGGTCGGCCGCCTCGGAGGTGGCGGCCCGGCGCAGCGGCGCGCCGTTCTCTCCGGCGTACGACGTGAGCGGCGGCTCCCACAACCCGACGGCCACCCGCCCGCGCGGCGAGTGGTCCGCGGTCACCGCGAGCACGTCGAGCCCGGTCAGCCGTCCCGCGGAGAGCTCCGGCTCGGCCACGGTCGCCGAGGCGAGCACGAAGGTCGGGGACGCGCCGTGCAGCGCGGCCACCCGCCGCAGCCGCCGCAGCACGTGCGCGACGTGCGCCCCGAAGACGCCGCGATAATGATGGCACTCGTCGACCACGACGTACCGCAGTCGCGCGAAGAAGTCCGCCCACCGCTCGTGTCCCGGCAGCAGCGAGCGGTGCAGCATGTCGGGGTTGGTGAAGACGTATTCGCCATGGTCGCGGGTCCAGTCCCGCAGCTCCAGCGGCGAGTCGCCGTCGTGGGTCGAGGCCCGCACCCCGAGGTCGAGGGCACTCACCGCGGCGTACTGATCGTGCGCCAGCGCCTTGGTCGGCGCCAGGTAGAGCGCGCACGCCCCGCGGCTGCCGCGGTGGCGGCGCCGGTCGAGGATGTCGCACAGCGCGGGCAGCTGGAAGGTCAGCGACTTGCCGGACGCCGTCCCGGTCGAGACCACGACGTGGGTGCCGTCGTGGGCGAGCTCGGCGGCGAGCGCCTGGTGCCGCCACGGCGTCTCGATGCCGCGGGACGCGAGCGCGGCGCGCACGTCCTCGCGCACCCATGCCGGCCAGTCCGAGTGCTCCGCGGGCCGCGCGGCGAGCACCTCGATGTGGGTGAGCCGGTCCTCCCGCCCCGCCTGGGCGAGCCGCGCCAGCGCCTCCTCGGGCGCCGTACTCCGGACCTCGCACACCACGCCGGTGAGTCTTGCAAACGCCACCGACAGACCCGGGCGACCCGCCCGGCCGCAGCGGAGCTGTGGGGGAGCCGCAGGGGAGTCGCGGGGAGCCGCGGAGGAAATGTGGACCAGCGTTCGTGCCGGCCGGCCGAACCGTGGTTGTATGAGCATCTGTTGGAGCGCGCGAAGGGGAGATCCGTGGACCTCACGTTGACGACCCGCGAAGTCAACGGCAAAGCCGTCATCGCGGTGGGTGGTGAGATCGACGTCTACACCGCCCCCCGGCTGCGCGACGAGATCGCGCGCGTCGTCGCCGGCGGCACCCATCACATCCTGGTCGACATGGCCGCCGTCGAGTTCCTCGACTCCACCGGGCTCGGCGTCCTGGTCGGCGGCCTGAAGCGGGTACGCGCCCATGACGGCACCCTGGAGCTGGCCTGCAACCAGGACCGGCTGCTGAAGATCTTCCGGATCACGGGCCTGGCCAAGGTGTTCGTGATCCACGCCGACGCCGACGCCGCGCTCGCCGTCAGCTGAGTTGCCCCGACCCCTCGACGCGGGTACGACGCGCGGTCCGGGCCGAAGTTGGTCTCGCCGCGGCCCCGTCGGCTTCGGGGCGGGGGCGTGGATGCGTAGACTCCCCGGCGTTCCATGCGACACGCATCACTTCCAGGAGGACAGCACATGACCGGGATCCTTCCCGCTGTCGTGAAGCCTGAACTCACCGGAGGCGACCTCATCCTGGTCCTGGTCGTCCTCGCGATCGCGCTCGGCGCGCTCGTGATGGCTGCGATCTTCCGCCAGCAGGTGATGTCGGCCGGTGAAGGCACCGACAACATGAAGACCATCGCACAAGCCGTGCAGGAGGGCGCCGCGGCGTACCTCGGCCGGCAGTTCAAGACACTCGGGATCTTTGCCGCGGTCGCCTTCCTGGTCCTGCTGGCCCTGCCGGCCGACGACTGGACGGTCCGGGTCGGGCGCTCGGTGTTCTTCCTGCTGGGCGCGGGCTTCTCCGCCGCGATCGGCTACCTCGGCATGTCCTTGGCGGTGAAGGCCAACCTGCGGGTCGCGGCCGCCGCCGAGACCGAGGGCCGGGACCCGGCGATGACGATCGGCTTCCGGACCGGCGCCTTCGTCGGCATGGCGACCGTCGGACTGGGCCTGCTCGGCGCCAGCGCGGTCGTCCTGCTCTTCAAGGACGAGGCGCCCCACGTGCTGGAGGGCTTCGGCTTCGGCGCCGCCCTGCTGGCGATGTTCATGCGGGTCGGCGGCGGCATCTTCACCAAGGCCGCCGACGTCGGCGCGGACCTGGTCGGCAAGGTCGAGAACAACATCCCCGAGGACGACCCGCGCAACGCGGCGACGATCGCCGACAACGTGGGCGACAACGTGGGCGACTGCGCCGGCATGGCCGCCGACCTCTTCGAGTCCTACGCCGTCACCCTGGTCGCGGCGCTGATCCTCGGCTCCCAGGCGTTCGGCAACGCCGGCCTGGTCTACCCGCTGCTGATCCCCGCGATCGGCGCGCTCACCGCCGTGCTCGGCGTCTTCATCACCCGGCCGCGCGCCGGCGAGAACGGCCTGGTCACCATCAACCGCGCCTTCTACATCTCCGCCGCGGTCGGCGCCCTGGCCTCGGTGGTGCTCTCCTACATCTACCTGCCCAGCTCGTTCTCCGAGTTCGAGAACGTGACCGGGCTCGACATGGCCGGCTTCGACGGCGACCCGCGCTTCATCGCGTCGCTGGCCGTGGTGATCGGCGTCGTGATGGCCGCGGGCATCCTCGCGCTGACCGGCTACTTCACCGGCACCGAGTACCGCCCCGTCAAGGACGTCGGCAAGACCTCGCTCACCGGCGCCGCGACCGTCATCCTCTCCGGCCTCTCGGTCGGCTTCGAGTCGGCGGTCTACACCACGCTGGTGATCGGCGCGGCCGTCTTCGGGGCCTTCCTGCTCGGCGGCGCGACCCTGACCGTGTCGCTCTTCGCGGTCGCGCTGGCCGGCTGCGGCCTGCTCACCACCGTCGGCGTCATCGTCGCCATGGACACCTTCGGCCCCGTCTCCGACAACGCCCAGGGCATCGCGGAGATGTCGGGCGACGTCAGCGAGGAGGGCGCCAAGATCCTCACCGAGCTCGACGCCGTGGGCAACACCACGAAGGCGATCACCAAGGGCATCGCGATCGCGACCGCCGTGCTCGCCGCGACCGCGCTCTTCGGCTCGTACGCGACCTCGGTGCGCGACGCCGTGGTCGAGGCCGCGGCCGAGGGCGACATGGTCTACCTCAACTTCGAGGTCTTCAACCCGACCGTGCTCGTCGGCATCCTTCTCGGCGGCTCGGTGGTGTTCCTCTTCTCCGGCCTGGCGATCAACGCCGTCGGCCGGGCCGCGGGCGCGGTCGTCTTCGAGGTACGACGCCAGTTCCGCGAGATCCCCGGGATCATGGAGGGCACCGGCCGTCCCGAGTACGGCAAGGTCGTCGACATCGTGACCCGCGACTCGCTGCGCGAGCTGGTCACCCCGGGCATCCTGGCGGTCTTCGCGCCGATCGCGGTCGGCTTCGGCCTGGGCGTCGAGGCGCTCGCGGGCTTCCTGGCCGGCACGATCGGCTGCGGCGTCCTGATGGCGGTCTTCCTCGCCAACTCCGGCGGGGCCTGGGACAACGCCAAGAAGCTGGTCGAGGACGGCAACCACGGCGGCAAGGGCTCCGACGCCCACGCGGCCACCGTCATCGGCGACACGGTCGGCGACCCCTTCAAGGACACCGCCGGCCCGGCCATCAACCCGCTGATCAAGGTGATGAACCTGGTCTCCCTGCTGATCGCCGGCGCCGTGGTGTCGATGTCGATCGGCTCGGACGCCAACGACGGGCTGCGGCTCGTGATCGCGGTGGTCGCGGTCGCGGTCATCGCCGTCGCGGTCTTCATCTCCAAGCAGCGCGAGGTCGCCATCAGCGACGAGGAGCCGGCCGCCGTACAGGCCTGAGCCCGTCTCTGAACAGCGATAGTCCGGCCCGTTTCGGTTGCCACCGAAACGGGCCGGACTATCTGTTGAGGGGGGCTACTTGACCTCGGTCCGGGAGATCCGCCAGGCGCCGAAGGCGATCGGCAGCACCAGCCAGATCCCGGAGACGACCGCCAGCTGCAGCCACTGCTCGCCGTCGGGCACCCGGTCGTAGAGCATGATCTGGTTGTACTGGAAGTCGACCCACGGCCGCAGGTCGGCGAACCAGGACTGGAAGGCGGCCAGCAGTTCGGTCACGGTCGACAGCACCAGCATGTAGACGAAGTAGATGACGATCGCCGCCGGCGAGTTGCGGATCAGCACGCCCAGCGCGAAGCCGAACATCACGCCGAGTGTGTTGGCGAGGATCAGGAACCCGGCGTCCGAGAGCGTCAGCCCCCAGACCGGGTCGAAGCCGCCGACGGCGCCGGCGAGCAAGGTGCCGAGCGCGCCGACGCCCAGCGCGGCGATCATGCCGAGGACGCCGACGAGGAGTACGGCGACGAACTTGGCCCCGACCACCCGGCCGCGCCGCGGGACGAGCGTGAACGTCGTCAGCCCGGAGCGCTGGCTCCACTCGCTGGTCACCGACAGGATCGCGATCATCGGCAGGATCACCGACATCGGCATGCCGACCGCGGTGCCGAACGTCTCGAACGTCTGGGCCTCCTCCGGCGCCCACAGGATCACGGCGCCGGTCGCGACGGCCGAGAGCAGCAGGATGCTGGCCATCATCCATATCCCCGAGCGGGTGTCGAAGAGCTTGCGGAGCTCCACGTTGAGGACGGTCAGGGCGGTGACCGGGCGGATCGGGCCGGCGTCGGACGCGCGGCTCTCGGTTGCAACCGGAGGGGTCTGGTCGAGGGTCTGGGTGGTCATGCCGCGGCTCCTTCTCGTGCGGTGTCGGCGGTGAGTTCGAGGAACATGTGCTCCAGCCCGGCGCCGTCGGCGGGGCGGAGCTCGGTGAGGACGACGCCGGCGGCGAGCGCGGCGACGCCGGCCTGCTCGGGGGTGGCGTCGGTGCGGACCAGGTCCGCGTGATCGGGGTCGGCGTTGACGGCGTACCCCTCCGTCTCCAGGGCGCGGCCCAGGCGCTGCGGGTCGACGCTGCGGACGACGGTGCCGGTGCCCGCGAGGAGGTCGGCCTTCGTGCCCTGGGCGACGATCCGGCCGTTGCCGATCACGACGAGGTCGTCGGCGATGACCTCGATCTCGTGCAGCAGGTGGGAGGAGAGCAGCACGGTGCCGCCGTCGTCCGCGAAGTCGCGCAGCAGGTCGCGCATCCACCGGATGCCGGCGGGGTCCAGGCCGTTGGCGGGCTCGTCGAGGATCAGGACGCGAGGGTCGCCGAGCAGCGCGGCGGCGATCCCGAGCCGCTGGCGCATGCCGAGGGAGTAGTTGCGGACCCGGCGACCGGCCTCGGTGCCGGTCAGGCCGACGCGGTCGATCATCTCGGAGACCCGGCGCCGGTCGACGCGCATCGTCTGCGCGACCACGGCGAGGATCTCGCGCCCGGTGCGGCCACCGTGCTGCGCGGAGGCGTCCAGCAGCACGCCGACCTCGCGGCCGGGGTTGGCCAGGTCGCGGTAGTTGCGGCCGCCGACCGTGGCGCGCCCGGAGGTGGGCACGGTCAGTCCGGTGATGACCCGCATCGTGGTCGACTTCCCGGCGCCGTTGGGCCCGAGGAAGCCGGTGACCCGGCCGGGCTCGGCGGCGAAGGTGACGTCGTCGACGGCGCGCAGCGAGCCGTAGGTCTGGGTGAGGTTGGTGACTTCGATCATGGCGTTCAGCCTTCCCGCTCGGCCGCCCCCGCACATCCGGGATCGCGCCTGAACCAACCCTGAGGCGACCCCGGGGGGACCCTGGTCCGCGACAATGTGCGCGTGACTTCCCTGCCGACCCGTTTGGGCGAGGCGCTCGCCGCCGTGCCGTTCACCTACGACGCCGTCGCGGACAGGCTCGGACCCCGCGCGCACGAGGCGCTCGGGCGCAACGAGACCACGCCGGGCGTGCGGCGTACCGGATCCTCGGACGCCCTCGACACCCTGATCAGGCTGTTCCTGCTCCAGGTCGAGGTGCCGCTGGAGTGCGCGGACCGCGCGCTGCCCGGCCTGGTGGAGGAGCTGTGCACGCACGGGGTGCTGGAGCAGTCGGTCAGCCAGGTGCGGGCGCGGCTCGACGTGCGCCCGTACGCCGCCGACGACCTCGACCTGTGGGTGACCTCGGACCTCACCCCGGGTCTCGACGGGGCGCCGGTGAGGGTCGGCGCCGACCACGTGCTCGGGATCTCCCCGGCCTCGGCGTCGCTGGCGCAGCTGACGATCCGCGAGCCGGTCGGCAGGGCGCTGGACCTCGGCACGGGTTGCGGCGTCCAGGCCCTCCACCTGGCCGAGCACGCCGAGGCGGTCGTCGCCACCGACGTCAACCGCCGGGCGCTGTGGCTGGCGGAGTTCAACAGGGAGCTCAACGGCGTCCCGCGGGAGCGGATCGACGTGCGCGAGGGCTCCTTCTTCGCGCCGGTCGCCGGCGAGCGGTTCGACCTGATCGCGACCAACCCGCCCTTCGTGATCTCGCCTGCCACCGGCGAGCGGCTGGTCTACCGGGACTCGGGGCTGCCCGGCGACCGCGTCGTCGAGGACATCGTCCGGACCGCGCCCGATCACCTGAGTGACGGCGGCTGGTGCCAGGTGCTCGCCAACTGGATCGTCCACCGCGACCTCGGCTGGGACGAGCGGCTCGCCGGCTGGCTGGAGGAGGGCGGCTGCGACGCGCTGGTGATCCAGCGCGAGGTCATCGACCCGGCGTCGTACGTCGAGCTGTGGCTCAAGGACTCCGGCCACCACGGCGGGCCTGGCTACGCGACGCGCTACGACACCTGGCTCTCCTGGCTCGACGAGCAGGGCGTGACCGGGATCGGGTTCGGGTGGATCAACCTGCACCGGACCGGGTCGGCCGCACCGGCCGTGCGCCTCGAGGAGTGGCCGTACGACGTGGAGCAGCCCATCGCGCCCGCGATCGCCGCGTGGGGGAGCGCCGCCTCGTGGCTGCGCGACACCCCCGACGCGGAGCTGCTCGCCACCCGCCTCGTCCTCGAGCCCGACGTGGTCCAGGAGACGCTCGGCGCCCCGGGCGCGGAGGACCCCGAGACGGTGATCCTGCGGGGGCAGCGCGGCTTCCGGCGGGCGCGCCAGGTCGACACCGTCTCGGCCGCGCTGGCCGGCGCCTGCGACGGGGAGCTCGCCCTCGGGCAGATCCTGGACGCCCTCGCGGAGTTGCTTGACCTCGACGCGGCGGCCGCGCGGGCGTCGTACCTCACCGAGGTCCGGGAACTGATTTCCGAGGGGTTTCTCACCGGTCGGTAGGCAAGATGTCGGTAGGTGGCGCTACGGTGGCCGCCAGCGGCATCGAGCAGGTGGCCGCAGCCCCCTCGGCCCAAGAGTGAGCACAGAGTCCGCGCGGAGTCTGCGCCGTTGCCCCCCGCCGGCGCCGCGGTGGGTGGGGCCGAGCACGCACTAGGACGGAAGCAGGAAGCAGGAAGTGGCACACAAGCTGGTCATCGTCGAGTCGCCCGCGAAGGCGCGGACGATCGGCGGATACCTCGGCAAGGACTACGTGGTCGAGTCCTCGATCGGGCACATCCGCGACCTCCCGCAGAGCGCCGCCGAGACCCCGGCCAAGATCAAGGACAAGCCGTGGGGCCGGCTGGCGGTCGACGTGGAGAACGGCTTCGAGCCCTACTACGTCGTGCCGCGCGACAAGAAGAGCCAGATCGCCAAGCTCCGCAAGCTGCTCAAGGACGCCGACGAGCTCTACCTCGCCACCGACGGCGACCGCGAGGGCGAGGCGATCGCCTGGCACCTGCTCGACGAGCTCAAGCCGAAGACGATCCCCGTCAAGCGGATGGTCTTCCACGAGATCACCCGCCCCGCCATCCTCGAGGCGGCCGCCCACCCGCGCGAGCTGGACATGGACCTCGTCGAGGCGCAGGAGGCGCGGCGGATCCTCGACCGGCTCTACGGCTACGAGGTCAGCCCCGTGCTGTGGAAGAAGGTGATGAGCGGGCTCTCCGCCGGCCGGGTGCAGTCCGTCGCCACCCGGCTCGTCGTCGACCGCGAGCGGGAGCGGATGCGCTTCGTCTCCGCCGGCTACTGGGACGCCGAGGGCACCTTCGACGCCGGCACCGGCCACGACCCGCGGATGTTCCCCGCGCGGCTGCACTCGGTCGACGGCGCGCGGATCGCGACCGGGTCGGACTTCGACCATTCCGGCCGCCTCAAGGGCGACAGCAAGCTCCACCTCAACGCGGCCGCCGCGGAGGCGCTGGTCGCCTCGCTGGCCGACACGTCGTACGACGTCCGCTCCGTCGAGTCCAAGCCCTACCGCCGCCAGCCCTACCCGCCGTTCCGCACCACCACGCTGCAGCAGGAAGCCAGCCGCAAGCTGGGGATGAGCGCGTCGGTGACCATGTCGGTCGCCCAGCGGCTCTACGAGAACGGCTTCATCACCTATATGCGGACCGACTCCACCACGCTGTCGGGGGCGGCGATCGGGGCTGCGCGGGCGCAGGTGCTCGAGCTCTACGGCCCCGAATACCTGCCCGAGCGGCCGCGCACCTACACCTCGAAGGTCAAGAACGCCCAGGAGGCGCACGAGGCGATCCGGCCCGCCGGCGACTCCTTCCGCACCCCGGCCCAGACCGGCCTGACGGGCGAGCAGTTCCGGCTCTACGAGCTGATCTGGATGCGCACCGTCGCCTCGCAGATGAAGGACGCGATCGGCAACTCGGTGACGCTGCGCCTCGGCGGCCGCGCCGCCGACGGCCGCGACGTCGTCTTCTCCGCCAGCGGCCGCACGATCACCTTCCACGGCTTCCTCAAGGCCTACGTCGAGGGCCGCGACGACGCCAAGGCCAAGACCGACGACGCCCAGACGAGGCTGCCGCAGCTCGCCCAGGGCGACGCCGTCTCGGCCGCCTCGCTGAGCGCCAACGGGCACGAGACCAAGCCACCCGCGCGCTACACCGAGGCCTCGCTGATCAAGGAGCTGGAGGACCGGGAGATCGGCCGCCCCTCGACGTACGCCTCGATCATCGGCACGATCATCAACCGAGGCTACGTCTACAAGAAGGGCACCGCGCTGGTGCCCGCCTGGATCGCGTTCTCCGTGGTCAGGCTGCTGGAGGAGCACTTCCCGAGGCAGATCTCGTACGAGTTCACCGCCACGATGGAGGACTCGCTCGACCAGATCGCGGCCGGCGACAAGGACCGGGTCACCGAGCTCGACGAGTTCTACTACGGCTCCGAGCGGGTGCGCGGGCTGCACCCGCTGGTCACCGGGCTCGGGGACATCGACGCCCGGCAGCTCGCGACCTTCCCGATCGGGGAGCCCGCCGACGGCATCGCGCTGCGGGTGGGTCGCTACGGCCCCTACCTGGAGGGCGTCGTCGACGGCCCGCTGGCGGGCAAGCGCGCCAACGTGCCCGACGACCTGCCCCCCGACGAGCTGACCGTCGCCAAGGCGCGCGAGCTCTTCGCCAACCCCGCCGGGGAGGAGACCGATCTGGGCGTCCACCCCGACACGGGCCTGCGGATCGTGGCCAAGGCCGGCCGCTACGGGCCGTACGTCACCGAGCTGCTGCCCGAGGGCGCGCCCAAGTCCGCCAAGCCGCGCACCGGGTCGCTCTTCAAGTCGATGAGCCTGGAGACGATCACCCTCGACGACGCGGTCAAGCTGCTGTCGCTGCCGCGGGTCGTCGGCGAGGACGCCGAGGGCACGCCGATCACCGCGCAGAACGGCCGCTACGGCCCTTACCTGAAGAAGGGGACCGACTCGCGGACGCTCGGCAGCGAGGACGAGCTGCTCACGATCACCCTGGAGCAGGCGCTGGCGATCTACGCCCAGCCCAAGACCCGCGGCCGGGCGGCCGCCGCTCCGCCGCTGAAGGAGCTGGGCGCCGACCCGGTCTCCGGGAAGCCGATCGTGGTGAAGTCCGGGCGGTTCGGCGAGTACGTCACCGACGGCGAGTTCAACGCCACGCTGCGCAAGGAGGACTCCGTCGAGGCGATCACGCTCGAGCGGGCCGCCGAGCTGCTCGCCGAGCGCCGCGCCCGGGGGCCCGCCAAGCGTGCGCCACGTCGTACCACCACACGCAAGGCGCCCGCCCGGAAGCCCGCTGCGCGCAAGCCGGCGGCCAAGAAGTCCTGACCGGGCCTCGTGGACTGGGTGGCGCCGGTTGTCGGTGCCGCCTCGTAGGGTGTGCAGCGTGGATCTGGTGGGCTTGACAGCGACCGGCCGCGCTTACGCCGAGCGCGGGGTCTTCTGCTGCTTCGAGGGCGGCGACGGCGCGGGCAAGTCCACCCAGTCGCGCGCGCTGGCGGCGTGGCTCGCCGAGCGGGGGTACGACGCGCTGCTGACCTTCGAGCCCGGCGACACCGAGGTCGGGCGGCGGCTGCGGGGGATCGTGCTCGACCCGGCGACCGGCGACCTTAGCCACCGCACCGAGGCGCTGATCTACGCCGCCGACAAGTCCGAGCACGTGGACACCGTCGTCCTGCCCGCGCTCGCCGAGGGGCGGGTGGTGATCACGGATCGGTACGTCGACTCTACCCTGGCCTATCAGGGCGCCGGCCGCGACCTCGACGTCGCCGACGTCGAGCGGATCGCCCGCTGGGCCACGCGGGGGCTGCGGCCCCACCTGACCGTGGTGCTCGACCTGCCGCCCGGCGACGGGCTCGCCCGCTTCGGGGAGCGGGACCGGATAGAGGGGCAGCCGCTGGAGTTCCACGAGCGGGTGCGGGCGGCCTTCCTGTCGCTGGCGGCGGCCGACCCGGAGCACTACCTGGTGCTCGACGCCCGGGCGCCGGCCGAGGAGATCACCGCGCGGGTGGTCGAGCGGGTGGCGCCGCTGCTGTCCCAGGCCGCTCGCCGTCAGGGGGTCGCCCGATGACCGTGTGGGACGGGCTGGTCGGTCAGCGGCCGGTGGTCGAGGCGCTGCGCGCCGCGGCCGGCGGGCGGGGGATGTCGCACGCCTGGCTCTTCACCGGACCCCCGGGGTCGGGCCGTTCCAACGCCGCGCTCGCCTTCGCCGCGGCGCTGCAATGCCGCGGTTCCGACCCCGAGGCCGGGCCGGGCTGCGGCGCCTGCGAGGAGTGCCGCACGGTGCTTGCCGGCACCCATCGCGACATCACCCAGGTGCGGACCGAGAAGCTCTCGATCGGCGTCGACGAGGTCCGTGACCTCGTCCGCCGCTCGGCGCTGAGCCCGTTCGGCGACGGCTACCAGGTGCTGCTGGTCGAGGACGCCGACCGGCTCACCGACCCCGCGGCGAACGCGCTGCTGAAGGCGATCGAGGAGCCGGGCGCCCGCACCGTCTGGCTGCTGTGTGCGCCGACCCCCGAGGACCTGCTGCCCACCATCCGCTCGCGGTGTCGCCTGGTCACGCTGACCACGCCCTCGGTCGACGACGTGGCCGACTTCCTGTCGCGGGCCGCGGGGGTGGAGCCCGGCCTGGCGTCGTACGCGGCCCGGGCGAGCCAGGGGCACATCGGCCGGGCGCGGGCGCTGGCCCGGGACGAGCACACCCGCGAGCGGCGGACCGCGGTCGTGAAGATGCCCGCCCGGCTGACCTCGCTCGGCACGTGCATGAGCGCCGCGTCCCGGCTGACCGAGATGTCCAAGGAGGAGGCCGACGCGATCACCGCCGAGCTGGATGCCCGCGAGCGCGCCGACCTCGCCGCGGCCCACGGCGTGGTCGAGCGGGGGCGGCGCCCCAGGGAGTATGCGCCGGCCCTGGCCGCCCTGGAGCGCGGCCAGCGCTCGCGTGCCAAGCGGCGGCACCTCGACGTGATCGACCGAGGCCTGATGGACCTGGTGTCGGTCTACCGGGACGCGATCGTGGTGGGCACCGGGGCAGGCACGGCGCTGGTCAACGAGGAGCTCGCCGACGAGGTCGCGGGCCTGGCCGAGGTGGCGACGCCGGAGTCCCACCTGCGCCGGATCGGGGCGATCTTCGCCGCGCGCGAGCAGCTGCTGGAGTTCAACGTGCCGCCGGCGCTGGCGCTGGAGTCGATGATGCTGGCGCTGCGGGTGCCGGCGGGGGTGGTTCGATGAACAAGCGGATCGCGGGGATCGCGCTGGCGGCCGTCGTCCTGCTGGCGGTCGGCGCGCTGGTGCTGATCACGGTGTGGAGCCCGCTGCGGACCCCCGAGATGTCCGGGCCCGACGCCGTGCCGCCGGGCACGTCCGCCGCCGGGGGCGCGCGCGAGGCGCCCGATCCGGCGTTGCAGCGCTTCTACGACCAGGAGCTCGACTGGGAGGCCTGCGACGACAACAACCAGTGCGCGCGGCTCGAGGTGCCGTTGGACTACGGCAACCCCGGCGGGCGGACCATCGAGCTCGCGGTGCTGCGCCGCGACGCCGACGTCCGGTCCGAGCGGGTCGGGTCGCTCATCGTCAATCCGGGCGGCCCGGGCGCCGAGGGCACATCGTACGCCGACGACGCCTCGCTGCACTTCCGGCCGGCGCTGACCCAACGGTTCGACGTTGTCGGCTTCGACCCTCGCGGGGTCGGGGCGAGCGCGGCGATCGACTGTGTCACCGACGCCGAGCTGGACGAGTGGATCGCCTCGGACGCGATCCCGGACAACGCCAAGGAGCTCGCCCGGCTCCGCGAGCAGCTCACCGCCTTCGGGACCGGCTGCGCGGCCCGCAGCGGCGCGCTGGTGCGGCACGTGTCGACGATCGAGGCGGCGCGCGACATGGACGTGCTGCGGGCGGCGCTGGAGGAGGAGCTGATGCTCTACTTCGGCGCGTCGTACGGCACCAAGCTCGGCGCGACCTACGCCCAGCTCTTCCCGGAGCGTGTCGGGCGGCTGGTGCTGGACGGCGCCATCGACCTGGAGATCAGCAGCCAGGAGGCGACGCTGGCGCAGGCGCGGGGCTTCCAGCGGGCGCTGGACGCCTACATCGAGGACTGCCTGGCCAACGCGCCGTGCTTCCTCGGCGACGACCTGACCTCAGCAGGGCAACGCATCGCGGACCTGCTGGCCGAGCTCGACGAGGAGCCCTTGGTCGTCGGCGATCGCGAGCTGACCAGCGGCAACGCGTTCTACGGGATCGTCGCGCCGCTCTACAGCGAGCCGAGCTGGGGGATGCTGACCAACGCGCTCAAGGGGGCGTTCGACGGCGACGGGACGATGCTGCTGACGCTCTCCGACGCCTACACCCGGCGGGGTGTGACCGGCGGCTACTCCAGCAACATCATGGAGGCGAACCTCGCCATCAACTGCCTGGACGACCCCGCCGCGGCCCGGCCTCGCGACGTCCGCGCCTCGCTGCCCGACTTCCGCGAGGCGTCGCCGGTCTTCGGGGAGCTCTTCGCGTGGAGCACGATGGGCTGCAGCGGCTTCCCCGGCCGGAGCGACGAGACCGTGACCGACCCGCGCGCCGCCGGCGCCGACCCGATCCTCGTCATCGGTACGACGCGCGACCCCGCCACGCCGTACGAGTGGGCCGAGGCGCTCGCCTCCCAGCTCGACTCCGCCGTCCTCGTCACCCGCGACGGCGACGGCCACCTCGCCTACAACTCCGGCAACGCCTGCATCGACGAGGCCATCGAGGCCTATCTCATCGCCGGGACTGTGCCCGACGACGGGCTCTCCTGCTGATTTCCCGCCCGCCCGACAGGGTGGGCCGTTGCACCCACCAGGTGAGTGCAACGGCCCATCCTTCGTCGCCAACCCCGGAGTCTGGGCCGCCGCACCCACCGGACCGACCCGTGCTGGGCGCCGATTCCGCGCCCGGCCCGGCCCGCCGGTATGCTCGCTTCGCTGCGGGGACGCCCCGGACAGCGCGCCGCCTTAGCTCAGTCGGTAGAGCGAATCACTCGTAATGATTAGGTCGTCGGTTCGATTCCGACAGGCGGCTCCACCTGTTCGCCTGGAGGTGGCCCGGCTGGACTCCACGGGCTCCCCGTCCCACCAGTCGGCCATCACGCACATCGTCGTTCCTCGTCTCCGGGGGCTCCGGATCGACGTCGTGCTAGTCGCCCGCATCACGAGGCCAGGCGTCCTCGGAGCCGGTGCCGCGCCGACGACGCCACCGGGTGGTTAGAGTCCGCTCACTGATCGTCCACGGGGTCCGCGGGCTCGAGGATGAGGTTGAGGAATGCCTCCAGGTGTACGACGACGTCGACCTCGTCGGGTTGCAGTAGCCACTGCAGTTGGATCCCGTCCCACAGTGCGGTGATCGAGGCGGCGGCGAGCCGGGGGTCCACGCCGGGACGCAGCCGCCCGGCGTCCCGCAGCTTCTCGAACTCTTCTTGGAAGCCGCGCCGGACAGCGGTGAACCGTTCGGTGAAGTAGTCGCGTCCGGGGTGGTCCTCGGTGACGGACTCTGCCGAGAGCACCGTGTAGAGGGCGATCAGACCAGGGACGGTCTGGTTCCACCGCGCCTGGGCGAGCACGTCGGCGGCGAGGTCGTGGGTACCCGTGCGCTGGTCGGGACTCTCGGCGTCACGTCGTTCGAGGATGGCCAGCAGCAGTTCCTCCTTGGTCCTGAAGTGGTGCGTGAGGTTGGACGGGCTCACGTTCGCCACCCTGGCGACCTCGCGCGTCGATCCAGCGCGATAGCCGCGGGTCGTGAAGACCTGGATGGCAGCGTCGAGGATCTGTTGGCGACGTTGGGCCGTCTTGGTGTACGGCCCGCGCCGTCGCGACTCCGCCACGTGGTCCCCCTCAGGCTCGTCCAAAAATGAATCTAGGTCAACTGCTCTGTTTTGTGCTAGCGTACCGGCACTCCGACTCGGTGTGCACTTGTGCAGCTTCGGCCGGAGGTTCACATCCACACCGTCGATGGAGGTGCCGTGCCCCCGTTCTCCCGTGAAGGCTTCCTCCGGTCGCGATCGACCGCGGACGCCGCGACGCCGGCCCACTCACCGTGGCGCCGATCCGCGCCGCCGGCGGCCGTCGCCACCGTGCTCCGCCTCCGGCAGGCGAACCCCACCCCGGTGCGAGGTGGAGCGTCGGTCGCATCTTACCGGTCCGGAGCGCTGTCGTGAGCGGCGGACTGCGGGCGCGCATGAGCCGTCGGTCCCGGCGTGTCGCAGCCACCGGCGCCGCGCTCGGCACAGCGCTGACGCTGGCGGCGTGCGGCGGGGTCGGACCCGAGGCCCCCTCGACCGCGTGCGAGCCGTCCGAGGGCGCGGTGACGCTCTCGTTCTGGTCGTGGGTGCCGGGGATGGACGAAGCGGTCGCGATCTGGAACAAGGAGAACCCCGACATCCAGGTGCGGCTGAACGCCGTCGCGGGCGGCAACCAAGGCACGTACCAGAACCTGTTCAATGCGCTCAAGGCAGAGACCGAGCCGGACCTCGCCCAGGTCGAGTTCGACATGCTGCCGAGCTTCCGGCTCCAGCAGGGGCTGCGCGACATCTCCAAGTGCCTGGAGGACGACACGGGGGACCAGTTCATCGACTTCGCCTGGGACCAGGCAACGTTCAGCGGTGACGGGGTGTTCGCGATCCCGCAGGACACCGGTCCGATGGCCATGTTCTACCGCAAGGATCTGTTCGAGAAGTACGGCGTCGAGGTGCCGGAGACGTGGGAAGAGTTCCGCGCCGCGGCGGAGAAGGTTCACAGCCAGGACTCCTCGGTGTACATGACCCACTTCCCACAGCGCGACGTCGGTTGGTTCACCGGGCTGGCGTGGCAGAACGGGGCGTCCTGGTTCACCATCGATGGCGACACCTGGTTGGTCAACGTCGGTGACGAGGCGACCTCGGAGGTGGCCGATTACTGGCAGGGCATGCTGGACGACGACCTGGTCACCCCGATGCAGGGCTTCTCGACGCCATGGACCAAGGCGCTCGCCGACGGCAGGGTGCTGACCTGGGTCAGTGCGGTCTGGGGCAACTCGACCCTGTCGACCAACGTCCCATCCACCTCGGGCAAGTGGGCGGTCGCGCCGATGCCGCGGTGGGACGCCGCCGAGCCCACGTCCGCGAACTGGGGCGGATCGACCACCGCGGTGCTCCGCGGCAGCGACCACCCCTACGAGGCCGCGAAGTTCGCGCTGTGGCTGAACACCGACGCGGACTCCCTCGAGGTGCTCAACCGCACCGGCGGGCTCTACCCGGCCACCGTGGACGGAATCGACCTGCCGTTCCTCCAGCAGCCGGTGGAGTTCTACGGAGGACAACGCATCTTCGACGTCTTCGCCGAGGCCGCCGGCGAGGTCTCGGGCGGCTTCGCGTGGGGCCCCACGATGACCCAGACCAACGCGGCCCTGGCGGACGGATTCGGCGACGCGTTGAGCGGTGAAGGCGCGCTGGCCGACGCGCTCGACGCGGCAGAACGAGAGACGGAGACGGCCATGCGGCTGCAGGCATTGGAGGTGAAGGTTCAATGAGTGTCGGGACCGCTGCCCAGGTTGAGGCGGACGCTCCGGGACGTCCGGATCGCGCCGCGCGCAGTCGTGATCGCCGCGCGATCCTTGGATTCCTGGGTCCGTTCGGGATCCTGTTCGTGCTGTTCTACGTGCTGCCGATCAGCTACTCGTTCGTGCGGAGCTTCTTCGTGACCGAACGCGACGGCGCCTTCGGCCCGGCCGGGGATGCGTGGGGCGGGCTGTCGAACTACGCCCAGGCGATCGGCGACCCGGCGCTGCTCGCCAGCGTCGGACGGGTGCTGTTGTTCGGATTCGTGCAGGTGCCCGCGATGCTGATCCTGGCACTGCTGTTCGCGCTACTGCTCGACTCGTCGCTGGCGCGCCTCAAGCGCTTCTTCCGGCTCACCTACTTCGTCCCCTACGCGGTGCCGGTCGTGATCGGCACGACCATCTGGGGATTCCTGTTCACACCGGGCCTCGGCCCGGTCGCCGACTTCCTCAGGATCGACTTCCTCGGCGGCGACTGGGTGTTGTGGTCGATCGCGATCATCGTCACCTGGACCTACGCCGGCTACAACATGCTGATCATGCACTCCAACCTGCAGGCGATCGACCACGACATCTACGAGGCAGCGAACGTCGATGGGGCCTCGGAGTGGCAGGTCGCACTGCGCATCAAGATCCCGATGATCCGTGACGCGGTCATCCTGACCGGGGTGTTCTCCATCATCGGCACCCTGCAGTTGTTCACCGAGCCGCAGGTGCTGCGGGCGATCTCGACCAGCATCTCCAGCACCTACACGCCGAACCTGTTGGTCTTCACTGCGGCCTCGGGCAACGCCTACAACTACGCTGCGGCGTTGTCGTTCCTGCTCGCGGCCGCGACCGCGGTGCTGTCATTCATATTCCTGAAGTTCTCAGAGAGGTGGGGACAATGAGCACTCAAGCCCCCCCGCCGACCAAGGCGGGCCCGGCGGGTCAGTCGGCGATGGCGTCGGTGGTGCCGGTGGCGGTCCTGTTCACCGCGACCGCCTGCTTCCTACTGCCGCTGTGGTATCTGATCGTCGCCTCGACGAAGTCGCAGGGCGACCTCACCACGACGCCCGGGCTGTGGTTCTCCGACATCCAGCTCAAGGCCAACGTCGCCGACACCGTGACCAGGGACGGCGGGATCTTCTGGTCGTGGCTGCTCAACAGCCTGGTCTACGCGGGCGGGGGAGCGGCGATCGGCACGGTCCTCGCAGCTATGGCCGGCTACGCGCTCGCCAAGTACACGTTCCGCGGCCGTGAGGTGATCTTCAACACGATCCTGGCTGGCGTGCTCGTGCCGGCCACCGCGCTCGCGCTGCCGCTCTTCCTGATCTTCGCCGAAGTGAGCATGACCAACACCTACTGGTCGGTGCTGCTGCCGAGCCTGGTCAGCCCGTTCGGGGTGTACCTGTCGCGCATCTACGCCGCGGCCTCCGTGCCGGACGCGCTGATCGAGGCCGGTCGTCTCGACGGCGCGGGCGAGTTCCGGATCTTCTTCACCCTCGCGATTCACCTGATGAAGCCGGCGTTGGTCACGATCTTCCTGTTCCAGTTCATCGTGATCTGGAACAACTTCTTCCTCCCGCTGATCATGCTCACCGACCGGAAGCTGTTCCCGATCACGCTCGGCTTGTTCACCTGGAACTCGCAGAGCTTGCAGGACCCGACCCTCGCCACCGCGGTGCTCACCGGATCACTGCTCTCGGTCGTCCCGATCATCGCCGCGTTCTTGATGCTGCAGCGCTTCTGGCGCAGCGGTCTGGGCGCGGGCGGGGTCAAGGGCTGACCCCCGGCTACGAGACACGAATTGGCCCATCACGAGGAGCTCGCGCCGCCCAGCCGTGCCCGAGCCGCGCGTTCTTGGTTTCGTTCGGACTCACCGGCGCTGTCGCTGAACGGGTCGTGGTCGTTCCAGCTGTCGCCCAGGGCAGACGGACCGCACGACTTCGTCTCCCCGGACTTCGACGACGGCGCGTGGGCGCAGCTGCCGGTGCCGTCCCACTGGCAGATGCACGGACACGATGCGCCGGCGTACACCAACGTCGCGTTCCCGTTCCCGGTCGACCCGCCGCACGTCCCCGACGAGAACCCGACCGGCGACTACCGGCGGACCTTCGAGCTCCCCGACAGCTGGCACGGCATGGCCGCGGTCCTGCGCTTCGAGGGCGTCGACTCGTGCCTGCGTGCTTGGCTCAACGGCGTCGAACTCGGCACCGCGACCGGCAGCCGCCTCCCAGTAGAGTTCGACGTCGGGCCGCTCCTGCGAACCGACCGACCCAACGTGCTCGCGGTCCGGGTTCACCAGTGGTCGTTCGGCTCCTATCTGGAGAGCCAGGACACCTGGTGGCTCTCGGGCATCTTCCGCGACGTCACGCTACTGGCGCGGCCCGCCGGAGCCCTGGACGACTACTTCGTCCACGCCGACTACGACCACGTCACCGGCGCGGGGACGCTGCGTGTCGACACCGACGTGCCGGCCCGGATCACCGTCCCCGAGCTCGGGCTCGAACTCGTCGCCGGCGAGACGGTTCGGATCGACCACGTGGAGCCGTGGAGCGCCGAGCAGCCGCGCCTCTACCACGCCACGCTAGCCAGCGACGGCGAGCGCGTGCCGCTCCGGATCGGGTTCCGCACCGTCGCGGTCGAGAACGGGCTCTTGACCGTCAACGGCCAGGCGATCCTGCTGCGAGGCGTCAACCGGAGCGAGTTCGACCCCGATCGCGGCCGCGTCATCCCCGACGAGCTGAGACGCCGAGACGCGCGGTTGATGAAGGCACACAACCTGAACGCCGTGCGCACCAGCCACTATCCGCCGCACCCGCGGTTCCTCGAGCTGTGCGATGAGATCGGCCTGTACGTCGTCGACGAGTGTGACCTGGAGACCCACGGGTTCGAGCGCATCGGCTGGCGGGGCAACCCGTCCGACGACCCGCAGTGGCGCCCCGTCCTGGTGGACCGGATGCGTCGGATGGTCGAGCGGGACAAGAACCACCCGAGCATCATCATGTGGTCCCTGGGCAACGAGGCCGGCACTGGCGGGAACCTCTCGGCGATGGCGGCCTGGGCGCGCGCACGCGACCCCTCCCGGCCCCTGCACTACGAAGGCGACCAGTCCTGCGCCGACGTCGACGTCTACAGTCGCATGTACGCCAGCCACGACGAGGTGGACGCGATCGGCCGCCGTGCCGAGGCGCCGCTGCCCGACCCGGAGCTGGATGCCCGACGCCGGTCGATGCCCTTCATCCTGTGCGAGTACGCCCACGCGATGGGGAACGGGCCGGGCGGGCTGGTGGAGTACCAGGAGCTGTTCGAGCGCTACCCACGATGCCAGGGCGGCTTCGTGTGGGAGTGGATCGACCAAGGGATCCGGACCGTCACGCCCGACGGTGCCGAGTACTTCGCCTACGGAGGCGACTTCGGCGAGCCGGTCCACGACGGCACCTTCGTGATAGACGGACTGTTGTTCCCCGACCGCGTCGCCTCGCCCGGGCTGGTCGAGCTCAAGAAGGTCGTCGAGCCGGTGGGGATCTCCGCCGATCCCACGGCGCGGACGGTGCGCATCCGGAATAAGTACGACTTCCTCACCCTGTCGCATCTCAGGTTCTGCTGGACGCTCGAGGACGGCGGCAGGCTGCGGGAGGAGGGCACCCTCGAGGTCGGGGCGGTCCCCCCCGGCGGCGAGGTCGAGCTGGCGTGGCCGGAGCTACCGCCGGTCACCCACGAGGCGTGGCTGACGGTCCGGGCCGTTCTCGCCGACGCCACTTCGTGGGCACCGGCCGGTCACGAGGTGGCATGGGCCCAGGTCCGGGTCTCCTCCCCGCCCGCACCCCCGCCGCTGCGCCGCACGGCGGCACCGGTGCCACGCCGCCGCCGCATCCGCCTCGGCATCGGCGACTTCGACGCACAGAGCGGCAGGCTCCGCCGACTGGGCGACCTCAAACTCCGAGGGCCGAGGCTGGACACGTGGCGGGCGCCCACCGACAACGACCACGGCGCCCCGGGCCAGGGTGGCGGCCTCGAGGCGCAGTGGCGCACGGTCGGACTGCACCGGATGCGCCACCGCACGCTCGGCGTCCAGGCCACCGACGACGCCCTGGTCGTCACCACCCGGGTTGCGCCGGCGGGGACCGATCTCGGCCTGCTGGCGACGTACACCTGGACCGCCGACGACGACGCGCTGGCGCTCACGCTCACCGTCGCACCGGACGGGTCCTGGCCCGTTCCGCTGCCCAGACTCGGCCTGCGGCTCGGCCTGCCCGGCGGGCTGGACGCGGTCGAGTGGTTCGGCCGCGGCCCGGGCGAGGCCTACGCCGACACCCGCCAGGCGGCGCGCGTCGGGCGGTTCGCCAGCTCGGTCGCGGCGCTCCAGACGCCGTACCCGGTGCCGCAGGAGAACGGCAACCGCACAGAGGTCCGCTGGGCGACCCTGACCGGCGCGCGGGGCCCCGGTCTGAGGATCGAGGGCCGACCGTACTTCGAGCTCACCGCCCGACCCTGGACCAGCGAGGACCTCGACGCTGCCCGCCACCCGACCGACCTGGTGCCGGGCGACCGCATCTGGGTCAACGTCGACGCCGCCCAGCACGGCATCGGCACCGCTGCCTGCGGACCCGACGTCCTCGAGCAGTATCGGCTCTCGGATCCCTCGACCACGCTCACGGTGGTGCTGCGGGAGATCCGAGCCCGCTAGCTCGGGCGCAGCGTTGCCGACCGCGGCGGCGTGCGACCGATCCGGCTAAGCCAGGACCGGCACCGCGGCGAGGGCGCTGGTGAGCTCCTCCTCCGAGAGCGCGTCGTCCGCGAGCTGGCCCGAGAGGTACTGCGCGTAGGCGTTGAGCTCGAGCAGCCCGTGGCCGGAGAGGCCGACCACGATGACCTTCTCCTCCCCGGTCGCAGCGGCCTCCAGCGCGTCGCGGCGGGCGGCGGCGAGCGCGTGGGACGACTCGGGTGCGGGCACGATGCCCTGGGCGCGCGCGAACTCCATGCCGGTCTGCAGGCACTCGGTCTGCGGCAGCGCGAGCGCCTCGAGCAGCCCCTCGTGGACGGCGTGCGAGACCAGCGGCGCCATGCCGTGGCACCGCAGCCCGCCCGCGTGGATCGGCGAGGGCACGAAGTCGTGGCCGAGCGTGTACATCTTCATCAGCGGCGTCATGCCGACCGTGTCGCCGAAGTCGTAGCGGTACTCGCCTCGGGTCAGCGTCGGGCACGACGTCGGCTCGACCGCCACGATCCGCGTGGCCGCGCCGCCGGTGAGGTTCTCGCGCAGGAACGGGAAGGCGAGGCCGGCGAAGTTCGAGCCGCCGCCCGCGCAGCCGTAGACGACGTCCACCGAGGACTCGCCGGCCTTCGCGAGCTGCCTGAGCGCCTCCTCGCCGATCACGGTCTGGTGCAGCAGGACGTGGTTGAGCACCGACCCGAGCGCGTACTTCGCGGCGGGATCCTGCGCGGCGACCTCGACCGCCTCGGAGATCGCGATGCCGAGCGAGCCCGTGTGGTCGTCGGCGAACGCCCGGCCGGCCTCGGTCAGCCGCGACGGCGAGCGGTGGACGGTGCCGCCGAAGACCTCGATGAGGGTACGGCGCTGCGGCTTGGTGTCGTAGGAGACGCCGACCTGCCACACCTCGCACTTGGCCCCGAACAGCGCGGCGGCATAGGACAGTGCCGTACCCCACTGCCCCGCGCCGGTCTCGGTCGTCAGCCGCGTGATGCCGTGCTCGACGTTGTAGTAGACCTGCGGCACGGCGGTGTTGACCTTGTGCGAGCCGGCGGGGGAGACGCCCTCATACTTGTAGTAGATCCGCGCCGGCGTGCCGAGCTGCCGCTCCCAGTTGCGGGCGCGGTAGAGCGGGCTGGGGCGGTACTGGCGGTAGACCTCGAGCACCGGCTCGGGGATCTCGACGTACCGCTCGGCGGTGACCTCCTGTGCGATCAGCTCGGGCGGGAAGAGGGGCGCCAGGTCGTCGGGGCCGACCGGCTCGTGGGTGCCCGGGTGGAGCGGCGGCGGGGGCGGCGTCGGGAGGTCGGCGACCACGCTGTACCAGCGGGTGACCTCCTCGTCGGGGCCGAGCGTGTAGAGCACCTGGTCGTCGGTCATGGCGGCGTGCCTCTCGTCGTACCCGAGCGGTGAATGTCTGGCAGGCAGCGTAGAGGACTCGGCGCCCGAGTGAGACTGTCGGAGGTCTCGGTTACGGTGCGGGCCATGGATGAAGTGCTGACGGTGCGCGGGCGGCAGACGCTCGGTGCACTGCGGTACGCCGTCAACGAGGAGGCCGCGAGCTACCTGGCGATCATGCGGCTCTTCACGTCCGGGATGAGCGGCTTCCTCTCCGACCAGTCCGCCGACGAGGTCGCCGATCGGCTGGCCGACGAGGGTCTCGAGCTGGATCGAGACACCGTCGATCAACGGCTCTCCTATCTCGTCGAGCACGGCAACCTGGCGCGCAGCCCGCGGGAGACCGAGGCGCGCAGTGTCAGGGAGTATCTGTCCAACCGCGCCCGCTACCAGCTCACCCTGCGCGGCGAGCTGGTGCACCGGCAGGTGGAGGAGCTGCTCAGCCACTCCGACGCCGCGCGCGAGGTCTCCAGCGAGATGCTGCCCGGCATCCTCACCGGCCTCGAGGACCTCGTCCGCCTGGCGCGCGGCGACCTCGACCAGGCCGATCCGCGCGACGTCGCCGCGCGGATCACGACCCTGTTCGCGCAGTTCGAGGTGCTGGTCTCCTCGACTCGGCAGTTCTATTCCTACCTGACCCAGGTGCTCAGCCGCTTCGACCTGGGCCGCGACGAGTTCGAGATGTTCAAGACGGCGCTTCTGGACTACCTGCAGCGGTTCGTCGAGGAGATCTCGCGCCACATGCCGCAGCTCGCCGACCGGCTCGTCGAGCTCGAGCCACTCGTCGTCGGGCTCTGCGCGCGGGCCAACACCGGCGACCGCTTGGTCGGCATCGACGGCGTCGAGGCGCGCCGGGCGACCGGCCTCGAGCCGGCGGACTGGGGCAGCCTGCACGCGTGGTTCGTCGGGTCGCACGGGCGCCGCGCCGACGCCGACAACGTGCGGCGACTCGCCACCGACGCGATGCGTTCGCTGCTCACCAACCTGCGCCGGATCGCCGCGGGGGCAGACCGCCAACAGAGCCGGTACGGCGACCTCACCCGGCTCGCGCGGTGGTTCGACGAGGCGGCCGACGACCGGGCCCACGAGCTCTGGGCGGCGACCTTCGGGCTCTACTCGGCGCGGCATCTCGCCTTCGCGGCGGACCCGGACGGCGACCCCGTGCCCGCGACCCGCAGCTGGTGGGGCGCGCCTGTCGCCGAGGTGCCGGTCGGGCTTCGGGTCCGCGGCGACCGACGCGACGGTGGGCGTACCGGAGCCCGGGCCGACTACTCGACCGCCAAACGCGCCCGGATCGCCGAGCGTCAAGAGCAGCAGCGGCGCCGGGTGGCGGCCCTGCGGGAGTTGGCCGCCCAGGCCGGGGCGCTGGGCGAGGTGCGCCTCGGTGACGACGCGCGCGCCGCCTTCCTCGACCTGCACAGCCAGGCGCTCACCCGCCGAGGTCGCCCGCTCACCGCCGAGGCTCGTGCGACGGCGTACGCCCGCCTCGACGACGGGCAGGTCCTGGAGCTGGCGCTGAGCCTCGACCCGGGCGGGTCGGTCGTGGTGCGGAGCCCCTCGGGCGTGCTGACCCTGCGCGACCTCGCGGTCGAGATCGCCCTCGGGGCTGCCATCGAGGAAGGGGCCGATCAGGGTGGGGCCGACGTTGAGCGATGGGAGGCCGACGCATGAGCGGGATCGACCTGTTGGCGGAGGCGGACCTGCGCGCCGGTGCCCGCGCGCTCCTGCGACGACCGTTGCTCCATGCCGACGCCCACCCCGACCAACTCGCCCTCGTGCGGCGCCACCGAGACGAGCTGATCCGGCTCTTCGCCGATGGCCTCGGCTACCGCCTCGTGGTCGAGCCCACCATGGCACGCCTCTACAAGACCGGCCTGGGCGCGGATGCCGGGCGCGGCCTCCGCCGCCGCAACGACGTGCCGTTCACGCCGCGCCGCTACGCCCTGCTGGCGCTGACGCTCGCCGCGCTGACCCAGAGCCGCCGCCAGGTGATGGTCGACGAGCTGGTCGCAGGGGTCCGCTCGGCCGCCGCGGACGCCGGCATCGATGTCGACCTGGACAACATCGCCGAGCGGCGGGCGCTCCACTCGGCGCTGGTCGCGCTCGTCGACCTCGGCGTGCTCTCCGAGCGTGACGGCGACCTCGAACACTGGGCCGAGCGCCGTACCGAATCCCTCCTCGATGTCCATCGCGACCGGCTCGCCGCGCTGGTCGCGGCACCGCTCGGGGCGTGCGAGCGCCCCGAGGACGTGCTCGACGTCGCCGCCGTGCCGTCCGCGGCGGGCGGCGCCCGGGTTGCGATCCGTCGCAAGCTGGTCGAGCAGCCCGTGCTGACGGCCGACGAGCTGACCGAGGAGCAGCGCGGCTGGTGGCGGCGCAACCGGGAGCGGGAGAGGGAGTGGTACAGGCGCAACCTCGGACTCGAGCTCGAGATCCGCGCCGAGGGCGCGCTCGCCTTCGACCCCGCGGGCGAGCTGACCGACCTCGTCTTCCCCGGCAACGGCTCGGCCAAGCACCTCGCGTTCCTGCTGCTCGGCGAGCTGGTGGCCGACGTCCGCGCCGCCCGCGGCAGCGAGCTGGAGGGCACACCCTGGGCGCCCGTCGCCGGGTCCACCGCGCGGCGGGCCTGCGACCGGGTCTTCGCCACCTGGCGGCGCGGCCTGCGCAAGGCGCACCGCGACGACCCCGAGGCGGCGTACGCCGAGGCCATCGCCGTGCTCACCGACACCGGCCTGGTCAGACCCGACGGCAGCGGACTGCTGGTCCACGCCGCGGCCGCGCGCTATGCGCCCCGCCCAGAGCTGGTCACCACGCCGGGGCCATCCGGCGAACGCTCGCTCTTCGAGGAGGACCTGTGACATCGACGTCCGAACGCTTCCGGCTGCACCGCGCCGGCGTCCTCAACGTCTGGCAGTACGACGAGCAGGAGTTCGCCTTCGCCGACGGCCGGCTGCTGCTCCGAGGCGCCAACGGCGCCGGCAAGTCCAAGACCCTGGAGATGCTGCTGCCCTTCGCGCTCGACGGCGACAAGGCACGGATCACCGCCTCGGCCAAGCACCACACCAGCCTGCTGTGGCTGATGACCGACGGCTACGAGGGCCAGGCCCGCGTGGGCTACGTCTGGGTCGAGTTCCTGCGCACCGGGGACGACGGCCGCGAGGAGGCGCTCACCTGCGGCGTCGGCATCCGCGCCTCCGCCTCCGCACGCACTGCGACCGCCTGGCATTTCACGACCGGCCGCCGCGTGGGTCACGACCTCGCACTGGAGGACGACGGCGGGCCACTGTCCAGGCCGCGGCTGGAGGAGACGCTTGGCGCCGACGGGCAGGTCTTCGAGAAGGCCGCCGCCTACAAGGAGCACGTCGGCCGGACGCTCTTCGGGCTCGACCCCTCGCAGTACGACGAGGTGCTGCGGCTGCTCTACTGGCTGCGGCAGCCTCAGGTCGGGGAGGACATCGAGCCGGTCAAGCTGGCCGAGCAGCTCTCCCAGGCGCTGCCGCAGCTCGATGAGCAGGCGGTGAGGTCGGCGGGGGACACCTTCGACGAGCTCACCGCGTTCGGCGAGCAGATCGAGCGCCGCTCCGCTGCGGCCGAGGCGCTCGGCGTGCTCGCCGAGGCGTACGCCGGCTACGCATGCGCCGCCGTGGCCGACCGGG